>CANFJV010000102.1 GCA_947447225.1 Acidimicrobiaceae bacterium
AGACCCGCTTGGGTCAACGCTTGAATACGGGCCAAACGCTCAAGATCTGCTTCGGAGAACCGGCGGCTCCCCCCAGAGGTCCGGCCAGGCTCCAAGAGCCCTTTGCGTTCATAAATGCGAAGGGTTTGTGGGTGCACACCAGACAACTCGGCCGCAACCGAAATCACATAGACCGCATGGGTCTCATGAGGTCTCGTCATTTCGTTTCAAACTTCTTTCGCAAGTCGCTGTCGTCATCAAGCACACGAAGCTGCTCAAACAGTGCGAGTTGTTCTTCACTTGGGTGCTTGGGCACCACGACTTCGACCTTCACCAACAGGTCGCCCGAGGCGCCATCAACCTTGGCCGCTGGAACGCCATAGCCACGAACCCGAAGGCTCATGCCACTTTGGAAGCCCGCAGGCACTTTGACCGTGACCGATTCATGCAAGCTCGGCACGGTCACCGTGGTGCCAAGGACGGCTTCTGCCATCGACACTGGAACCGTGATGAGCAGGTTGCGACCCTTTTTCGCAAACAGCGGGTGCGCGGACACCGAGATCACGACATAGAGATCTCCCGCTGGTCCGCCATTTGAACCTGGCGACCCCTTGCCCTTCACTTTGATGCGCTGGCCATCATCGACCCCAGAAGGAATGCGAACCTTCACCTGTCGATTCGACGGTGCGCGACCAGACCCATGGCACGCCTCACACGGCGTCTCAACGAGCGATCCTCGCCCCGAACAGGTGGGGCACACCTGGGCGAGAGAAAACATGCCTTGGTTGTCATTCATCTGACCTGAGCCATGACAGCGAGGGCAGGTCTTTAGTTGCGTGCCAGCTTTCGCTCCGGTTCCCCGACATGGAGAGCAAGGGCTTTGACCCGGCACATGCACCGAGGTGGTGACGCCGTCAATGGCTTCAGCGAAATCCAAGTGAAGATGGGCTTCTAAGTCATCACCACGTTGCGCCGCACGTCGACCTCGACCACGGCCACCAAAAAGACCGCCGAACAAATCACCAAGGTCGCCCATATCTCCGGCGCCGTAGGACCCGCCACCAAAGCCACCGCCGGGCTGGCCAAAGCCAGCCGCAGCGGGGCCCATGCGACGCACTTCGTCATACTCTTTGCGCTTTTCTGGATCACCAATGACCTCATAGGCAGTTGAGATCTCCTTGAAGCGATCTTCTGCTCCTGGATTGGCGTCAGGGTGATACTGCTTGGCCAGTTTGCGATAGGCGCGCGTGAGGTCCTTCTCCGAGACATTCTCGGGAACGCCCAGGACTTTGTAGTAGTCCTTCTCAAACCACTCGCGCTGCGCGGCCACTTACCCTCTGACCTTCACCATGGCGGGGCGCAGTACTTGGCCCTGCCAGACATAGCCAGACCGCAAGACCTCATCGACCACGGTTTCGGTCTCATCTCCTGTTGCCTCGCCGTGCATAACGGCATCGTGGATTTCAGGATCAAACGCAACCGCTGCTGCATCAACCCTCACGAGACCTTCTTTGCTCAACACTTCAAGCAATTGGGCACGTGCGGCAACTAAGGCTTTGGCCTCTGCATCATCGTCGGTGTCGTGGAGGTGGGCTTGGGCCAAGTCCAAGGTGTCAATGACCACCAGCAACTTCGCCACCAAGTTGCCCGACTGACGGGCAGACTCGTCGGCTTGGTTGCGAGCAACACGCTTTTTGTAGTTCTCAAAGTCCGCTTGAAGCCGCTGGAGTGCGTCTTTGAAGTTGTCGCGCTCGAGTTCAGCCAACTGCAAGGGCTCAAGGAGTTCTTCCACTACTTCGCCTTCAGCGTCAGCAAGCACCTGTTCGGCATCTTGGACGATGTCGTCGAGGTTTACCTCGACGTCATCGCCTTCGTTGTTCACGCCTTCTTCGCTCACTTCTCGTCCACAATCTCGGCGTCGACGACGTCGTCGTCATTGGTTGCTGGGTTTTCAGCCGAGCCCTGGTCTTGCGTTGCGGCTTCGTAGAGCTTGGTCGAGAGCTCTTGGCTTGTCTTCATGAGCGCATCAGTTGACGTCTTGATCGCTTCCAAGTCCGTCCCCTCAAGTGCTGCCTTGACTTGAGCGATGCCTTCCGCCGCTTGTGCCTTCAAGGTCTCATCGAGCTTGTCACCTTGCTCGTTGATGAGCTTTTCGGTTTGGTAGACGAGGCCTTCTGCACTGTTGCGGATTTCGGCTTCTTCTTTGCGCGCCTTGTCATCAGCAGCGTGGGCTTCTGCGTCGCGCACCATGCGCTCAATGTCTTCTTTGGACAAGTTGGACTCACCAGTGATGGTGATCGACTGGGTCTTGCCCGTTGCCTTGTCCGATGCCGACACGTTCACGATGCCGTTGGCATCGATATCGAAGGTGACTTCGATCTGCGGCACACCACGAGGTGCTGGTGGGATGTCAACGAGCTGGAACTTGCCGAGCGTCTTGTTGTACATCGCCATTTCACGCTCGCCTTGGAGTACATGAATCTCAACCGAAGGCTGGTTGTCATCCGCAGTCGTGAAGACTTCGGACCGACGGGTTGGGATCGTCGTGTTGCGCTCGATGAGACGGTGCATGACGCCGCCTTTGGTCTCGATACCAAGCGACAGTGGGGTGACGTCCAACAGCAAGATGTCTTTGACATCACCTTTCAACACACCAGCTTGCACGGCCGCACCAATGGCCACGACTTCATCAGGGTTGACACCTTTGTGTGGCTCTTTGCCGGTCAACTGCTGAACAAGTTCTTGAACGGCGGGGATACGCGTTGATCCACCAACCATCACGACGTGATCAATGTCCGAGGTCTTGAGACCAGCGTCTTTGATCGCTGCTTCGAATGGCCCCTTGCACGCTGCGACCAGGTCAGCCGTCAACTCATTGAACATGGCTCGAGTGAGCTTCAAGTCCAAGTGCTTTGGTCCATCAGCAGTTGCGGTGATGAAGGGCAAGTTGATTTGGGTCTCTTGGACCGATGACAGCTCAATCTTGGCCTTTTCGCCAGCTTCTTTTAGACGCTGCGTTGCCATCTTGTCTTGGGCCAAGTCAACACCTTCTTGGTCCTTGAAGGTCTTGACCATCCACTCAATGACCTTGTTGTCCCAGTCATCGCCACCAAGGTGGGTGTTGCCAGAGGTTGACTTCACTTCAAACACGCCATCACCAATGTCGAGCACCGAGACGTCAAAGGTTCCGCCACCAAGGTCAAACACAAGGACCGTCTGGTCTTGTCCGTCTTTGTCCAAGCCATAGGCCAAGGCGGCTGCAGTTGGCTCGTTGATGATGCGCAACACATTGAGACCGGCAATGGCACCGGCTTCTTTGGTGGCAGTGCGCTGGGCGTCATCGAAGTAGGCCGGCACGGTGATGACCGCGTCGGTCACCGTGTCGCCGAGGTAGGCCTCCGCATCACGCTTCAGCTTCTGCAAGATACGAGCCGAGATCTCTTGTGGGGTGTAGGCCTTACCGTCGATGTCGATCGTCCAGTTCGTGCCGATCTCACGCTTCACCGAGCGAATGGTGCGGTCGGGGTTGGTGATTGCCTGGCGCTTGGCCACTTCACCGACCAACACTTCACCGTTCTTGGCGAATCCGACGACTGATGGGGTCGTGCGACCACCTTCGGCGTTCGGGATGACAACGGGCTCGCCCGCTTCTAAGACACTGACGACTGAGTTCGTCGTTCCGAGGTCAATTCCAACTGCTTTTGCCATGTGTTTCTGCTCCTTCGTTGGTCCGTCACTGTTTCGAACCTGTGGTGATTACTACGGTAGCAACCGCCTGTATCAAAGTGTACAGAACTTGAGTGTCTTATTGTCAAGTTTTTTGAGTTTCTCCACTCAGAAGATGAGAAATTCCTGAAATCCCAATGATTTACCCAAGACGTTGCCCAGCAACAATCCGGTCACTTGAGTGTGCGCTCCCCTAGGGTGAAAGGCAAGGAGGCCATCATGAGCCAAGATCACCCCGTCACCATCACCCGAGGCGATCCCGAAACCGTGCTTGCAGCGATTTCGGTTGAACAACGCCACCGCCTTACCCAAGCGGGCACTGATGAGGCTGCGGTCAAAGCCATTGCCGCCACGTGGCCGACTCTGCTCCAAGCCTGGGCGCAGTTGGCGGAGTTGGCCAGTGACCCTGTGACCTCATATGCCTTTGCTCGAGTGGGGTATCACCGAGGACTCGATCAACTCCGCCAATCGGGATGGCGCGGCTCAGGCGCAGTGAAGGCAGCCCATGAGGAAAACCTCGGGTTTCTCCGATCGCTCAACGCCCTTCGCAAGGCAGCCGAAGCCATTGGCGAAGACGTTGAAGCCAAGCGTTGCGAACTCTTTCTCTACCAACTTGACGCCAAGTGGAGCGACGTCCTTGGAATCTGAGTTGGAAGCGTGCTTGCGCCGAAGCGAGGACCAGCAACAAAAGGGCTTGAGGTTCAACGCTCGCTAGAGCGGCGATTCACTTGCCACAAGAAACGCCTCCAGATTGGCGGCAAAGGTCTTGACCGGGATTGCAATTTGAGGCCGAAGCAATGCATGCCTCGATCGTCGAGGATCTAGCACCGTCGAAAAGTGTCGATGGCCACTTGCTGCCGCGAGTGACGTGATACTGACATTGACATGATCGCTTTGATAGAGCTCATAGAGGTTGGCCCGTTCGCTGAAAATGCAGTTGGCAAAGGCCGCTCCATGCGGGCCAACGATCCACTTGGCACTCGAGAACACCTCTACGAGGTCGCGGTAACTCATCGCGTCGGTATTGAGGAGTTCAAATCCAGCCGACTTCAGCACTGCAGCGTGACGTGACTCATTACTCACCCGACGGCTTCCGCTTCGTGAGAGGTACACACGACGAGGTTGGGCTGAAGGTTGTCTGGAACCGCGAAGGTTTTCAACTAACCACTTCACCGCCGTTGCATTCGGAAAACTTGGCGGAAAGAGCGGCTGAGCCCACACCATCTCCTCGGCAAAGACAGGCTGGCCGAAGTAGGGAACACGGAGCCCCTCGTGAATTCCAAGATCATCAAGCGTGGCCAAATGGAAGGGCTTGAGATCCGCCGGAACGAGAAAGCCATCAAAGGAGAGTTCGGTGGCCCGAAGCGTGGCCAACTTCGGCAAGCACTCAATGAGCCAGTGGTAAAAGCTGTGGCTCCATTCTCCGATCAGCGAGCCAATTCGCCCAGGCGTGAGTGTTGTTTCACCGGTGGAGGTGATGGCCGGAGCGTTACGTTTGAGTTCGAACTGATCCCGAAATGACTCGCGAATGAATCGCCCATGACGATCAATGGCGGCTCCGGCATCGGTCCCAATGCCCCCACCTTCAAGCGCCACTGCCACTGGTTCCCACGTCGAGAATTCAGGTTGTCGAACGAGACGAGCGTCAACGTCTCGTTCACCAATCGCCACCGTTGCAAGCTGCGGAGGAGCCTCGGTCTCAAGTACTGCTTGGAAGAGCGTTGTGGAACTCGTCGAGGCGATGTGTTCAAGGGTTGTTTGGTCCATCGCCGAACTTTCCGTCGCCGCAGTTCGCCAAGTGGTGAGCCCCGAGTGACGATCAGAGGTTACTCGTCAGCAAATGTCGTCAGGGTAAGTGGCCACCGATCGCCGCACTCTTGCAGCATCGAACAACACCCGGGGTCTTCACTGCATGGTCGCTCGAGGACTTCGCCACTCTCGCATTTTGCGGCGAGTTCCTCACCAGTTGATGAGCAGAGGCTTTCGGAGTTTTCTCCTGCCCACCAAGTACCTGTACCCGAACAGTTCAACGCAACCTCAAGAGCTGAGCAGACCTCATGCAGGCGGTCAGGCGAACGTCGGCCGATTCGCTCGACAAGGGCCCAATACCAACACTTTCAACTGCGTCGAGGTGACTGGATCATCGCCTCGGTGAAGCATCACTTCACTAGGCAGTTTGCGGAGAGTACGAGTGCAGCGGGCAACCATGCAACGCCGACGCCTCGAGATCGCTGCGCCGGGCTAATTCGCACGCCAACATCGGTCTCGGCCGAGTCGTAACCTTGCAAGATGAGGATCGCTGAGGACAGTCCATGATCGCACTCTCGGTAGGGGACATCACAAAACTTGGCGGTACCGACTTCGATTCAGAAGCCATTGTCAATGCTGCGAACAACCTCCTCAGGGCTGGTAGCGGGGTTTGCGGAGCCATCTTCAACGCTGCAGGTTCCGAGAAATTGCAACAGGCCTGTGACGCCATTGCACCTTGCCCAACTGGCGAAGCTCGCCTGACTCCTGCCTTCAACCTCGAATCGGAGGGGGTCAAGGCCATCATCCATGCGGTGGGACCAATCTTCTCGAAAAGCAGTCCCGACGAAGCAGACGTCCTCCTCCGTGCTACCTACCAGTCTTGTGTGTTGTGTGCCAGAGAGGCTGGGCTCACCTCCATTGCGTTTCCCGCCATCTCGACCGGCATCTATGGATTCCCAGAAGATCGAGCAGCAAGGGTCAGCGTGAGGGCCCTCAAGGAGGTAGATGATGACGCCTTCACCATCAACCTCATCGCGTTCAGTGAACGGAGCGCCTCCTACTGGCGAACTGCCATTGATACCGAGATCTTGTAGGCCGTCACAGAGCGCCTTGTGGATTCACCGGCTTCACCAACCGCGCTCGTCTCGGCCCGACCAGGTGCAAATGCAGACCTCATTGCCCTCGGCATCGATGAGCACGGTGAAGCTCGGTGGGAGCGATGTTGGCCCAACTCGCCCACCAGCAGCGATCACTTGAGCAATTCGAGCTTCTGCTTCATCATGGGCCACGGTCACGTCGAGATGGAACCGGTTCCGCTCG
>CANFJV010000103.1 GCA_947447225.1 Acidimicrobiaceae bacterium
CTCAAGGCTTATGAGCCGAGCGAGCGGCCAACAGAGTTCATCCCAGACCGAGCACGTGCGGCACGAGAAAAGTTTGCCGAACTGCTTGAGCAATTTAGCTAAGCCATGTTCAGCGCTGACTGGTCAGCGTGAAACTTCAGTCCTTCACGAACGCCAACGCACGAGGTGCGTTGGCGTTAGTGCTTTTTGAGGGCGTCAGTAAGTACCGGAGGGAGCCAGCGCTTTGCCACGTGGGCAAGGCGCTGCTTTGAAGAACGCTTTTGTGGTGCATCCTCAGGACGGGCGAAAAACACCGTCGAGTGGCCCTCTTTGACCTCGCCAGGTGGTCGACCGTTGGTGTAGTAGTACATCGCAATCGATCGTCGACTTCGATCCTCTGGGCACGTCAGCGGTTCTGGGTGACCATGAAGTGAGTAGTCGTTGGTGAGGAAGATGACGCAGCGGCCGAGAACTGGAAGCACACTTTTTTCACAAGTGGTCATTTCGGTGTCCCAAAGTTGAAGATGACCACCGTAACTTTCTTCCCAGTTGTCGTTTAAGTAGATAAGGACATTCAGGCGTCGGTCCAGGTTCATGAATTTGTGCTTGTCGAAGTCGGTGTGAACCTTGAGAAAGCCACCACGTCGAATTTGGTGAAGGCCCGCGCCTCGCAGATACGGGTCGGGAATCAACCCGGAGATATCAGTGACACCTTCGAGAAATTTCAAGAACCGTTGACTATTGAGTTCGTGCATGACTGCCCTTGTGACTGGGCCCATCTTGGATTCGTCCTCAAGCGCCAACTTCACTTCAGAGTTGGTCGAATACTGAATCCAGTCGTTCTCGGGAAATTCGTTCGCCACACTGCGAAGGACCTCGAGGTTGAAAAGTCCGTCAAAGACCACGTGAGGGAACGGCGTTGCGGATGAGTACTCGAGCGCGAACGCTGCCGTGCGGTCGAGAACATCTTTGTCAGAAAACAGTTCTGGCGAACTCACGCCCATTGCCTATCACAGCAAGCGCACGGTTGGTGAGGTGCGAAGCGTGCCATCGGCAGACTCAAAAAACTGCAGCAGTGCTACGCCTCAAGCCGAAGTGTTGCATGACGAACGCCACTGATAATGGAACTTGGTGAACGTTCCACCGCTCCAACAAGCGAAAGCCTCTTTGCCTTTTCTCGAAGCCCACGTAAGACGACGTCAGCCTCCATGCGGGCAAGTGCTGCACCAAGGCAGAAGTGATTGCCAACCCCAAAACTGACGTGTGGATTCGGGCTTCGAGTGACGTCAAATTGCGACGCGGTATCGCCAAACACCAATTCGTCAAAATTTGCAGAGGCATAGACCAGCAGTACCGGGTCGCCTTCTTCGATCACTTGACCGCCGAGTTCGGTCCTCCCCGTTGCGGTGCGGAGAAATGACGTGACTGGCGTTGTCCAACGGAGCATTTCTTCTACCGCCGTCGGGAGCACTGCGTCGCTTTTGACGACCTCTGCCCAAGAGTCTGGCCGCTCAGCGAGTGCCACGAGTCCGCCTGAGATGAGGTTTCGAGTGGTTTCGTTGCCCGCAACAAGGAGCTGAATTAAAAACATTGCAAGCTCGGTCTCGCTCAGCAAGTCCCCATCCATGGTGGCGGTGGCAATGGCAGAGACGAGATCATCTCGAGGGTCTTTCCGACGATCTTCGGCAAGACCAATCAAGTAGTTCCACATTTCAAGTTGCGTTGCCGCACGCTCTTCGGCGCTCAGGTCGAGCACATCAGGAATTGCCGCTTCAGACCATCGAAAAAAAGTTGGCCACTCGTCCACGTCGGCACCGAGGATCTCCGCGATGACTTGAAGCGGGAATGGGATCGACAGTGCTTGAACGATGTCGACATCTTCGCCAACGGGGAGTTGATCAAGAAGTCTCGATGCCACCGCTTCGACTTGAGTGCGAAGTTGCTTGATCATCGAAGGCTTAAAGCCAGGTTGCACGAGGCGCCGATACCGAGTGTGTTCGGGTGCATCGGTGTGCATCATGGTCGGCGGGAAGTCGTAGGTCGTTCCAATTTCACCGACCAAAATTCCCCGTCGTGAACAGAACTCCTCAGGGTGAAGTGATGCCTTGGTGACCAGTCCATGGGTGGACAGCGCCCAAAAACCAGGGTCCTCGACCCACGTGATGGGTGCTTCGCTGCGAAGCGCCCCATAGAGCGATTGGGGGTCGCCAAGATAGGTCGCAGGGTTAAGAAGTTCTGCCCCTCGACGATGAACTGGACGCATTAGATGCTGGCGCGCTGCGTGAAGGGCATGACCGTTTCAAGCAGGTTGCAGAGTTCCAGCACGAGGTGGTCGTCTAGCCAGTTGCCGACGACCTGGAGTCCAATGGGTACGCCGCTTGCGGACACGCCAACGGGAACCGACGCTGCGGGGGAGCGGGTCATGTTGAACGGATAGGTGTACTGCACCCAGTTGATGGTTGTCTCGCCATTGACGGTGCCCATCCCATCAAGTGCGGTTTCAGGGGTGACGCCAGCGGTCACGGGGCAGAGCAACAGGTCATATCCACCGAGAATGGCGGCGAGTTCAGCCGTTAAGAAGTGGCGGGTATCGATCGCCTCGATCAGACCTCGGGCGCTCAGTGCCCCTCCGCCAGCCACGATCATCTGCAAAATGGGATCGGCTTCTGCAGCCGCAGCGGATCCGGCAAATGGTGCGAACGATCGATCAAGACAGGCACCAACAATGGAGAGCCAAGGGTTGAGGGGGTCTTCGCTGAAGACCTTGTCGATCTCGATCACTTCAACGCCAGCATCTTCAAGTGCACGAAGCGCACTCGTGCAGGCGGCCAACACCTCGGTGTCGGTTTGGCCATAGCCAAGGTCTTTCGACCACGCGACGCGAAGTGGTCGACCAGCGTTGACGCCAAGTGGCCGGTCGAGCGCGGGCAGTGAGGTCGAGTCACGAGGGTCGGGGCCAACCACCAGATTCAGGACTTGCGTCACATCACTGAAGCGCAGTGCCATTGGTCCCTTGGCCGAAAGGTCAAGCCAACCCGGAGCTTCAGCATCTGCTTGCGGGACTCGACCAAACGACGTTTTCATACCAGCAAGTCCGCACGATGCGGCGGGAATACGAATGGAACCTCCACCGTCTGAGCCAGTGGCGAGCGGAACCATCCCAGCTGCCAGTGCTGCTGCGGTGCCACCGGACGATCCGCCAGGGGAGTGGTGCAAGTTCCAAGGGTTCTTGGTCAGACCAAAGACGGCGTTGTCGGTCTTGGCAGTCCAACCAAACTCTGGTGTATTGGTCTTGCCAACCACAATGCAACCAGCCGCCTTCAGTCGTGCGACGAGGGCAGAGTCAACCGTTGCTGGCGCGGCATCTCGATAACACGCCGATCCGTAGGTGGTCGGGAGTCCTTGCGCGTCTTCTAAGTCCTTCACGCCAATCGGGATACCCGCAAGTGGTGGGAGCGCTTCGCCACGTGCACGGCGAGCATCTACCGCGTCGGCTGCAAGGAGCGCTCCTTCGCGGTCGACGTTGACAAAGGCATTCACCAATCCATTGGTTGCGTCAATGCGGTCAAAACTTGCCTCGACGACCTCGCGGGCACTTCGGGCGCCCGAAGCAATCTCACTCGCAAGTTCCTTGACGCTATGTTCACGAAAGTCCATACGCATGTCCTAGCACTCTGGCCGGCCAGACTCCAGATTTTCGGTTCTCAGTCGTGGGGCCGAGTGGCGCGAGCGATGCGCTGGTTGCACCACGCAACAAGGGCATCTTTGGCAGCAGATTCTTCGACAGTGGTCAGACGGGTCCGCCGGAGTTTGTGGAGTGGCCGAGGGTTTCGGTCGAGCCAGAGTTGGCCTGGCACGCGAGCAGAACCATCTGAGGTGGCGAGCCATACCAAGGTATCAACCCCTTCTTCGGGACTGCGAAGGAGTGGCCCCATCACCGTTGAGAACAACGGAAGACTGGCGTCGACGCCTGGAGTGTCGGCCCATCCTGGATGCACAAGGTGCGCACTGACACCGTCGCTGCTCAAGTCCTCGTTCCACGCCATGGTGAGCAAGGTCTGCGCTCGTTTTGCCCGAGCGTACGCAACCGTGCCTTTGTAGTTGGCCTTGGTCATCTCCAGTGTTTGGAGGTCAAAGCGTTCGCTGTACATCCCACCTGAGGTCATGGTGATGACCTGGCCGTTTGCTGCGGCAAGTTGATCGACGAGACCTCTGGTTAACACCTCTGGCGAAAGCACATGAACTGCCAGAGTCTGTTCAACTCCTTCAGTGGTCTCGGTGTAGTTCGAAAGAAGCGCACCGGCATTGTGGATGAGCACATGAACCTCCGGCACTGCTTGTTGGAGTTCGGCGACGAGTTTCGTGGTGGAGCGCAGCAGTGAGAGATCGCACACATGCCCGGTGGCGCTGCCACCACTTTTGCGGGCGGAATCTTGAAGGTTGTCGATGACGCTGTTCAATTTCGTTTCGTTACGACCAACGAGGTGCACATTGGCACCAAGTCCAACCAAGATCTCGGCTGCTTTCAGGCCAAGCCCAGAGGTGGCCCCGGTGATGATGATGTGCTTTCCTGCAGCACTTGGGAACGGCTCCCAATGTTCAAGGCGCCGACGAAGGATCGGTCCAATGGTGGTGAAACTTCCAACCACCGAGGCCTCGAGGGTCTGGTCAACGAGGCGGGCGAGCCGACTACTTCTCATTTGGTCAACAGATTGAGGAGGCCAGGCTTGGCAGTACTGCCGAAGTAGGTGATGACCGCCTTCAGCAGCGGTTCGGCGAGTTGCACGAGGCCTTGACCGTCAAGGGTGGCTTGATAGCGAACATTTGAACCACCGTCTTGTTGCGCCTCAACGGTGATGGTGTCGGTCGAGACAAGAAACGAGGTTGACGACTGCAGAACCAAGCGATGTGGCGCTTCGAATTCCACGATGCTGTAAACGAGGGCTTTTTCGAGGCCTAAGAGTCCAAGCGTCACCTTGAAACCGGCACCAACCCCAAGTGGTCCGTCCTCCGTGCGCTCAACCGCTACAACACTTGGGTCCCACCCGGTCGCATTGGTGAGGTCAGACAACAAGGCGAAGACCTCTTCGGGGCTCTTCTTGGTTGCTGCATTGACCTCAAAGGTCGCCACGATTATCGAGCGCTCGGCGAAAGTTGCGTGAGGGCTTCTTCCAAATCAACGTTGACGGGAATGATGGCGAGGTTGGGAATCGAAACGCCATTTTCGACATATCGATCAATCTGCTCCCGACAAGCGGCGTAGCTGCCATTGATGATGAGTGAGTCGACGACTTCGTCAGGGATCACATCTAAGGCCTTCTTGCGATCCCCAGCAGCCCACGCATCCCACATTGGTTCAAGCGCGGCACCTCGACCAAGCCAGCGGTGAAATTGGGCGTAGGCCTCAACGTTTAAGTACGCGGTGATCATCCGTCGACCAACGAAGCGAGCTAAGTCCTTGTCTTCAGTTGGAAGGACGAAAATCCGAGCAGTGAGCGGTGCTTCGGTGCCCACGACGTCAACGACGGTGCGGACATCTTCTGCACTTAGCCAGTTGAGGATGGCCCCGTCACCAGATCCGGTTGCGAGACGAAGCATCTGTGGGCGCAGTGCGGCAACGAAGAGTTCAGGCTGGACCTCGACGGGACGCGCCAATTTGAAGCCACGAACGGTGAACGATGGACTCTCGAAGTCGATCTTCTCTCCTGAGAGGGCCAAGCGCAGAAACTCGAGGGCGTCCTTCACTCGTTGGAAAGGAGCCTCAAAGGGAATTCCATTCCAGCGCTCAACGATGACTTGGCTTGAAGCACCGAGTCCAAAGGTGAAGCGGCCAGGTGCGGCTTCAGCAAGGCCAGCAATGGTCTGTGCCAACAGGGCTGGCCCACGGGTGAACGCCGGGATGATGGCAACGCCCAAGTTGAGGCGAGGCTCCCAGGCCGCAGCCAACGTCAATGGGGTAAAGCCGTCGACACCGTCGACTTCTGCCGACCAGACGTCGGTGTAGCCGAGGTCAACCAACTTTGAGAACCACGCACGGTGGTCGGGGAGTGAGATCCCATCAAAGGGAATCGTGATGCCGTAGCGAGAAGACGAAGTCATTCCTCCATCCTGCCACTTTGCTCAGGTTTCTGAGCAACCCCGGGACCAGTTCTCTGATCCCGGGGCAAACGTCTCAGTGTTGGTTAGTTGTCGGCGCTCTTCAGTCCAAGGCCGTTGTGAATGAGCGCAGCAAGTGCGCCACCAACGAGCGGGGCAACAATGAACACCCACACCTGCTTCAAGGCGTCGCCGCCAACAAACAGCGCTGGCCCGAACGACCGAGCTGGGTTGACCGATGTGCCGTCAACGGAAATGCCAAAGAGGTGCACCAACGTGAGGGTCAAGCCAATGACAAGGCCGGTGGCAAGTCCGGCACTGGCCTTGCCGGTTGCGGCCAAGATCACGAGCACGAAGATCGCCGTCATGATGACTTCCGCCAGGAAGGCACCAGCGGCGGAGATGTGAATCATCGAGTGAGCGCCAAAGCCGTCGGCACCGAGGCCAGTCGAGCTGCGCACATAGTCAGGTGACTGCTTGAAGGTGAACCACAGCAGGGCTGCTCCAACAATGCCGCCAATGAATTGCGCAACGATGTAGCCAATTGCCTCAGAGAACGAGATGCGCTTGGCGACTAAGGCGCCAACGGTGACCGCAGGGTTCACGTGGCAACCAGAGATCGAACCAATGGCGTAGATGAGGCCCATCAGGAC
>CANFJV010000104.1 GCA_947447225.1 Acidimicrobiaceae bacterium
AACACAATGCCAACAAGCAGGAGCAGTGAGACCGCGAGAATCACAAAGAACTTGAGGGCACCACCTTCAGCCCAGACGTCTTTTCCACCGGTTGGGATGTTGGCCACCACGTTGGCGAAGATCAGAATCGACATGCCTTGGCCAATACCGCGTTGGGTAATAAGTTCAGCCAACCACATCACAAACGCCGTACCAGCGGTGAGCAGCAACACCATGAAGGCGGCCAGTGGAATCGAGAACTTGGGGATCAAGTCAATGTCAGTACCAATGAGTGCTTGTGCGTGGCCGTGGAAGGCATAGACGAGGCCCGTTGATTGCAACAACGCCAACGCCACAGTCAAATACCGGGTGGTTTGTGTGATCTTCTTTTGGCCAACGGCACCTTGGTCACGCCACTCGGTCAGCTTTGGGATGACCGTCGTGAGCAGCTGAATGATGATTGAGCTCGTGATGTAGGGCATCACACCAAGGCCAAAGATGGCCATGCGCGACAGGGCTCCACCGCTGAACAAGTTCAGAAAACTTGCCACTGAAGTGGAGTTGGCTGCGTTTTGGAGTTCCTGAATCTTTGACCAGCTCACGCCAGGCACCGGAATGGTGGCACCGAACTGGTAGAGGCAGATCACCGCCAAGGTGAACAACACCTTGTTGCGGAGGTCTGCAACCTTGAAGATATTGGCCAGGCGGCTCAGCACGAAGTCGACCTATCGGTTGGCGTGCGCGTTGCCCTGCGCAGCGGGTCGTCCACCACCGAAGGGCATCGGGGCCTTGGTCACCGTGCCACCAGCAGCCAGAATCGCTGCTTCGGCGCTCTGGCTAAAGCCGTGAGCGGTGACGTTGATCGCAGCACTGAGGGTGCCACGGCCGAGAACCTTGACAAGGTCCTTCTTCTTGGCCAGTCCGTGCTCAACAAAGGTGTCCAAGGTGACCTCGGTAAGCCCGAGTTCTGCCAAGGCGTCCAAGTTGACCGGTGTGTACTCGACCCGGAAGGGGTTATTGAATCCACGCAGCTTCGGCACTCGCATGAGCAGTGGCAACTGGCCACCTTCGAACTGGTGAGGAATCTGACGACGAGCCTTTTGACCCTTCGTACCACGTCCTGCGGTCTTTCCACCCTTACCGGCAATACCACGACCGACCCGGCGCTTGGCCTTGGTCGAACCTGGTGCTGGTTGAAGATCGTGAAGCTTCATGACGTAACCTCCGTCACGCTAATGAGGTGAGGAACTCGGGCAATCATCCCGCGAATCTCTGGACGGTCTGGGAGTTGGTTGGTCTTGCCAATGCCACGAAGACCAAGCGCACGCAGCGTGCCGCGGTGCTTTGGCTTCGTGCCGATCGACGACCGGATTTGGGTGACTTGGAGCATGTTCTCAGCCATGGTTATCGTGCCTCGTTGTAGAGATCACCGGCGCGCTTGCGCTCGCGGTAAGCCTGCAAGGTGCCACCAG
The DNA here is from genome assembly GCA_947447225.1 of Acidimicrobiaceae bacterium. Classification (GTDB taxonomy): domain Bacteria; phylum Actinomycetota; class Acidimicrobiia; order Acidimicrobiales; family RAAP-2; genus CAIQEU01. The sequence goes on from CANFJV010000104.1 coordinate 1,452, forward strand.
GGGTGACTTCTTCTTCGGTCTTGCCACGAAGTGCGGCAAGTTCATCTGGGCGCTTGAGCGCCTTCAGGCCCGCAACCGTTGCGTGGGCAACGTTGATGCCGTTCGACGAACCAAGGGACTTGGCCAAAACGTCACGGACGCCAGCCATTTCGAGAATCGCACGAACTGCACCACCGGCGATGACACCAGTACCAGGAGCCGCAGGCTTGAGCAGCACACGGCCAGCACCGGATTCGCCAATGATGGGGTGGGTGATCGTCGTACCAGCAAGTGGCACTTCGAACATGTTCTTGCGAGCTTCTTCGATGCCCTTTTGCACGGCGAGACCAGCTTCTTTGGCCTTTCCATAGCCAAGACCGACCTTGCCGTTGCCGTCACCAATGACCATGAGGGCGGTGAAGGAGAACCGACGTCCACCCTTGACGACCTTGGCCACACGGTTGACCTTGATGGTCCGCTCTTCGTATTGCTGTGGTTCTTGCATTCTTAGAACTCCAGTCCTTCGGCTCGAAGCGCTGCAGCCAGCGCGGCGACCCGTCCGTGATAGGCGAAGCCGCCTCGGTCGAAGACCACTTGCGTGATCCCTGCTTGCTTTGCCCGCTCCGCTAAGAGCTTGCCGACGGCTTCAGCACCAGCGATGTTGGAACCGCTGACGGTGACCGCTGCTTCAACGCTTGAGGCAGCCACCAAGGTGTTGCCGGCCAAGTCGTCAATGATTTGTGCGGTGATGTTCTTGTTCGAGCGGCTGACAGCCACGCGTGGACGAGCCGCGGTGCCTGCAACTTTGAAACGAACCCGACTGTGACGACGGATGCGAAGCTCGCGTGTTGATCGACCTGCCATTACTTGGCCGCCTTTCCAGCCTTGCGAAGCACGTGCTCGCCGGCGTAGCGCACACCCTTGCCCTTGTAGGGCTCAGGCTTGCGAAGCTTACGGATGTTGGCGGCCACCTGGCCGACTTGTTCTTTGTCAATGCCCTTGACGATGATGCGAGTCGGGGCAGGGACTTCGAAGGTGATGCCCGCAGGGGCGTCAACAAACACGGGGTGCGAGTACCCAAGTGCGAGCTGCAACGAGCTTGGGCTCTTTGCTTCGCAACGGTAACCAACACCGACGATTTCGAGTTCCTTCGTGAAACCAGTGGTGACACCGGCGACCATGTTGGCAACGAGGGTGCGAAGCAAGCCGTGCAGGGCACGGTGCTCACGAGCATCATCGATGCGGCTGACGGTCAACACATCACCTTCTTGGTTGAGCGAAATGCCTTCTGGCACGGTGCGCTCAAGCGAACCCTGAGGGCCGCTGACTTTCACATGACCTTCGGTGACCGCAACGGTCACGCCTGAAGGCACGGTGATCGGGGACTTACCGATGCGTGACATCAGATCCTCTCTTGGTTGCAGATGGATGAACTACCAGACATGGCACAGCACCTCTCCGCCGAGACGGCGACGACGAGCTTCCTTGTCGGTCATGAGACCGTGGCTGGTGGAGACAACCGCCACACCCATGCCACCGAGGACTCGAGGAATCGAGGTCGACTGGGCGTAGATGCGAAGTCCAGGCTTCGAGATGCGCTTGATACCTGAAATCGTGCGGCTGCGGTCTGGGGCGTACTTCATCGTGATCTCCAGCGTGGTGCCAGGGCGGCCCGTAGCTGGAGCGACGGTGAAGTCAGCGATGTAGCCCTCGCGCTTCAAGATCTCGGCCAAGGCAACCTTGACTTTTGATCCTGGCATCGACACGGTGTCGAACTGGGCTTTGTTTGCGTTGCGGATGCGGGTCAGCATGTCCGCGATTGGGTCAGTCATCGTCATTTCTTAGTCCTCACCAACTCGCCTTGGTCACACCGGGGATTTCACCGGCGTGGACCATCACTCGCAGACAGATACGGCACAGGCCGAACTTCTTGTACACCGAACGTGGTCGGCCGCAGCGCTGGCAGCGGGTGTAGGCGCGCACCTTGAACTTCGGCGTGCGCTGCTGCTTGGCAATCATGCTCTTCTTCGCCATAACTACTTGTTCTCCTGTCGGAACGGGAAACCGAACGCATTGAGGAAGGCACGGCCTTCGGCGTCGTTGCGGGCGGTGGTCACAATGGTGATGTCCATGCCTCGTGGCTGGTCGATCTTGTCGTAGTCAAGCTCAGGGAAGATGAGCTGCTCGGTCACACCAAAGGTGTAGTTGCCTCGGCCATCGAAACTCTTAAACGGCAGACCGCGAAAGTCACGGATACGAGGAATCGAGACGCTGATCAAGCGGTCAAGAAATTCCCAGGCACGGTCGCCGCGCATGGTCACCTTGACGCCAATGGCTTGGCCTTCACGGAGCTTGAAGTTTGCAATCGACTTCTTGGCTCGGGTGACGAGTGGCTTTTGCCCCGTGATCATCTCGAGGTCGCGCTGGGCGCCTTCGATCAGGCTGGCCTGACCGGCAGCCTTTCCAACACCGCAGTTGATCACGATCTTGACGAGTCGTGGAACTTCCATGACGTTGCCGAGTTCCAAGGTGCTCTTGAGCTCGCCTTGAATCTCTTCGTTGTACCGCGTCTTCAGACGTGGCGTGGTGTTCGTACTCACAGTGCAGCTCCACACTTCCGGCAGACGCGGCTCTTGCGTCCATCTTCAATCTTCATGCCAATCTTGGCGGGACCCTCGTGCTTGTCGCACCAGATCGCAACAGCCGACGCCGACATTGGCATGGCCTTGTCGATGATGCCGCCTTGCATGGTCTGGCCTTGGGCCTTCGTGTGGCGCTTGGCCACATTGACGCCAGTCACGATCACTTGGTTCGTGGCGGGACGTGCCTCTTCAATCACTGAACGAGTGCCGCGGTACTTGCCCGACAGCACGACGATCTTGTCGCCTTTGTGCAGCTTCATCACAGCACCTCCGGTGCGAGCGAGACAATACGCATGAACTTCTTGTCACGAAGTTCGCGGCCGACTGGGCCGAAGATACGCGTTCCACGAGGCTGGAGCTGGTCGTTGATCAGCACTGCAGCGTTCTCGTCGAAACGAATGTAGGAACCATCTGGGCGACGGCATTCTTTCTTGGTGCGAACGACGACGCAGCGAACCACGTCACCTTTCTTCACCGCTGCACCAGGAATGGCGTCTTTGACGGTGGCGATGAACACGTCACCAATCGAGGCGTAGCGACGACGTGAGCCACCAAGAACCCTGATGCACAGGACTTCTTTGGCGCCACTGTTGTCGGCAACGCGAAGGCGGGATTCTTGCTGGATCATCGGGCACGCTCCAACACTGTCGTCAAGCGCCAGTGCTTCAACTTCGACAGTGGACGAGTCTCGATCACCTGGACGCGGTCGCCGACCTTTGCGGTCTGCTCAGCATCGTGGGCATAGAGCTTCTTCGTGCGCTGTACCGTCTTGCCGTAGCGCGGGTGACGCACTTTTTCGACAATGGCAACGACAATCGTCTGGTTCATCTTGTCCGAGATGACAACGCCTTCTCGAACTTTGCGGCCGTTTTCACGGGGTGTGGTTTCAACCTCGCTCACGCGGCACCTCCTTCTTGTGCTCCGGCCTCGGCCTCGGCGATCTCACGGACTCGAAGCTCAGTGAGCAGACGAGCAATCTCGCGGCGAACTCCACCCATGCGGGCAGTGTTGTCGAGTTGGCCGGTGGCGAGCTGGAACCGAAGGTTGAACAGCTCACGACGCGACTCGGACAACTTGGTGACGAGCTCTGCGCTCGACAGGTCAGTAAAGGTCTCAGTCTTTGACATCAGATCGTCACCTCCGGTGCACCGTGGGTCCCAGGACGCACAATGAATTTGGCCTTCATCGGCAACTTCTGAATGGCGCGCTCCATAGCGGCACGGGCCAAGGCCTCGTCAACACCAGAAAGCTCGAACAACACGCGGCCCGGCTTCACGACCGCAACCCAGTACTCAGGGTTACCCTTACCCGAACCCATGCGGGTTTCGGCAGGCTTCTGCGTAATTGGCTTGTCAGGAAACACGGTGATCCAGACTTTTCCGCCACGCTTGATGTGACGGGTCATGGCAATACGTGCTGCTTCGATTTGGCGAGCGGTCAGCCAGGCTGGCTCGAGCGCTTGGATACCAAAGTCGCCGTGCGAAATGGTGGTGCCACCCTTGGCAGCTCCGGTCAGACGGCCGCGGTGCTGCTTGCGGTGCTTGACCCTTCTCGGCATCAACATGGTTAGTCACTCTCCTTGCGGAAGTGTGGAGTCTCGTGGTGCTCGTGCAACGTGCGCCGCTCAATCTCTTCTTCTTCAGCCAAACGACGCTCGAGCTCATCGGGCACCGCTGGGGTTTCGATTAGTGCTGGGGCCTCTTCGACCGCAACGGCCTCATCGGTCAATGCTTCATCTGCCGCTGGGGCCTCAGCCTTGCGGCGGCCTCCACCAGCAGTCACGAGACGCTTCGGGGCCGAAGGGGCAGTGTCACCCGCAGCTGGTGCTGCGGCTTCGCCAACCGCCAAGGCGGCTTCGCGGCTGATCTTCTCGGCAATGGAGACCTTGTAGGGCAAGATGTCGCCCTTGTAGATCCACACCTTGACGCCAACACGACCAGCAGTCGTCTTGGCCTCACGGAAGCCATAGTCAATGTCAGCGCGCAGGGTGTGCAGTGGCACACGACCTTCACGGTAGGACTCTTTACGGCTCATTTCCGCACCACCAAGACGACCCGAGCACTGGACACGAATGCCAAGGGCACCGGCCTTTTGCACGGTCTGGATGGCACGCTTCATCGCACGGCGGAACGCCACACGACGAACGAGCTGGTCGCAAATACCTTGGGCGATGAGTGCAGCGTCGAGTTCTGGGAACTTGATCTCTTGGATGTTCAGCTGAATGCCATTGCGAAGACCAGTGATCTTCTCAATGTGCTTCTTCAAGCGGTCAGCTTCTGCACCACGACGACCAATGACGATGCCAGGACGTGCCGTGTGGATGTCGATGCGAATCCGGTCACGGGTGCGCTCGATGTCAATACGGCTGACCGCGGCGGTCTCGAGCTGGGTCTGCAGGTAGTCGCGGATCTTCCAGTCTTCGATGACAAAGGCGCCGTAGTTGCGCTCTTCGAACCACTTGGACTTCCAGTCCGTGGTCACGCCGAGGCGGAACCCGTAGGGGTTTACCTTCTGGCCCATTTAGTTCTCCTCGCCTTCGCTGGCCTCAACCGAC
>CANFJV010000105.1 GCA_947447225.1 Acidimicrobiaceae bacterium
TCGCCACGTCGCTTCGCTCTTTGGGACTCGCAACTCGGTTGAGGAGTGCGAGCGCTCGAATTACCGCTCCCCACGTCGCCGGCTCCTCGTCATTGCCAAGATTTGCGGCCAAGTGGAAGAAGTCAGAAATTGCCATCTTGTTGGCTTGGGTGGCGGCCAGTGCATCATTCATCAACACTGCACGCTCAAGGGGAGCGAGGCTGCTGAGTGACGGCGCAATGACCGCTGCATCAGCTGGGGCATAAGCCACTCGATACACACCAGATCCGCCGGCATTGGCGAGAACCGATCCTGGACCGTTTCCAAGGTTGACTGGCTCGGCGCCAAGTTGCGTGGCCGTCACGCTGTGGCTGTCTACGTTTCTCGTGAGCAGCGGAACTTGCCAGGTTGTGCCGATTGCGCTGTCGGTGCCCACAAGTGGTGGTCCATAACTAAAGGGGCTTTGGCTCACCACCCCGTTGTTGACGCTAATCAGCGGATGACCGCCTTGAAGGATCCAGGTGTCCATGATCTGTCGAACGGGCTTGCCCGATGCTTCTTCAATCGCGTCCCACAGATCCGTCGTCACCGTGTTGGCGTAGGCATGGCGCTTCAAATAGAGGCGAACGCCATCTCGAAATGCTGTTTCACCAAGGTATTGCTGCAGCATCCGAAGGACGGAGCCACCTTTTTCGTAGGTCAAGACGTCGAACATTCCGTTGGCGTCTTCAGGCGAGTGCACTTCATATTCAATGGCTCGGGTCGTGTGGAGGCCATCGACTGCCAAGGCCATTTCTCTTTCTAAACCAAAGCTCGTCCAGCGTTCCCAACTCGGCTTAAACGCGTCGGTACACATCGTCTCCATAAAGGTGGCAAAGGCTTCGTTGAGCCAAATCCCTTCCCACCAGCCCATGGTCACTAAGTCGCCAAACCACATGTGGGCGATTTCATGGGAAACCACATCAACAATGCGTTCCAAGTTGACCCGACTCGCGTGGTCAGGGTCAACCAACAGTGCGGTTTCGCGGAAGGTGACGCAACCGAGGTTTTCCATGGCACCGAAGGCAAAGTCGGGAATGGCGATGAGGTCGAGCTTGTCGCCTGGGTAGGCAATGTCGAAGTACTCGGCAAAGAATCGAAGGGCAAAGGCGCCAATGTCGAGCGAGTAGGGGGCCAAGTGACCTTTGCCCTTGGGGTAGACCACACGAAGCGGAATACCATCGACGTCAACGACTGGAGTTTCCTCAAAGGGGCCAACGACAAAGGCCACGAGGTAGGTCGACATCTTCATAGTTGGGCCAAAGACCACTTCACGAGTGCCATTTTCAAGGCTTCGCTCAAGCACGACTGGCGAGTTCGAATAGGCAGCGAGATCTTCGGGGACCACCAAGGTGACCTCAAATACGGCTTTACGGTCAGGCTCGTCAAAGCAGGGAAACGCCCGACGGGCGTCAGCGGCTTCGAATTGTGTGGTGGCGATTGTCCGGGTCTCGCCTTCGTCATCGACAAAGGTTGAACGATAGAAACCGTGAAGCTGGTCGTTCAAGGTGCCAGTGAACTTGAGGCGCAGTTCTGCTGTTGCGCCCGAAAGCGGCTCGGCAAAGGTGAAGCTAACGCGCTCTAATGCCTCGTCAAAGGCCCAACTCGGGGCAAAGGTTCGTCCATCATCAGACATGGCAATGGCATCGGTGATGTCGAGTTCAATGGCATTCATCACGACCGTGGTCGCTGCCTCGTGAATTTCGAGGTCAATCTCAACGGTGCCGGAGAACGTGGCTGCTTCAAGGTCTGGCGTGAGGTGAATCCGGTAGGTCGTTGGGACGACATTTCGGGGCAGACGGTACGGATGCGTAGCGGCAAGTGGCATGGTCGAAGGCTACCCGTGTTGTCTCGGTTAGCCTCTCGCCGTGACCCAAGACGCACAGCCAGTTGAACTCATCACTAAAAAAGAAGTCCTTGCCCTTGACGTTGTTGGCATTGGTTTCCCGCTCGTTGACGTCCTTGGTGTCGTTGAAGACGATCACTTAGACCGAGCTGGGCTCATCAAAGGGTCAATGACCATTGTTGATGAAGCACGGGCGGCATCGATTCATGAGACGTTGTCAAACACCGTCGAGATCTCTGGTGGTTCGGCCGCAAACACCATGGCGGGAATTGCCTCGCTTGGGGGGAAAGCTGGATTCATTGGTCGAATTGCCGATGACCTTGCCGGTCGACGTTTTGTTGACGCGATTGGCGAAGCCGGCGTCGTGTTCGAGCCAGTGTTGCTCGACCAATTGGCCCACCACGAACTCCCAACGACCGGTACGGGTCGTTGCGTCATTTTGGTGACGAGCGATCACGAACGCACCATGGCTACCCACCTCGGCATCGGTGCGTTTTTGACGCCAGACCATGTTGAAACCTCGTTCGTCACTCGAGCCCAAGTGCTCTATGTCGAGGGGTACCAATACGACGAACCAGTGGCAAAAGAAGCCATTGCAAAGGCCATTGAGGCAGTTCACGACGCCGGTGGATCCGTGGCGATCTCACTGTCGGACTCGTTCTGCGTTGACCGCCACCGAGCTGACTTTTTGCAGCTTGTCGAACAAGAAATTGAAATCCTCTTTGCCAATGCCGACGAGGCCAAGGCCTTGTTCAAGGTCGACACGTTGGATGAGGCGCTCGATGCACTTGAAGAAACTGGGATTTTGGCTGCGATTACCAATGGAGCGAGCGGCTCAGTGATTGTGACCCCATCGGGTCGTATCACCGTTGAGGCCAAACTCGTTGGCGAGGTGGTGGAAACCACCGGTGCAGGTGACTTGTATGCCGCCGGCTTTTTGTATGGCTTGACTCAAGGATTTGACTTGGAGTCCTGTGGTGAGTTGGGCAGTTTGTGCGCTGGTGAAGTTATTTCCCACATGGGTGGACGCCCTGAGCGCGACCTGGCCGACTTGGCCGATGAATTCGGCTTGCTCTGAGTGATCCACCCTTCAACTCACTAGGCTGGCAAGGTGCGTGAACGGTGGCTGTCTCGACGAGCGCTACTGGCCCATTTGTGCTTGGCACTTTGGATTCCTGCGTGCACGTGGCTTGCGGTGTGGCAATTCTCTCGAGCCTCGTCCGGCAATGCCTTGAGCTATGTCTATGCCATTGAGTGGCCAGCACTTGCGCTGTTCGGCCTGTGGGGCTGGTGGATGCTCATCCACACCGAGAAGCCAACCGACGAGCAAGTGGCAGCACGAGCCGAACAAGAGCGGCTTGCTCGTGCGCAAGCCCAAGCACAGGCCGAAGCTTTAGTCGGCGAAGTTGACGACGAAATGGCGGCCTACAACGAACAGTTGCGGGCGCTCAACGAAAAGGGGAGAAAGAAATGGAATCACTAGCGGCGACCGCACTCAAGCGTTACCGGGTCATGGCGTTTGTTGTTGGTGCAGCGCTCGTGATCTTGACCGCCCTTATTGCCATCTTTGGTATGGGCACGACGGCACCTCGGATGTTTTCACCTTTTCACGGTGTGCTCTACATCGTCTATCTCGCCACGCTACCGGGGCTCGTGAAGTATTTCGAAATCTCCAAGGGCAAGTTGGTGCTGCTCATTGCCTCAGGAATTATTCCGATCTTGGCTTTTTTGGTCGAAGCCATCACGATGAAAGATCCCACGCCAAAACCTCCGGCAGAAGCCCAGCAGGGTTAGGGTCACATCATGGCGAATAATCCCTGGCTACAACGTCGAGTCATTGCCTATGCTCACCAAGGTGGTGCCCACGAAGGCCCCTCCTCGTGTCTCGGCACCATTGCCGAAGCACTGCGTATTGGTGCAACCGCAATTGAGTTGGACGTGCACATGACCAAAGATGGCCACCTCATGGTGTGCCATGACGAAACCGTTGACCGCACCACACAAGGCAATGGTGCGATTGCGAATCTCACCTTGGACGAGTTAAAAGCACTCGACAATGCCTACTGGTGGGCGCCAGGTGAAGCCGCTTCGCCTGGGCTTGCCGATGAGGCCTACCCACTTCGTGGGCGAGCTCCAAAAGATCACGAGTATCAAATCGCCACCCTTCGTGAGGTGTTGGAACGGTTTCCTGACACGGTGCTCAATATGGACATCAAGCAAACCGCTCCAGAGGTGGTTGCCTATGAGCAGCCACTTGCCGACTTGCTTCGTGAATATGACCGCGCCGAGTCAGTGATTGTTTCATCGTTTAGTGATGATGCGGTGAATCGCTTCCGCAGCATTGCCCCGGAATTCATGACCGGATCAGCAACGGGAGAAGTGGCAGCGTTCTACTTCGCCGTGCAGGCCGGAGAGGTGCCGCCAGCAACGCCATCGGTTGCCTTGCAGGTGCCAGAAACCTTCGATGACCTCGTAGTCGTTGATCAGAAGTTCGTCGAGGTTGCCCACGAGCAGGGGCTCGCAGTCCATGTGTGGACGATCAATGACGCTCCTTCAATGGAGCGTTTGCTCAACTTGGGCGTTGATGGACTGATTTCAGATGTGCCAACGGAAATGGTTCGCACCATTGAGTCCCGTGGCCTCACCTGGAGAGGCTACTGAGGCGCGCTAGCCGCGACCGCAGTTCGGCTTCTTGCCGTGATTTGCCTTCTTCTTGGCCCGTAACTTCCGCTTTACCGTACGCTTCGACATAAGACTTGACATCGTAGCCGACAAGGAGCCCCTCCATTTCCGAGATACCTGACCTCGCTGTGCAAGGAGATGTTCGCGCCGGCCAATTGGTGCTGATTGCGACGCCACTTGGGAATCTTTCGGATCTCTCGGATCGGGCAAAACACGTGCTGTCGACTGCCACGGTGCTGTGTTGCGAAGACACCAGACGAACCCGAGCGCTCCTCAGTGCGATTTCGGCCGATACCTCACCCAAGCGGCTTTGGGCGGTCCATGATCACAACGAAGTGGCCCAAACTGGGGCAGTACTTGATCTCGTTGCGTCTGGTCATGTCGTCGGTGTCGTCACGGACGCAGGAATGCCCGGCATTGCTGATCCCGGCAGCCGACTCGTGGCGGCCGCCCATGACCGAGGGCTCAGCGTCAGTGTGATTCCTGGACCGAGTGCAGCCATTTCGGCGCTGGTGGTGTCGGGTCTTCCAACTGAACGCTTCATTTTCGAGGGGTTTCTCCCTCGAAAGGGAAAAGAGCGTGCACAACGACTTGATGCTCTTCGATTCGAGCAGCGGACAACCGTGGTGTTCGAAGCACCGGGGCGAACGCACCAAACGCTGGTCGAATTTGCTGAGGTCCTTGGAGCACATCGCCCGGCCACACTGGTTCGGGAGATCACGAAGAAGTTTGAGACCGTGACTCGAGCCACCCTTGGCGAACTTGCCACCCTCACCACCCATGAAGAGGTTCGCGGTGAGGTGGTGTTGGTCATTGGTCCCGGTGAACCAGAAACCATCAGCGATGAGGTCATTGACCAAGCAATTCTGCGTGGCCTTGGCAGTGGGGAGCGATTAAAAGACGTCGCCCGAGCCGTCGCACAACGGTTCGAACTTGATCAGCGGCACACCTATGACCGAGCCCGAGAACTGCGGGTGCTGTCGCAAGGCGAGCAGGGTTAAGGCAACTACGCTTGGGCGGTGGCTCGCTTCTACATCACCACTCCGATCTATTACGCCAACGATGCCCCACATGTTGGGAGCGCGTACTGCACGGTGAACGCTGACGCAATTGCCCGATTTCAGCGCTTGCTCGGAAACGAGGTGTTTTCCCTCACCGGCACCGACGAGCACGGTCAAAAGATGGCCGATGCGGCCGAGAAAAATGGTTTTACGCCAAGTGAGTGGACGAATCGAACCTCTGCGTTGTTCAAGGCGGCGTGGGATGGTCTCGACGTTTCCTACGACGATTTCATTCGCACAACCGAGCCTCGCCACCATGCGACGGTCAAGGCCTTCCTCACAACCATCTACGAGCGTGGTTTCATCTATAAAGACACCTATTCAGGCCTGTACTGCGTGTCGTGTGAGGACTACTACGCCGAAGAAGACTTAGACGGTGGCAATTGTCCAGTGCATGGCAAAAAGGCCGTGCAAATGGCAGAAGAGAACTATTTCTTCAAGCTCTCTGCGTTCGAAGACCAGCTTTTAGCTTGGTATGAGGCCAATCCAACTGCGATTCAACCAGCCACCAAGCGCAATGAAGCCTTGAGTTTCATCCGCGGGGGTTTGAAGGACATTTCCATCACTCGCACCTCGCTCACCTGGGGCGTGTCGGTGCCGTGGGATGACGAGCATGTCTTTTACGTTTGGTACGACGCGCTCATCAACTACCTAACCGCCATTGGTTATGGGCGCGATGACCAGCAGTTCAGTGAGTGGTGGCCAGCAGTCCATCACCTGATTGGCAAAGAAATACTTCGATTCCACTGCGTGTGGTGGCCAGCGATGTGTATGGCTGCGGGCATTGACCCACCA
>CANFJV010000106.1 GCA_947447225.1 Acidimicrobiaceae bacterium
CCCAAAAACAGCAGCGGCCACACGACATAGAACTGCTCTTCAACCGCTAGGGACCAAAATTGCGTCAGCGTTGATGGTGGGTCCGAAGCGCCGAAGTACGACGACCCGGTAATGGCGAAGTGGATGTTTCCCAGAAATGCTGTGACCCATTTCGCGTCGTTTGCCACTTTGTCGCCAGTGACGAAGGCCAACCAGTGATAGGTGGCAAACACGGTCAAGATGATGGTGGCAGTGGCCGCTGGCAAAATGCGCCGAATGCGTCGGGCATAGAAGTCGAGGATTGAGGTGCCTTGGCTGTTGACCCGCTCATGAAGCAGCACGCCGGTGATCACAAAACCGGAAATGACAAAGAACACGTCAACGCCCAAGAAGCCACCATGGACGCCGGGAAGGTGGGCGTGAAAGAAGACGACGAGCAAGACCGCAAGCGCTCGGAGCGCTTGGATGTCTGGTCGCCACTTCGGCTCATAGTCCTGCAACGTCAGTTCGCTCATGGCGGCCAACCTAGCCGAGCAAGGTTTGTTCAGCCTCAATCTGATTCACTCGTTTTTGGTGTTTCTCGCCAAAACTCTGGTGCGAATGCATTGAGTGCGACGACGCCAAGTACACAGAGCATCCCACCGCTGACCACACTGACCACAGGAGAGGCGAGGGCCGCAACGGCTCCAGTTTCAAAGTCTCCGAGCTTTGGGCCACCTTGGACCACTGCGATTTGGATACCCGACAGGCGAGATCGGAAGTGATCAGGGATCGAGGTCTGCAGAATCGTGTTGCGAAGCACCGCCGAGATCACATCAGCCCAACCGGCAACTGCGAGCAGGAGGCAACCGGCAATCACTGAATGCACGAGACCAAACAATGCAATTGACAGTCCCCAAATTGCGACCGCAATCGAAATCGCCCGACCGCGCCGCGTGACCTCACTCAACCAGCCAGTCGTGAGTACGCCGAGAAACGCTCCGACTCCAGGCGCCATGTAGAGCAGTCCCAAGACGCCGGGTCCGGCCTTGTAGACCGTCAGCGCCATGGCCGGGAACACCGCCCTTGGCATTCCGAAAATCATGGCGTTTAAGTCGACGAGGTAAATGCTCTGCAAGATCTTTTTGCCACGCAGGAACGTGAAGCCTTCACCAATGGAGCGAAGTCCGGGTTTTGTTGCCCCCTTTGCTGGTGGGATTGGCCGGAGCATCCAGGAAGTGAGGGCCATCACGAGAAAGGTCACCGCGTCAAGTGCATACACAAGACCCACACCCGCAGCCAAGATCAGCAGCCCTGCTGCAGCTGGACCGACAATCCCACCAAATTGCAGGACCACTTGGTTAAACGCCAGTGCCGCGGTTAAGTGTTCTTCCTCGACCAACTTGGGCACTGCCGCAGTGCGAGAAGGATTGGAAAATCCACCGAGAAACGCCGCTAATGCGGCAATGACATAGAGCAGCACCACATTGGTGTCGAGGACCTGTGTGTTCAATACGAGCAGGGCACTCGTGCCAGCGAGGGCCAGTGACGATACGAGCAAAATATGACGGCGGTCCAAGTGATCGCCATAGGACCCACCAATGAGCGATCCGGCAATGAGTGGCAGTAACTGCGCCACTGAGATGAGACCCACCTGCAAGGTCGAATGCGTGGCGAGATAGATCTGATAGGGAATGGCCACAAGGGTAAGTTGGCTTCCAAGGGTCGAGATCAGAAAGCCAATGAACAGCAAGCGAAATTCCCGACTGGCCTTCAGTGGAGCGGTATCGATCAAGAGCCTGGCCACTGGGTCAGCCTAGGGAAGGAGACTCCTCAGCCGGTGCGATGTCGCGTAACGTCTTGGTGTGGAGTTTGTCCTTGAAACCGCGGTAGCAATTGACCGGTATCCCATCATGGATCCGCAACACGCGACCCTTGTAGAGGTCGTTCAAGCGGCCCGAACGTCACTGGCGGAACATGGTTACGCCGAGCTGCCTGGCTTTGTGACTGAGGACTTTGTTGGTTGGCTCACCCGTGATGCGGAAGCGTTGGCAGCAACGGCGTATCGATCCGTTGGCAAGGGGACGGCCTATCTCGCTGCACCCGACCAACACGTTGAAGAGGGACACCCACTTCGCCACGTGATGCCCTTTGGCGTTCGAGTTGTGGCCTACGACGCCATTGCCTACTCCTCGCCACTTCGCCAGCTCTATGAGTCTTGCGAGCTCACTGCGTTCATCGCCGCCATTGTCGACCGCGGCGAGCTCTACCCCTATGGCGATCCCTTTGGTGCGCTCAATTTGTCGGTCATGGGTGAAGGTGACGAATTGCAGTGGCACTACGATCAGACCGATTTCGTCGTGAGTTTGGCCATCCAAACATCTGACTCCGGCGGCACCTTTGATGTGGTGCCCAAGATGCGAAGTGCCGATGATGAGCACTTTGATCAGGTCAAAGCACTCTTTGATGGCGATGAGTCATCGGTGGTGACGCTGCCGATGACCCCAGGCACATTGCTGATCTTTGAAGGCCGAAATTCCATCCATCGAGTGAGTCCCATCCATGGAGAGAAATTCCGTCATGTTGGACTGTTGGCCTATGACACCGTTCCTGGTCGTCAAGGCTCCGCTGCACTTCGCCAGACCCGGTATGGGCGAACCGAACCTTTTCTCACCCCACCAACGATTTGGAGCGACCAATGAGTCAACTTGGAGAAGCAGCGGTTGGCAATGATGCCAATGGTGCACATGTGAACACGGTGCTCGGACATCGCGCAGGACCTGTTGGCACTGCGTGGATGACGGCCCTTGCCACACCATCTGCTGGGCATGCCCCGTTTGTTGCCTGCTTGCGCCCGAATATGGCCCTTCAGCCGCCCACCCTTGTCGTGAGCAAGGCCACAACGACGGAACCAACGCATCAACACCTGCTGTGGGGAGCCGGCCAAGCCGGTGTTGCGTCTGGGGTTCTTCGCGCGGTTGCAGAAGGAATTGTGCCGGCTGCAGAAGTTGATGATCTCGTGCTGATTTGTGCGCTGTGGATCAACCCAGCCGCGAGCGATGCGGACAAGGTCTATGCCAACAACGCTGAAGCTACCTATTTGTCGCTTCGAAATGGCGCCCGGGGACTCCCGGCCATTCAAGACCTGCTGGCTTCACGCCACGATGGCGTGAATGGCTACTACACCGCACCTCAGCCAAAGTGACGACGAACGAGTCCCCTCGCTGGACGCCAAAGGCCGCAACGGCTGCAGTTGCGGCCAAGAATCGTTCGGTCTATGACCACCTCAACTTCGCCGACACGACGGACTTTGACAATGCCCGACGGGGCCTCGTGGCCGAACTCAATAACAATGGCCTCATTAACAATGCCTCGGGCCGACGAGTGTGGGACCAGCAGCGCTTTACTGCGCTCGTAGCTGGAGAACGCCCCGATGAGGCCAACCCGTCGCTGTGGCGCCAGACGGAGTTGTTGGCAATTGGTGGACTCTTCCATGTCGTTGGGCCGGTGTATCAAGTGCGAACGGCTGATTTGTCCAACATTGATTTCATTGAATCGGACAACGGCATCATTGTGGTCGACCCGCTGATCTCGGCCGAAACTGCGGCCGAGGCGTTGGCGCTTTACCGTCAACACCGTGGCGACCGTCGAGTGGTGGCAGTCATCTATACCCATTCACATCCCGATCACTTTGGCGGTGTCATGGGGGTCATTACCCCGGAACAACTGGCAAAAAAGGAAGTTGAGATCTACGCGCCAGTTGGATTCATGGAAGCAGCGGTCGCAGAATCGGTGTTGGCTGGCACGGCCATGGCGCGCCGAGCGCAGTATATGTACGGCAATTTGTTGGAAGTTGGCCCCCGAGGCCTACTTTCTAATGGCCTTGGTCTCACGACGTCAACGGGTCGGGTGAACCTCATCCCACCAACCATTGAGATCACCGAACCTGTTGGTGACTACGACATTGACGGTGTGACCTTCACATTTTTGTTGGCCCCAGAAACTGAAGCTCCCGCAGAGTTGCTCTTCTACTTGCCGCAGTGGAAGGCACTTTGCTCGGCTGAAGATGCCTGTCATGTGCTCCACAACCTCTACACACTTCGAGGGGCTAAGACTCGTGACGCCAAAGCGTGGGTGCACTACCTCCAAGTCGCACTCGATCTGTTTGCCGACGCCGACGTTGTCTTTGCCCAACATCACTGGCCAACCTGGGGTCGTGAAGAAGTGCGGAGCTTCTTGGCTGCACAACGTGACGCCTACAAGTTCCTCCATGACCAGACGCTTCGCCTGGCCAATGCCGGCTTCACGATGAACGAGATTGCCGAGCAACTCGATTGGCCAGAAGACCTCGGTGCACACTGGGCAAATCGCGGCTACTACGGCTCGGTCAGCCACAACACGAAGGCCGTCTACAACTTCTACCTTGGGTTCTTTGACGCCAACCCGGCCCATCTCAATCCGCACCCTCCGGTTGAACAAGGCAAGCGCTATGTGGCCTTAGCCGGTGGTGGCGATGCGTTGATGGCGTCAGCCGCCCAAGCGTTCGCAGCGGCGGACTACCGCTGGGTGGCTGAACTCGTGAGCCACTTGGTCTTTGCTGAACCAGACCGGCGAGACGCACGAGAACTGTTGGCGGAGACCTTTGAACAACTCGCCTACACCTGCGAAAACGGCGTGTGGCGGAACTTCTATCTGTCTGGTGCCAAAGAACTGATCGAAGGCCCACCAGAGCCAGTTGCGTCGTCGACTGGAGCTGCGATTGCTTCCGCGTTGTCGATTGACCAACTCTTTGACGTGCTTGCCGTTCGCCTCAATGGCGAGCGGGCAGCCGGGATGCGTCGAGTAATCAACTTCAACTTCACTGATGACGAGCCCTTCACGATTGAACTCATCCACTCGGTGCTCCATGCGTTTCGTGGGCGACAAGACAATCGGGCAACGCTCACGATCACCTGTCCTTCAACGCTGCTCAGCCAAGCACTTCGTGGAGAAGCAAACTTGATGGACGAGATCGCGAGCGGCAACGTGACCATTGATGGTGAGCTAACTCACCTGTTTGATGTCCTCCTCCTCCTTGACACCCCGTCGATGAGTTTTGCCATTGTGGAACCGTAAGGCGCAGCGGTTAGGGAGTTTTCGGGCCCTTCGCGAATGAGCGGGAATTCCCATTCTTGGCGATCAATTCACCACAGCGTTGAATGCCTTGATCTCAGGCTCTGCTTCCAGCAGAGGCGAAGGAGGATGAAACCGCTACATGAGGGCGAGGAAGTCCTCTGGGTTGAAGTCGTCAACATCAATGACGGTGAAGATTGGTCGTGGGATGGCGACATCGAAGGAATTCTTGATGTCACGCTCTAAGTCAACAATGCGAAGGCCTTCGTCACGAAGTGCCATGAACTGAGCATTTGCTCGCTCAGGAAAACAGACCAGTGACACGGTGCGGTTGCTGCGAACAAGGGCGGCAACTTCGTCAATGAAATCCCCGTCGTGGCTTAACAACGCCACGTCACCTTCACGCTTGGTCAGTACCTGCAAGGTGCGTTGAATACCAAGGTCAACAACTTTGCCTTGGCCACGGAGCAGTACTGGTCGAATCCCACTCGAGCGAAGGAAGGTGACGAACTGAATCGGGACCATGTCGCCGGGGCAGTTGAAGAAGAACAGGGGAACCACCTGCTTGGTCCCACCGTCACGGAAGTGGTCAACAATTTCTGACCACCGTGGTCGCTCGGCTGGCCCAGGCTTTTTATTGATGAGCTCAGACAGTGCCCAATCGACGTTTTCACCGTCAATAAGGACATAGGTCGGAAGACTAGAAGAAGACGCCATGTGTAACACCACTGCTTTCGAATAAGAGGTAAGGCTCAAAGCGTAATCGTCGAGTTGGCCATGAATTTCTCCTTCGTGCTCGCTCCTAAGGTTGCTCTCATGAGCACTCTCTACGCCGTGTTTCTTGGTGGCACTCCAGCGAAGGGCCGCATGGGTGAAGACCACGAAGTGGTCTTCGTCGTGGCGAGCGACGTGGCCGAGATGAAGACCTTGGCCAAGAAAAAGTGGACCGGGGTTGGCCGACCGCACGTTGATGCCTATGAAGCCCTGCAGTCTGTCGACGGCTTTGCGATTTCCTTAGTTGCTGGTGCGAGTGTCCAAGACCG
>CANFJV010000107.1 GCA_947447225.1 Acidimicrobiaceae bacterium
CTAGGTGACCCTTGAGGTTCTTCTGAGGAGGTTCGCTCGATCGGCTAGGGTAAGAACTCCACGGGGGTGTAGCTCAGCTGGCTAGAGCACCTGCTTTGCAAGCAGGGGGTCGTGGGTTCGAGTCCCATCACCTCCACAAAAATGTTGTCGAAAGCACAGCAACATCGACGCCAAAGTTCGACCCTTGGCTCTTCAGGGTCAAACGCGAATGACGGGCAGCTCTGCCAGGTTGATGTAGTCGTCGTCTTGAGTGACAATCGGCACTTGAAGTGCCATTGCCGTCGCAGCAATCCACGAGTCATTGACCGGCATTCGTTGTCCTGAGTCACGCAGCAGTACTCGTAGGCGCGCCCACTGGGCTGCGACATCGTCATCAATGGCAATGGGATCGAGTGTCATCGCCGTTGTCAGGGTCGCTAAACGCGTGTCACGAGTCGTGACGTCGCTTGCAGCCAGCACTCCCGCACGCAGCTCACCAATGGTGATAATCGAAACCGCCAATTCATCTGGCAACAGTGACGCTTGGATCGGTCGGCCAGACTCGCGCGCAGTGAATACCGAAGTGTCGGCAAGCCCTCGCGTCACAGTGGTAGGTCGTCGGTCATGTCCGGCGACAAGGCCTGCAATTCCGCTCGCAGCCCTGCGTCGGCCTGGCGATGAGCCAAACGCCGCGCAAAGTCGGCACCATTCATCCAACGAGGGCGCTGACTCAAAGGGCGCAATGCTGCGACGGGCTGACCATCCACCGTGATGACGACGTCTTCGCCACCAGCAACCCTTTGCAGCAGTCCCCGAGTGTTATTTCGAAGTTCACGAGAGGCAATTTCCGACATGCACAACTGTAGCACATATGCGACAGCAGTGTGAAGTAGCACCAGGGTTGGAACTTTGTCCCATTACTTCCTCAGTCGTGCTTGAGACATCGAAAATGACGTGAATGAAGCCGTTCAGGCAATCGGAAACCACTGAAACTACTGGGTTTCTAGCCCAGGAGGGGTTGGAACTTTGTCCCAGTACCTCCAGATCGCTGTCGGACCAACGACAGGTTTACGTCAGCTCGATGAACGAGGCTGGCGCGATGCACCGGGGTTCCTGAAGTTCCCATTCGAGAAGATCTTTATCTCCTGTGACGATGAAGTCGCAGTTGTTATCTCTCGCGAGGGAGACCAGATACATGTCCTCACTGTCCCGCACACCAAGATCTTCATCGGGTGGATCGGGAACCAGATCCACCAAAGTGGCGATCATCTTGATGTAGGCCTCTGCGTCCTCAAGGGAGATCCATCGTCGAAGTCGTTCCCTCGTCGTAGGCACTTCCGCAATCTCGGCAAGCAGTTCGGGGCACATCACAATCTCGAAGTCAGCACCTGCCATCCACTGCTCTACGAGTAGATGTGAAGGCCCCTTTCGGATTGCGGCAGAAATCCAGACGTTGGCGTCGATCACAACCTTCATCAACGTGTCCGTCAGCTGCGGCGGCGACGACGGACGGCGCTCAACTCCGAAACGGCGAGGTCCATCGCCTCATCGTCCGACATAAGTTCTCCGGAACCGCCCATCTTGTCGAACTCTCTGCGAAAACGGGTGGTGTAGTACTGCCACGCAGCTTGGCGACTAGTGCCAAGAGCGGCTGCAATCTGTTCCCACGATCTCCCCAATGCTCGTGCTTGCTTGACGAGTTCGCATCGCAGGCGGTCAAGCTCGATCTCACTCGCCGTGATCTGCTCGATCGCATCGATCGGGTCGCTCGGAAGGGAATTGGGGG
The DNA here is from genome assembly GCA_947447225.1 of Acidimicrobiaceae bacterium. Classification (GTDB taxonomy): domain Bacteria; phylum Actinomycetota; class Acidimicrobiia; order Acidimicrobiales; family RAAP-2; genus CAIQEU01. The sequence goes on from CANFJV010000107.1 coordinate 1,766, forward strand.
CAAGCAAACTCATGCTGTCAGGTTAACTTGACAAGAGCGCAAAGGCAAGGGCCTCTGCGAGGTTCGAACAAAGTCCCATCACTTCCCTGAGGATCAGAGGGACCCTGCTCAACATCACGCTCCCCAAGATCTACTGGACAAGATCTCCCAGTTCAACCTGGGAAAAAGGTTCGACCATAGTCCCATCGCCTCCACCATTGTGATCAGTCGCAACAGAAGCAACATCACGAACCCTCAACTTGAACCGGCCTGGGTTTTGTAGAGACACAATGTCTCGGCTCTCTCAAGCCGCTCTGGCCCCGCCTCGCCCACGTTGTGATGTCGCGAGACGTCGCGGACACGTGGAACCCGGGTGGACTCGTTCAGAGAGGTTTCCCCACCTCGTCCTCGGCTTCATGCAACTCTTCAGCCAACTCGCTCGGCGACTCGACAGTGAGTCGCCCGTTTCGAGAACCCCTCCACACACCGAAGGCCACCAGGGCAATCGTGAGCAGCGTCAACTCGATTCGGTGAGCGCCAATCCAGTGATTGAGGTGCAGAATCGGCGAAGCGAAAACGTCGCCCAGTTTCCAGATGAGCACAACCCGCGCCACTGTGCCAGCGACATTCAAGATTGCGAAGACCCACACCTTCATGCGCGTGGCGCCCGCTAGGAGGCAAATCCACTGATTGGGGAGAACAACGACGGTGGCGTAACTCGTGCGGGCGAAAAGTCGTTCCAGCCACAAAACCACGATCGCTCCGGAGCCAAGTTTGTTCTCCATCCACCGGATCGCCGCATCACCGTAGCGTTGTCCGAACCAGTAGAAAAAGGGGTCTGTCGCGAGTAGGCGGAAGATGGCGATCGGTATGAAAACGACGGGGCTCATCGTTGGAGCGACGAGCACCAAATTGCGATTGCGCGGATTGCAGAGAATGAGCACAACTGGAGCGGAAATCAACAGTGTTGGTGCCATGGCATCGCCCACCCACGCAAGAATCGTCGTGAGTGCCATCGGAATCGCAAGGAGCAGTACTCCGTTGCGATCCATTGGTCGCACCACCCGCTCTTCCACTGAAACAGTGTACGTAGTCAACGCCGTCGCGGCCACGCGTGACGAGGAGCGTTGCAGAAACTCGAAGCGCGTTGGCGGCCCGCTTCGAGGCGTGGACGTCCCTTCCCGGTCCACGATCCGCAGGAGTGAGACCGCGAGGCGGAAATGGATGCAACGGAAGTAGCGCATCAGGCGAATTGGGCTGATACGCAGACCCAGCTGTTATCCATCGACGGGGTATCCAGACGTCAAATTGGCTCTAGTCGCAGCGTGCCAAAGTGCTCAATTGCACCTTCCAGCCCCTCACCGGAAATTGGGTTGGGATGACCAACCTCCCAGAAGTTTCTCGTCGAGATCCTGCGAATGATCAAAGCCGAACGCAACGAATCGGCGTACTCGTCTGCAAGATGGTCGCTGCCATCAATGCCGGAGATGACCAGATGGTCGAAGCGATCATCTTGGCCCTGAGCAATCGGAGTCGCTACCTTGCCCCACTAGCGCTTGTCGTTGACGCATTTGTGATGTTCTTTCAAGGGGTGAAGTTGCGCTCCACAAATTGGAAACTCACCCTGGTGCAGATGCTGCCCGCGATGTGGATTTGGGCAGCAGCGATTGATTTGCGGGCACATGCGCTCTACGGCAAAGAGTTCCATGTCGTTCGAGGGCCCCTAGTAGCGCCGCTGCTTCTTGTCATCGCCACGATCACGGCGGTCACGTTCTATTTGAATGCGGTCTTTGCGTTCGCCACCACACGTTGAGCACCAAGATCCTCAAGATGGCGAAGGATTGCTTGGATCTCATCGTGAGTTCTGCGGAGTCGTGCCCGTGCACCGTCATCAATGCCTCGCACAGAGTGCTGCATCAGCCTGGTCGAGATCTCGGTAAGGGTGGCGAGGAGGCGAGTCGCCTCCTGTGTCGCCATCACATGGTGGCCAGGCTCGTGGGCAGAAGACGCAATGGTGTGCGTTGCGCGAACTCGAGCATCTCGGACTCGCTCGGCCGCTGGCAGCTCCGCCAGACCACTTCCTCCGTGGACAATGGCGTGGCTGACGAGGGCATCAATCGCTTGGGCAAGATCGGTCAGCGAGTGGCACACATTGTCGCCTTGTTTGACCGGCCACAGTAACGAGGCGGCAAGCACGATGGCTCCTCCGACCAAGGTGCCAACAAGTCGATTCGGCACAGTTGTCGACAGCGATTCTTGATTCACCCCAAACAGCACCAGCACAAACATCGTGATGGCGGCAATACACAGTGAGTAGTTAGGCGTCATAAACAGCACGGCGACCATCACGGTTGCACCAAGGAGCACGACCGAGACCATGGAATCGGGCTGGACCATGGCGAACACCAAGAGGGTGAGCGCCGCGCCGAGTACGGTGCCGACGAGGCGTGAGGCAACCCGCAACACCATGTCACCGAGGCCAGGTTTGGCAATCCAGGCCACGGTCAGCGCAACCCAGTAATCATGCGAGAACGCCAGCAGGTCCGTGCAACACACGGCGACGCCGATCGCGATCGCCAACCGAGCTCCATGACGAAACGAGGAATCTGACCAGTGCAAGTGTGGCTTCCACGCAAAGTGGCCAATGGTCCCAAGAAAGCGAAGACGAACGCCGTCTTTTCGCCCAAGTGGCCAGGGCGCGATGAGGAGATCTAAGACGTCGCCCATTGCAGCAGCGGCCGCATCAATTTCCCGCATGTCAGGCCCCGATACGTGTCCACGAAGCGCCTCGACGTGGTCATGAAGCCGATCGGCAATGACGCTCAGGTTTTGTAGTCGAACTGGCCACACGAGCGCGCGAGCAACAGCCTGTGACGCGTCGGCCAGCAACAGCCGAAACTCGTGCACCTCTTTCGACAATGCAGCGTCAGGTGATTCGCTCGGCACAGCAGCAAGGGCGAGGATCGAGAGCCGAACGTTGCGCGCGCGTGCGCTCAACTGATCGAACCATGCCAACGCCGCTCCAGCGTGCTGATCGACCTGACTTCCACCTTCGGCAACGTTGAGGCGCTCAATGTGCACTGCCTCCGCCATATCTTTGGGGCCACGACGAAGTGCCAGCGCCTCGCCCCGGAAAAAAACGGCGAATTGTGCTCGACTCCCTGCTGCTCGTCGCAGCAACCACGGCATCATGATCACGAGCAACATCGCGACTTCTCCAGCCCCAACCGCGGCAACCGTCCGGCCGGTCGCTTGGGGTGGAACGGCCGTTCCTGAATAGACCACGATGAGCACGAGCGAGAACACGCCAGCAACCGCAGCCCTCGGACCGAGCGCGGAGATAAGGCCAGCGACAAATGCCCACGTCATCACCACAATCAGATGAACAATCTGGTGGTCCGCGATGAGACACCCAACAGTGACCGCAATGGTCATGGCCACAAGGGTCCCAATGAGCGCTCGCGAACGATGAAAGTAGGAGCCACTCGGGTCGGCGAGTCCGACCAGCAACATGCCAATTGCGGCATTGGTGCCAACGGCACTTTGATGCGTGAGCAGCGAAATGCCGATGGTGATCGTGATCACGATGGCCACCCGAATGGCAGGAGTGAGACTTATCTGCGCCCGGTCCGTTGCGACCACACCGGTTGCGATCGAACGTAGAAATCCCACGGGTGAACCTTACAGACCACGTCATTTGTTCAACGCTTGAAGCAGACGCGGTGAACATACGTCACCGGCGACATGGTTACTACCAATCCATCCAGCCGTTTCGATTCAGGACGCCCGAACAGAACTTTCAAAACCTCAATCTCTACTCCGGAGATTCTGTAGCTGGCCTTTAGGGGTTGCAGCTCAACGCGGCAGCAGGTTCAGAAATGAATCGCACTGGGGAAGTTGGAGACTCTGGCCAGGGTCCTTTATACGTCGGGAAACTGAGGATTCCCTCTCGCCTCTGCCTTGGGTCGCTCAATACTGAAGGTCAATTAAAACTGGAGAGGACTGGGTTCCCATCCCGGGATCTCTTCGAGGAAGTGCATACATAGAGCCTCAAGTCCAATACCGAACAATGTCCAAGATTCTCGTCGGCCCTTGTTGCCAGTAGGAAGTTTGATGTCACGAATATCGGCGCGACGTAGCCGGTCACGCAAGCCGCAGCCTTCAGCCAGGGCCGAGATCGAGGTTGAAAGTTGCCGTGTCGTGAGCGGTGCCTTCGCCCGAAGTCCGAGAAAACTAATCGCCCAGTCAAAGGCGAATTCGAAGTTCGTCGTGAGATTTTCGTAGCTTTTCGTCAAGGCCTCACGAACCAAGTCACGTTCAAG
>CANFJV010000108.1 GCA_947447225.1 Acidimicrobiaceae bacterium
CAAGCTGGCATCACGAACCCTCGAGCAGAGCTCGACTGTGCTGAGGTCTATGTACCCTTTAGTTGGTACGAGCCAATGTGGCTCGAGAACCTTGGCTTTGCTGCGGAAGGTGAAGGCTGGAAGCTGACCGAATCGGGCGCCACAGCACTTGATGGTGGTGACATCCCGTGGAACTGTTCTGGCGGCGTGTTGTCATCAAATCCCATCGGCGCTTCGGGCATGCTTCGGTTCTTAGAAGCTGCACTGCAGGTTCGCGGACTTGCTGGTGACCACCAAGTCGAAGATGCGCGCAAGGCATTAGGCCACGCCTATGGCGGTGGTGCACAGTTCTTTGCTATGTGGGTCGTTGGAGCCGATCGCCCCGAGTAGCACTCACCGCATTCCGTCGCAGAATCGTCTGCGTCGGAGGAGTTCTCTTCGGTAGCATGGGCGAAGCCGCTTTGGCGAACAGTTCGAGGAGGACTCCCATGAAGGTTGTCGTGGATTTTGACGAGTGTGCCAGCAACGCCGTGTGCATGGGTATTGCCCCTGACATCTTCGAAGTTCGAGACGACGGGTATCTCTACATCTTGAACGAGAACCCAGGCGAGGAATATCGCGAGCAGATGCGCGAGTCGGTCAACGGCTGCCCAACTGGCGCAATCTCGATCGTCGAGGACTGAACCAGCTTGACCACCAGAGTCCGCTTTGCTCCATCGCCAACTGGGCTCTTCCACGTCGGCAGTGCCCGTTCGGCACTGTTTAACTGGCTTTTTGCTCGCCAACAAGGCGGCGTCTTTTTGCTACGCATTGAAGACACCGACGCTGATCGCAACCGCGAAGAGTGGGTCGACGTCATCATCAACTCCATGCAGTGGTTGGGCATGGATATTGACGAGGGCCCATTTCGCCAAAGTGAAAACGCCGAGCACCACAAAGCGGCAGTCGAAGCGCTCTATGCGGCTGGCGTGCTGTACTCATGTGCGTGCACTGGTGACGAGGTCCAAGCGCGTAAAGGTGACAACAAGACGCCTGGCTATGACGGCCATTGTCGTGACTTAAACGTTGCTCGGTCAGCAACGACCGCCCTTCGGTTCAAAGTGCCAGAGGGGATGACGACCGTCCACGATGTCATTCGTGGAACGATCGAATTCCAAAACGCCGTCATTGACGATTTCGTGGTGGCGAAGTCCTCGGGTGCGGTGCTCTACAACATGGCCAATGTGGTCGACGATCGAGCCGACCGAATCACGCATGTCATTCGTGGTGAAGACCACATCTCCAATACGCCAAAGCAGCAACTCATCTGGGAAGCCCTGTCGAAGGCAACCGGACCAGACCTGCCGCTTCCCGTCTACGCCCATTTGCCGCTACTTGTTGACGCAAGTCGTAAAAAGCTCTCAAAGCGCAAAGATCCGGTCTCCGTTGAGTTGTTCCGTGACCAAGGGTTCTTGGCTGATGCATTCGTGAACTTCTTGAGTCTTCTCGGCTGGAGTCCGAAGGGCGAAGAAAAGGTCAGCCGGGCTGAACTCATTTCGCAGTTCACCTTGGCCGAGGTGAACCAGTCTCCGGCGTTTTTTGATGTAGCGAAATTGACCAACTTGAACGGCGCCTACGTTCGCGAACTTTCGCTTGATGATTTCATCGTTGCCACCTTGCCGTGGATTGATCCAAAGAACGCGTCGTGGTCCCCGGCAGACTTTGAGACGCCGTGGCCGGATGATCGCTTCGATGCGGAGCGCTATCGCGCTATCGCCCCCGTGGTCCAAGAACGAGTCGCACTGTTGTCGGAAGTTCCCGCCATGGTTGATTTTCTTTTCTTGGAGAACCCACCTCTCGATGAAGCGGCGTGGGCAAAAGCGGTTACGGGTGACGCAGATGCAGGAGCGATTCTTGACGCCGCCATAGCTTGCTATGGAGAAGCGACCTTTGACGCCGAGGTCCTCCACGAAAAGACGCTGTCTTTTACCGAGCAACTCGGGATGAAGTTGCGCAAAGTCCAGGCCCCAATCAGAGTCGCGCTCACTGGCAAGAGCGTTGGGCCGCCACTGTTTGAATCACTCGTTGTGGTTGGTCGTGAAGAGGTGTTGCGGCGACTTCAGGCTGCTCGTGAAGTTGCGGGGTCAACTGCTCCATGATGTTCTGGCCGCTCAAACTTGCCCTCAAGATTATTTCGGCGATCCTTAGTTTGATCATCTTGTACGTGTGCTTCACCGGGTATCAGGTATGGAAGACCTCCACGGAGTACAAGCCAATCCAAGCCGACGCAATTTTGGTCATGGGAACAGCTGCCTATCCAAGTGGACCCTCGCCAGAACTCAAAGCCCGTCTCCAAGCAGCACTAGATCTGTATCGACAGTTCCCTCAAACGAAGTACATCGTGGTAACCGGCGGAAAATTGCCCGGTGATCCCGCGACCGAATCGCTGGTGTCGCGCAACTGGCTCGAACAACGAGGGGTGAAGGCAACCTTCATTTTGTCCGGTGGTATGGATTCTTACGAGAACATTGCCTTTGCCGCAGCGGCAATGCGCGCCGCACACATCAAACACGTGCTGTGCGTAACGGATCCCTTCCATGAGCATCGCTCGATGGCGATTTTGTCAACGTTTGGGTTCTCGCCAAACCCAACGCCAACTCAGATTTCCCCAATCAAGGGATCAAAGACCATTCCGTTCTTCATTCGAGAAACCTTGGCGGTCTCTGCTGGTCGCATCATTGGCTACGGCAACTTGTCAACGCTGACCCATTCCACCGCCTGAGCGCAAAGCAGTTCTCGGCAATCGGCTAGATTAGGGATCCACCCTTCGGGGGTGGTGTAATTGGCAACACAACTGGTTCTGGTCCAGTTATTCAGGGTTCGAGTCCTTGCCCCCGAGCTGCATGATGGTGACATCGTGATGCAACACCCGCAGCAGAATCTGCCGCGGCCCTATCGTCTAGAGGCCTAGGACATCACCCTCTCAAGGTGGAGGCACGGGTTCGAATCCCGTTAGGGCTACTTAAGAACTCCCCGGAGCATTGCTCCGGGGAGTTGTCCATTGCATGGGTCAAGATCTCCCTCAGGATTGCACGCACCAATCGGGCGGAGGCTTCTCGGAGGGCATCCGAGTCGTTGTTTGATGGCGAAACGTAACCCTGCTCTCCGTGACAGCGGAACGGTACGGTTCGGCCATGGTCTACCAAGGCGGAAACGATCCCCGATTCCAGCAGCCCGGCTATCGCCTCGTGAACCCCTGCGAGGTCGTTAGTCCCTTCGCTCCACCACAGCCGTGGCCGATTGTTCAGCCCACCATGCTCGGTGACGGCACGGTCACCGCGACGCTCAAGCGCTCGTTCTTCCACATCGCCCTCGACCTGGTGCTCATCGCGATTGGTGTTTCGCTCATTCGGTCGAGTCGAGAGCGCCGTCGACAGGCAGCGGCAACACCTCCTGCCACCCACCTGCTCCACGTCGAGCCGCCATCGAGTGCCTATGCCCTGTACGAGGCCGGAGTTGAGACTGCTCTTCGAGTGGTGCAACTCGTGGTTATGAGTGAGGTTGCGGTGAGTCCGTCAGAACTCGCAAGTCTCCGAGCACTCGGTACGACGTTGGAGCGTTACCTGCACGCAGAACGTTCCACTTGGCCCGGTCGAAGTCGATCTGGCGAGACCGTGGCGTGGTTCACAAGGGCTGAGTTCACCCTCTTGCAGCGTGCGCTCAACTCGTTGAACCACCCATCGATCATCGTGACGTACCCAGAGGCGAAACGGTTCGCACTCCTGCTCGATCTCGTGAGCCTCTCGCTTTCAAGCTCGCGTTGAGTCGACACGGCCTCGCCTTCGGTGGCACGATGGCATTGTTCGAGGGGGAAAGTGCATGTTTGATCTTCTGATCAGTGGTGGGACTGTGGTCGATGGGCTCGGGGGGAGTCCGCGAACCGCTGATGTTGGCATTGTTGGTTCAACGATTGCTGCCGTTGGTGACTTGAGTGGCAGAGATGCCGCCAAGGTCATTGATGCGACGGGCAAGTTAGTCACGCCCGGTTGGGTCGACGTGCACACGCACTACGACGGCCAGGTGACCTGGGACGAAGTGTTGGCGCCAAGTTCAAACCATGGAGTGACCACCATTGTCACTGGTAACTGCGGTGTGGGGTTTGCTCCTGCAGCTCCTGATCGTCACGAGTGGCTCATTGCCCTTATGGAAGGCGTTGAAGACATCCCTGGCACGGCACTGGCTGAAGGCATGACCTGGGGATGGGAGTCATTCCCTGAATATCTCGACAATCTCGATGGTCGCCACTGGACGGTTGACGTTGGTACGCAGATTTCCCACGGTGCTGTTCGGGCCTATGTCATGGGTGACCGAGGTGCTCGCAACGAACCAGCAACGGCGGAAGATATTGCTGCAATGCGAGCAATTGTCGAAGAGGCACTTCGTGCAGGTGCGCTTGGCTTCTCCACCTCTCGAACGTTGGCACACCGTGCCGCTGACGGCGAGCCTGTTCCTGGGACCTTCGCCATGGCCGATGAACTCTTTGGTATTGGCCAAGCGCTCCAAGCAGTCGGAGAGGGTGTCTACGAAGTCGCGCCACTTGGTACGGCCGGTGAAGACGTGCCTGGCATGTTGGAAGAAGTGTCGTGGATGGCCAAACTCTCAATGGAAATTGGTCGACCCGTCACCTATGCCTTGTTGCAAGTCGATGGAGATCCAGAAGCGTGGCGCATCATGGTGGACCGGAGTTTGAAGGCAAATGCTGACGGCGCCTTTCTCCGCCCTCAAATAGCGGGTCGCCCGACTGGGCTGCTGTCGGGTCACTTCACGACTTATTCGCTCTTTGACCTCGTTCCCGCCTATGCGGACCTGAAGGCGCAAGGCTTGAGCGAAGCGGAATTCGTTGCTGCACTGCGTGATCCAGCGTTTCGAAGTGCCGTCATTTCCTGGGAGCCATCAACACCAGAAGAGATTGCCCGAGTTGCTGGTGCACTCCGATCAACATTCCTCCTCGGTACGCCGCCAAACTACGAACCACGATCAGAAGACTGCTTAGAAGAGCTTGCGAATCGGCAAGGCATTCGACCCTTTGAGCTCGCTTATGACGCCTGTTTGGCTGAAGAAGGCCACGGGCTGCTCTATATCCCGATTCTCAACTACTCGCTGCGCAACCTCGATCACGTCGCCGAGATGTTCGACTACGACGAAGTGATTTCGGGCTTGGCCGATGGAGGGGCACATGTTGGGACCATTTGTGATGCCTCACTTCCGACGTATTTGCTTACGCACTGGGTGCGTGACCGTCAGGGCAAGCGCTTAAGTATCGAAGCGGCGGTGAAGAAGCAGACCCACGACACCGCACAACTCTATGGACTGAACGACCGTGGTCGAATTGCTGAAGGTGCACTCGCCGACGTCAATGTCATTGATTTTGATGAGTTGGAAATTCTGAGTCCAAAGGTTGTTGCTGACTTGCCCGCCGGAGGCCGTCGAATTCTTCAAGGTGCGAAGGGCTATGACGTAACCATCAAGTCGGGAACCGTGACCTTTGAGCAAGGCGTACCGACCGGCATGAGGCCTGGGGTGCTCCTCCGTGGTCACGCTAACGCGTAAAGCAACAAGAAAGATTCCCCGGACGCTCACAAGAACGTCCGGCAAGAGAGTGTTTTGTATCCCGGGGGGAAATCATGAACAATCGACGTATTTTGCTTTCGTGTGCTATCGCAGTTACTGCAGTCATGTCAATCAGCCCGACGTCCTCCAGTGCGAGTTCGGGAACCAAACGCTTCGCGCTTAACCACGACACCACTTCGTCAAAACGACTTCCTCACGTCAGCCAGAAGACCGTGTGCGTCGGAAGTGGCTCGGTAGCCTTGCAAGCGGGCTACGAAGTCACCGCCATTTCGACCACAAGTGCATGTGGGCCATACAACCAGGTGGGCTGGAACACTGAGATTTGGACGCCCATAAATGACGGCATCAAGGTGTGCACGCACGTGAGGAGGGTGGCGATCCCAGCGGGCTACGAAGTCACCGCCATTTCGACCACAAGTGCATGTGGGCCATACAACCAGGTGGGCTA
>CANFJV010000109.1 GCA_947447225.1 Acidimicrobiaceae bacterium
CTCAATGGCGTATCTGCCTGGCTGGAGAGCCACGGCGAGAAATCTCGACACCGGAGCCATTACCCAGCTGCCCGTGTCACGCCACGGTCTTGTGCAGTCCGTTGTCGTGGAAAAGGGTCGCTACGAGATCCACTTCCACTATCACGCTCCGTATATCGAGCTGTCATTTATCGTGAGCGTTGTTTCGTGGACACTGCTCGGCGTCAGTGCAATTTGGCTTCTCCGTCTGCGTCGACGCGCTTCTCGCCAAGAAATGTCAACCGCACCCAGGTAAACGATTGCGTTGACCCCCACGGCGTCGTGTGCAAAAGCGTGGCGGACTCCTCAAGGCGGAATCGCTCGCCAAACAGCTTGGCAAGATCATCTGCACTTGCCCGTTCAACCTCGAGATTCGAACACCGCTCGGGACCGAGGTGTGAAAAGCAGGCAATGACAACGGCGCCGCCGATTCGCACCGACCGTGCGACCTTTTCTCCATACGCCATGCGCAGTTGAGGACTGGTGAGAAAGTGCAATACGGCGCGGTCATGCCACAGCGAAACTGGCTCACTTGGCGACCACGAGAACAGGTCACGTTCAACAAATTCCGCCCGGTTACCAACACGAGCCTTTGCTTCGGCCAAGGCAGACGGCGAAAGATCAACCACGGTGACGCGTTCGTAACCAGCGGCCACAAGGCCATCAACGAGTCGACTCGCTCCGCCACCAATGTCGACCACGGACTGCGACGTGCCAACCCCACTTGCCGTGATCCACGACAACGACGTCACCGCGTCATCTTGCGACCATGATCGCTCCGCTTCGGTGGTTGTGGCGTAGGTGTCTTCCCAGTGGCTCATCGCCCTCACGCGGCCAGCTGTGTTGACAGCACTTGCACTTCCAAGGGGCAGTGCACCGTGCCGTTGTTATCGGTAACCGCCTCAAGTTCTTTCAGTGCCTCGGCGTAGGCGTCGTCGACAACCGCTTCATCAATACCAGCAAGCAGCAAGGTTTGGCGGGTGACCACTTCATCTAAGCGTGAGGGTCGAATGAGCGAATGGAGGTTCCATGTGGCGGGCGCAAAGCCCGCACGCACCAAGTAGTCGTCCACGATGTCTCGATTAGCAAAGGCAAAGGCGCCGACTTGGCCCGTCGAACCCCCAGGCGTCGATCGAGCGAACCCTCGAGCTGCCATGCGATGCGCCATGAAGGACAAGTTGGTCTCCATGGGCTGCCACACCACCCCATGGAGAGAACCTACCGGCGCTAAGTGCTTACCGAGATTGACAAACGCCGCCACCGGATCTTCGAAGAACATGAGGCCAAATTGACTGATAATCGAATCGAATGGAGCGCCGATGAGGGCGTCGGTCTGCGCATCAGCTTCGACGTATCGCACAATGTCTGGGTGTGGCCGAGAGGTTGCCAACGCCACCATTGCTGGTGAAATATCAACGCCAACCACGGCACCGGTTTCGCCGACGAGGTCGGCCGCTTGCAACGTGGCCATCCCGCCTCCGCAACCAATATCGCAAACCGTCATGCCAGGTTGAAGGCTCGCTGCGTCAAGCAATGGTGCAATGGCGACTTCGGTGAAGGGTTCTCGAGTTGGCCAGCGCTTCACGCGCTTTTCGTCATTGAAATACTCCCGCTGTTCGTCATTTGCCATGATTTCCCACCTTTGCCTCTGACCTGCAACACTACGAGGGAGCAAAGGAGCGCACCATGGACCTGACCACCATCCCCGCCGCATTCCACGTTGGCACTGACGAGTTGCCATTTGTCGACCTAGGAGATGGCAGCACGCTGCAACTTCTCCACGTAGATGTCGAAGCCGGCCTTTGGGTCATCCGGACGAAGTTCCAGCCTGGCTATCTCGTCGACACCCACAAGCACACCGGCACCGTCTACGCCTTCACCTTGACGGGAAGTTGGAAGTATCTCGAATATGACGATGTGAACTTGGCTGGTTCGTATTTGTTTGAACCAGCTGGCTCTGTCCACACCTTGAGCGTTCCTGCCACCAACACGGAAGTGACCGACGTGTTCTTCGTCATTCACGGGGCGAACTTAAACCTTGACGCTGAGGGCAACATCGTCTCCATGATCGATGCCCAGTCCATTGCCCTGGCCTACATTTACTTGGCCCAGGCGCAAGGATTCGGTGACGTTGTCGTGCGTGGGTATAACGACTAACCGCCCTTCGTGGAACAACCTGCCGACCGGCAACGGTTCAACGTCGTCTCGCCAACGGGACTCCTTGCGCTGGGCTTTGTTGTTGGTCTCGTTGCTCGCCTTTCGGGTCTCTCGTTTGGGTCGGGTCTGTTTCGAGATGACGCGTGGGTTGCTGCGCCAAGTCAGACGTCGTTCGCACATGCTGCCGGGCTCGTCTCCACTTTTCCGGGTTTTTCGCTTGGACTGTGGCCGTGGCTTCATGTGACGGCACCAAGTGTGCTGGCCGCACAAGTCCCGGCATTTGTTGCCGGCCTGTGCACCTTGCCGGCACTGTGGTGGATGCTTCGACGCTTTGCGGTTGCGCCGTGGATCGCCGCAGCCGTGGCAGTAGCTATTTCACTCAGTCCAGTCGTCATCACCTACTCCACTCGGGTGAAGCCCTATACGACTGAACTCGTCCTTGCCGCCCTTTTGCTTGGCCTCAGCACGGCGCGTTCGACTCGCTATGGTTGGTGGTTACTTGGCCTCGCCAGCGTGACTTCCTTCACGGTGAGTTTCGCCACCGCTCCGGTCATCGCGGCATGTTGGATCAGCGTCGCACTCACCGAGCGATCGTCACCTCGCTTTGCCCGCTCGGTAGTGGCTCCAGCAGCCAGCGTTGGTGGCCTCAGTCTCCTCGTCATCTACCTCACCTGGCATCCAGTACCACCGTCTCTTCGTGCGTTCTGGCAACCGTTTTATGTGGACTTCTCCTCGATGTCCTCGCTCGCTCGAAGCGCACAGCGCCTCTTCGGCGGCCTTTCCAGTGGGCTGACTGGTGCCCCACTGCTCACCACTACTCGGCCACCCACGACCCTTGCTGCCCTAAGTGTCCTTGTGGCACTTGGCGCACTTGTTGGTCTTGGCATCGCCACAGGTCGCCTACGTGCGATTACTCCCACTGCAGCGTTGGGACTTGCGCTCGTGCTCGCCGCACTTCACCTCGTTCCACTTGGTGGTGGGCGAACCGACGAAGTGCTCTATCCAGCCCTTTCAGTACTCGTCGCCTTCGGCCTCACTCGCCTGCTTGACCTTCGTCCTCGCCTTCTTCACCAGTTGGTCTCGTTCGGGATTGCCATCGCGACGTTGCTCGTCATTGCGATGGGAGCAACCGTGCACCGAGCGCAGTATCCCGCAAGCGACCTTGACAAGGCGCTGGCGGCAAGCACCACCCAACCGTTTGCCGCTTCGGTGCTCACCGTGATCGATGCGCCTCTGCGCTACAACTTCGCCTGGTCAGGGTTTGCCGCAATTTCTCCTCAGGCATCGGTGTCGCTCGTTGCGACCTCAACAAATGAAGCGGGTTACACCGTTCGCCTCAGTGAGAGACAACCCCAACTGTTCATTGCTAATGCAGACCATGGCGATTCGACCTATCACCCAGACGCCTGGGTGCGAAAGATCAACGCACGAGTAACGCCAGGCCAAACCCTTACGTTCTTCTCGCTCACTGAACAAGTGGTCAACCCCACAACAGGGCACCTTCCTGGACAAGCACTCGATCCGCACCGATCGCCGTTTTGGAAAGCTTTCCTCGCTGCTGGCTGGAAACCAGGTGCCTTCGGCGTTGTGCGAGGCGTGTACTACCAGATCCTCGTCGCCGGAACTCCACGCCACTAGCGAGTTCGCTCTATGGTGGCGCCATGCGCGCGGTCATCTGTCAAGGTCCTCGTCAGGTTTCGGTCGAAACGGTTCCTGACCCCACACTCCCCTCGCCCCACGGCATCATCGTGCGACTTGAGGCAACTGCGATTTGTGGCTCTGATCTCCACCTCTATCACGGTGATTTTCCAAGCGTCGGCCAACAACTCGGCCATGAAGGTATTGGGACGGTCGTTGAAGCGGGACCCGCCGTAACGGGCGTTCGTGTTGGTGACCGGGTCATGCTTTCCGCGGTTGTTGCTTGTGGAACCTGCTGGTCATGTCGAGCTGGCGACCCAGTGTGTTGCACCACGACCATGGTGACCGCAGTTGGCACCATGGCGGACTTTCCTGGGGCGCAGGCGGAACTCATTGCGGTTGACCACGCCGATGCCTTTGTCCGAAAAATCGATGATGGCCTCACCGTTGAACAAGCCGTCTTGTTGACCGACATCTTGCCGACCGGTTTTCTGGGCGCACAAATGGCATCGATTGCACCCGGCGACAGCGTTGCCGTCTTTGGCCTTGGGCCAGTTGGCACCATGGCCGTGCACTCGGCGAAGCTCTTTGGACCTTCAACGATCTATGCCGTAGATATCGACGAGGCACGTCTTGGCGAGGCGGAACGCCTTGGTGCGATTCCCATCAATGCCAAGAGCGCTCCCGCATCAGCGCAGATCATGGAGTTGACCAAAGGTCGCGGGGTTAATGCCTCGATCGAGGCCATTGGGCATGACGCCACCATCATGGAAGCCACCGCGTCGGTGGCTGCAGGTGGCACGGTGTCGGTAGTTGGCGTCAACTTGAACATGGCGATGCCATTTCCCATGGGACTTGCATTTTTCAAGCGACTCACGCTGCGAGCAGCCATTGCCGCGATTCCTGGAACGTGGGACACCTTGGTTCCCCTGCTGCAAGAAGGGGTCATCGTGCCTGATTCGATCTTCACGCACCACCTCGGACTCAGTGAAGCGGCCCGCGGTTATGAACTCTTCGACACGCACGCTGATGGGTGCCGCAAGGTCCTGCTCGACCCCACTCGCTGAGCACTAACGCAGCGGGAGTCCCGGTTGTTCAGCCAAACTTGGTTGGCTCTTTGACTTCCGAAGTGCCCCTGCTTGGTAGATCTGCTCGGGGCGAAAACTTCGAACATCTCTCCGACCGTTTCGACCGCCAACGACTTCAACCCATGCCTCATCGGTCTCACGATTGCGCACATGCGCCAAGAAGCTGAACGACAAACCACGTCCAGCGACACCGTCGACATCAACCGGGTCGCCAGCTCGAAGCCCTGCCCATTCAGTCAGGCGCTCATACTTTTTGTCTCGTGCATCTGGAGTGGTGCGTCGTGCTCTGGCCACAGTTCACCCTACGTCGCGGTTGGAACACGGTTGCGACACCGATTGCATAAGGTCACACCATGGCCATTGCACCTCGTTCCATTTCGCCCTCGAGTGCAGGAACGTTTCGCCAGTGTCCAAAGAAGTATCAGTACTCTGCAATTGATCGCATTGGCCAACCCGCCACTCGGGCTACGGCCAAGGGAACCGTGGTGCATCGAGCCTTGGAACTGTTGTTCTCCGAGGTCGAACGAGGACAACGAAACCGAGAACTCGCCTCGGCCATGCTCATTCGTGCGGCAGATGAGCACGAACAACGCGGTGTGTTCGAGGAGATTGCCGACTTTCCTGGAAAACAAGTATTCCTCCGTGAAGCGCAAGTCTCACTGCGTGGCTATTTCGACCTTGAAGACCCAAATCTCCCGAACACGATCATGACCGAGCAACGCATTGCTCAAGAGTTTCCTCAGGTCACGGTGCTTGGCATCATCGATCGCATTGACCAGCTCGAAGATGGATCGCTCGTCGTCATTGATTACAAGACCGGCAAGATGCCGGCTGACCGGTTTCTCGACAAGGAATTCACTGCGCTTCGAACTTATGCCGCACTGATTGGCGAAGAAATGGGCCAAGTGCCCGTCTCGATTTGGCTTTACTACCTGAGTGCGGGACAGACCAAGGGTCGCAAATGCAACGAAACTATCGCCGGTACTGCGGCGTCAGAAATCCTTGAGACCTATTCAGAAATTGTTGAGAACTGCGCGGCAGATTCTTTCGAAGCTCGAACGTCACACCTTTGCAACTGGTGTGCGTTTCAACACTTTTGCCCGGGCGAGGCGCCGGTTGAACTCAAAAACAC
>CANFJV010000110.1 GCA_947447225.1 Acidimicrobiaceae bacterium
GAGACCTACCAGGCAATGATCGATGGCCGAGTACTTGACCTCACCTACATGGAATATGAACTCCTCACCTTCTTGGCCACCAATGCCACCAAGGTGTTCACCCGAGAAGCACTGCTTTCTCGAGTCTGGGGTTATGAGTACTACGGCGGTGCGCGAACCGTTGACGTCCACATTCGACGCTTGCGGGCCAAGCTTGGAGAAGAGCATGCCTCGCTCATTGAAACAATTCGCTCGGTTGGCTATCGCCTCGGTCAGCCGAGTTGGGCCAACACCACCATTAACTAGCCCTCCTGCGGTTCCCTGTGGCGTTGACCCCTGAGCCACTGTCGCCGAATCAAATGAAAGTCGAACTTGCAAATTCGCGCCCAGAGTCATAGGGTGCGATTAGCAACTTTGACTTTCTAAGGAGTGGGTATGCGCGTTCGGGAACTTGCAATTTCAGCAGTTGTGGTGGTCGGGGTATGGGCATCAGTTGGTTCAGGTGGAAGCAGTTCTTCAAGCACCGACACGACCTCGCAGGGTTCGGACACGCCAACAACCGCTGCTCCAGCTGACGCCCACATTGGCACTGCTGCTGCGGACGGAAAGTTCACCTTCACACTTCACTCAGTTCGCTGTGGCATTCCGAGCGTTGGTGACACCACGTATGGACTCGGTGAGACAGCCCAAGGTCAATTCTGCGAAGTGAAGCTCCGTGTTGCAAACACTGGAACTGAATCGCAGGACTTTATGTCATCAGAGCAAAAGGCGTTCGACTCTGCAGGTAACCAAGTCGACAATAACGACATGGCCGAAATTGCTGCCGGGATCGACCAAAACATGTTCAGCGGTATTAACCCTGGCAATGCCATCGAGACGACGCTGTACTACGACATTGCAAAGGGCCGCACCATCTCGAAGTTTGAGTTTCACGACAGCATGTTCTCTGATGGCGTCACCGTTCTTAATCAGTAACACTCGAGGGGAAGTCACCGCCTGAGCGGTTTTCTTCGCCAACGAGAGCGGTCTTTCGCCGCAGGTAGAAGCCAATCGGAATCAAAATTGGTATGGCCAAGAGGTCGGTTGGATCGTGAAGAATCGTGGTCTTGGCCGATCTCAGCGAGAAGTCGCCACTCAGCCATCCACGAAGGTTCACGACTGGGTCGGCAAGCAGCGAATTGAGCGTTCGGTAGCCTCCAGCAGCTGGACCCCAAATCTTCATAGCGGCGAAAAACACTGCAATGGTGACGCAAACAGTGACGAGGGCTCGATGTAATTGACGATTCGTCGTTGGCCACGCTGGTCGAGCAATCAACAACACTGCCCACGCCAACATGGCAAGTAGTCCAAGGCCACACACATCGGAAAGCTTGCCGGTCAGAAAGCCTGGCCAACGTTGCTTGAAGACGTGATCATTTGCCACAAGTCCGGCAAGCGATACCAAAAAGACTGGTTGAAGGACAAACCCAGCTCGCTCAACGCGGCCCCGACGCTCAGTTGGTTTCACCGGAGTCAGCTCGCTCACGAGAGGCTCAGCCGAGCAATGCTTTGAGCGCCACGATGCCAACAGCCAAGACTGCACCAATGGCGGTTTGGCCAACGAGGGCCCAGTTCTTCAGGTCAATGGCAAGACCGGCCAATAACTCGTAGGCAATGAGTGAGATGGCCACAATCCAAAGGCCGAGTGCGTAGACCGCCGCTGGTCGCATGCCAAAACCCGCCGCAATGAACGTTGGCACAAGTGGGATTGTCGCACCTTCGATAATTCCCCATTCGCGCCGCAGGTCAGCGCGAAAGCCGGCCCACGTCAGCGGAGTTTTGTTGGAAAGTCGTCGTGACATCCCGGCGGAGTAGCCGTGGGCAAACCAGTACAAGATGACCGCAACGGACGTTCCGATGAGCGCAGAAATGAGTTGAAGATCTCTGGCTGATTCGGCCGCCAACACTGCCCCAACGGTGAGCGTGCCATAAATGGCCGCACCCGGGTCACCTTCAACCGTTAAAACCTTCAGGCAGAACGCGAGTACTCGCCCTGGTTTTGTGCGAGTTTCCTCGTTCACCCCTCGACAGGAGCGTGGGCCCAGACTTCGACTTCGACCCGACCACCAAGTGGCAAGGCGGCAACACCAATGGTGGAGCGAGTCGGACGGTGCTCACCAAAGTGACGGACCCACACGTCGTTGACGAGCGGGAAGTCAGCCATGTCGGCCAAGAACATCGTGGCCTTTACGACTTGATCAATGCGAGCACCCTTGGTCGCAAGCACGCTTGCAACATTGGTGAGCACTTGGTCAAGTTCAGCTGCGGTGCCACCTTCGACCATGGTCGAAGTGCCGTCGCTGTTCGCGACCAGGCCAAGTTGGCCGGAAATGACGACCATGTCGCCGAAGCGAATGGCGGGAACGTAAGGGCCAACTGGCGTGCTCATCGTCTAGTTGAGATCAGCTAAAAGAGGAGCCGCAACCACAGGTCTTGCCTGCGTTGGGGTTGGAGATGTGGAAACCGGCGTCGCTCAGACCATCGCTGTAGTCGAGGCTTGAACCGGTGAGCATCTCGGCGCTTTGTGGGTCAACCACCACGCGCACTTCGCCAAAGGTGCGGACGATGTCGTCGCTTGCAACTTCGGTGTCGAAGAACATTTCGTAGCTAAAGCCTGAGCAGCCACCAGGCTTGACGGCGACGCGAAGGGCCATGTCTTCGCCTTCTTGGGCAATGAGGTCCTTCACCTTGGCTTGTGCTTTTTCGGTCAAGACGACTGGGTCTTGCTTCTTGCCAATTGAAACGGTGCTTGACATTGACATGGTGCCTCCAAGTACTAGGGCTCAACTACTGCTCACAGCGTAATCGGCGAACGAGTGCCACCGGTCCGCAGGCCACCGTTACGCTTTGGCCATGGTCGAGGTGACAACTGAAGCGGTGCTGCAGGCACTCCGTGGCGTCATGGACCCAGAACTTGGTGACAACATCGTCGACCTGCAAATGGTCGGCGATATTTCCATTTTGAATGGTCGAGTCACGGTCAATGTGGCCCTCACCATTGCTGGCTGCCCGCTTCGGGCCGCCATTGAACGAGATGTCGTGGCTCGAGTATTAGTTCTTGATGGTGTGGAGTTTGTGGACGTTGCGATTTCCATGATGGATGCGGAGCAAAAGGCCGCAGTCATGGCCCGGGCAAGAGCGGTGGCCAAAGACCGTGGCACCGACACCATTTCGAAGACCACAAGAATTTTGGCCATTGGGTCAGGGAAAGGTGGCGTGGGCAAGTCGTCGGTCACGACGAACTTGGCCGTGGCACTGGCAACTACTGGACTGACGGTCGGTGTTTTAGACGCCGACATTTGGGGCTTTTCCATTCCTCGACTGCTCGGCATGAAAGGCCCGGTTGAAGCGCAAGGCGGCAAGATGCAGCCGATCGAAGCACCGTGTGGCGCGGGTCGACTGAAGGTCTTGTCCATGGGCTTTTTGGCCGATGAGGATAAAGCCATCATGTGGCGAGGTCTCGTGCTCAACCGAGCAGTTCAGCAATTTGTCGAAGACGCCGCATGGGGAGAACTCGACTACCTCCTCGTTGACCTGCCGCCAGGAACCGGTGATGTTGCTATGGGGCTCGTCAAGGTCTTGCCTCGAGCAGAAATGATTGTCGTCACCACCCCGCCAGTTGCCGCTCAACAAGTTGCTCATCGTGCTGCCGACATGGCACGGCGTGGCTATCTGCCCGTTGCAGGTGTCATTGAAAACATGTCGGCGTTTCTCTGCGATCACGGAACCTCCTATGCGCTGTTTGGCAGCGGCGGTGGTGAGCGCTTGGCCGAACAGTTACAAGTGCCGCTGCTTGCCGCGATCCCGCTTCACCCGGACATGGCGGCTGGCGGCGACATTGGAGAGCCTTCGGCTTCTGGGTCTGGGCCACTTGCGGCAGTGTTCGCCGAACTCGCTCGCAAGATTGTGGAAGACATTGCACCGCCAGTGTCGATGCAAGGTTGTTCGGCTCGCCTGCTTGATGCGCTCGACAAGGCCGTGAGCGAAGCGGTTTAGCGCTTCTTCCAAAAGGCTCGACCTTCGGCTTCCATGATGGCGAGACGGGTGTAGTAATCGGGAATTTCGTTGAGGTGCACGAGCGCGATCTTGGCCGTGGCGACGAGATCATCGTTTGTCACATTGGTGGTGGGATCGACCCATCCATGTTGGAGTTCGACCTGCATGCCCCGACGTAGCTCATCTTCGCTGTAGGGCGATGTCGCGATGTCGAGATGCATGAGGGAAACCACGGCTTGGAGGTCTTCTTCAGTGATGTGATGTCGACGCATCTCAACTCCTTTGGTCGTTTGTGCTGCGAGTTGGCGACCACGGTGTTGCAGGCCCAAGGTAACCATGAGTCCCAATCCTCCAACAACGGCGCCGAGCACCATTGACCGCCCTGTCAGCGAGGGGAGCAAGAACCCGACGCTGACAAGTGCGAGGACGGGAATCACCGGAACCCGACAAAATGACCATGGAACAGTGAAGGGGCGGATCCGATGGGGTTGGCGAATCCGTAGCGCAATGACGGTGACATTGACCGCAATGAAGACCAAGAACACGGCGACATCAGTGAGTGAAGCGACCAGTTCCAAACTGCCACTTTGTGCGATTGCCATGGCCACGACCACAACTACAACGATTGCGGCGGCAGGCACTTGCCGGCGACTAACCCGACTGAGTCGACGTGGCAATGCTCCAGTAATGGCCAT
This sequence comes from Acidimicrobiaceae bacterium, assembly GCA_947447225.1. Taxonomy (GTDB): domain Bacteria; phylum Actinomycetota; class Acidimicrobiia; order Acidimicrobiales; family RAAP-2; genus CAIQEU01. The sequence goes on from CANFJV010000110.1 coordinate 4,710, forward strand.
GCCAAAGATGAGTCGAGACGCGGCGGTGACCGCCAACAGGGTCGTATTGATGGTGGCGAACACGGCAATGACGGAAATGGCCTTGCCCGCACTTGGCCCAAGACCTTGGGTTGCTACCTCAGCGAGTGGTTGACCTGAGTGGCCGAGTTTTGTGGCACCAAGGACACTCACTGAGGAAATGGCGACGCCAACGTACAGCAGTGTTGAGATGCCAAGCGTCCACAGCAAGGCCCGCGGCACGGTTCGAGTGGGATTAGTGGTCTCTTCGGCCAAGGTGATCACTTCATCGAAACCAATGAAGGCAAAAAACACCAGTGCCGCGCCGCTCACCACCGCTTGGGGGCCATGTCCTTGCAGGAGTGAATGGTCGCCGAGGTGGGGTAGGCCAATGGCGATGATGACTACGAGGCCAAGCACTTGGACTGCACTCAAGGCAACCGTCAACCTGGTGGAACGTCGAACGCCAAGCAGACACACAAACAGCAACAGGCCAAAGAGTCCAAGGGACCCGAGGCGCACGGGAATGCCAGTGAGGGCCTCGAGGTAGCTGGCAAAGCCAAGCGAAACCGCGGCTGCCGCAACCACGAGGCCGGCCACCATGAACCAGCCAACGAGAAACGAGAGGGATGGTCCCGCCACCCGTCGGGTGTACTCATGCTCTGCGGCGGCCGAGGGAAACATTGACGCCAACTCGGCGTAACTCATCGCGGTGAGTGCACTCGTCACCCCAGCGAGCAGAAAACTGACCCAAATCGTGGCTCCGGCGATCTCGGTTGCCGCGCCAAGTAGGACGTAGATGCCCGCACCAACAACGAGGCCGACGCCGGTGGCGGTGAGTTGAAAAAAGCCAAGCGACCGCGCTAAGTGCTGCGAGTAGGGCGGCGTTGGCCGAGGTCGCATCGCTCAGGACTGCACGATGGCGGTCACGACGATCCGCTACCGTCACCTGGATTGGCGTGGTGGGAAACCCGCTTGATGGTCGCATTGAAGTCCGTCGGTGGCGTGGCATGCGTTGGCGTGACGTAGTCGTCATAGCCCTCATCGCCGGGCAACAAGATGCGAACCCCTTCGCCGGTCACCGTGATTCTCGGCATGATGGCTGGCACCGATTCGGCGTGGGCCGCGGCATCAAGGAGCGCATCAACGGTTGAGAATCGTGAAATGGCCTGCAAGTTTTTGATGGTCGGGAAGATCAACTCAATCTCATTTCGTTGATGGGCAAGCAGTGCCTCCGTTGGTGCGATCCACACATCAGCAATCACCTCACCAGCATCATGAGCGGGGACTTGACCCTCTGGGGCGCGAGCAA
>CANFJV010000111.1 GCA_947447225.1 Acidimicrobiaceae bacterium
AACTGCTTGCCGGTATTGCCAAATTCTGGATAGGCAGCTAGCGCGCTTAGGGCGTGGCCTGGAAAGTCAATTTCTGGCACAAGGGTGATGCCGAGTCCCGCAGCATGATGAACAAGGTGGGCAATGTCGTCGGCGGTGTAGAAACCACCGTGGGCAACACCGTCGTCTTCGAGCTCGCCAATACGACCGTGTGCCGATGAGCTCCGCCACGCGCCGACCTCGGTCAACTTCGGCCACGATGCCACGTCAACCCTCCAGCCTTGGTCATCGTTTAGATGAAGGTGGAGGCGGTTCACCTTGTGCAGATGCAAGAGATCCATAAAGCGGCACACCACCTTGGTTGAGAAGAAATGGCGGGTGACGTCGAGATGAGCTCCTCGCCATGAAAACGAAGGGGCATCAACAAGGTGAAGGCGGGGGAGTTCGATCGAATCGTGATGCACACCCGAGTGCGAAAGAAGTGAACCCGAAATAAGTTGTCGAAAAGTTGCAACCGATGCGGCCAACCCGTCGAGGTCGCTGGCGGTTGCCACCATGGCTTGGTCAATGGTCAACGAGTACGCGCCAGGTTCGCGCAACAGCAACGAAAACCGCAGCGCTGCATCACATCCACCGCCACAAAAACATCGGCCAATGGAGCCTTCAAGACACTGATCAAGATCAAGCGCCAAGCGGTCCAAGATTGGGTGAACTGGCCCACACAAGACCAAGGGCGACGAAAGGGTCAAGGTGCCCCTTCGACGTCGCCCAAATCGAGGTCGTGGAACGAGGTTGAGTCCACAAGCGTCATCAATCCGAGCCACGACGGCTGCCGTTACTTGGGTGTGGTGGCTGCGTGAAGCTGCACGTAAGCGAGACGGAGTGAAGCCAAGCCGTCACCAAGTTCTTCGTGGGCTGGTGCCAAACGATCGCCAAGGCCATCAATGATGGCGGCAAGCGCATCAATGGCAAGTTGCGCTGCGGCGAGTTTTGGGGGAACCGACGAGAGGTAGACCGCCGCAAGCTCAAACAAGCCGTAGCAGTGATTGGCAATCACGACAGCGGGATCTGCATCTTGCAGTTGACTCCGGAGGTCTTCTAAGGCTTGGGCATCCATGTGCGATGGGTCAAGGTCATCGGTGTCGGAAAAGTCCAAATCACCGAAGTCTCGGTCCATTGATCGGTCAGGGGTTGTCATGGGTGTAGCCTAGGTCCTCATTGAGAACAGAAGCGGGGTCGCCCACGGGCGCCTCCACCCGGCCACCGCCTTGCAGTGAAGGTGCGCCGGGTCGATTAGGTGTCCGGCGAGGTTTCCTCGTCGTCCCCGCTCCACGACTGGCCCGGAGAAAGACTCCGTGCCCGATGAATAGGAGTGATGCCCGATCGCCACGCCAAGCACCGTTGAGCACCGTATCAACGACAGAATCCGCGCCAGAGAAGTCCGACTCGTCGATCCAGACGGAGGCCAACTTGGCATCAAGCCGCTCCCCGAAGCGCTCCAGATCGCCCGAGGCTTCGACCTCGACCTCGTAGAGGTTGCACCGACGGCGAACCCGCCGGTCTGTCGCATCATGGACTACGGCAAGTTCAAGTTCGATGAAGCTCAACGAGCCAAGGAATCTCGCCGCAAGACTACGCAAGTCGGTATTAAAGAAATGAAGTACCGACCAAAGATTGGTCCTGGTGACTTTGATACGAAGACTCGTCAAGTGGCGAAGTTCCTAGAAGAAGGTCACAAGGTCAAGATCACGATCATGTTCCGAGGTCGCGAGGTGTATCACTCTGAACTTGGAAAGAAGATTCTCGACAAGATTGCCGAACAGATGGGCGACAACGCGAAGGTCGATAATGACCCTCGTCTTGACGGCCGGAACATGGTGATGGTGCTTTCGCCAAATAAGGCGAAAAAACAAGCCACCAAGGCAACCAAAGACGCAGCAGAAGTAGCCGAAAAGCAGGTTGTTGAGGCCGCTGTTGCACCAACCGAAGTACCAGAGGCGCCCGTTGTGACGCCAGAACTCGAAGAAGGAGCAATCAATGCCAAAGATGAAGACTGACAAGGGAGCCGCCAAGCGGGTCAAGGTGACTGGTTCGGGCAAGCTCATGCGCCGCAAGCAGAACTTGAACCACATCTTGGAAAAGAAGAGCTCGGCTCGCAAGCGCCGTCTCCACGGTGAGACGGAGATCTCGACCCAGCAAGACAAGAACATCCGAAAGATGCTCGGCATCTAGATTCCCTGCTCGCTGCGGCGAGCACCCTCGAAGCAAGGAGAAGTGAGCAATGGCAAGAGTCAAGCGCGGCGTACACGCCAAGAAGAATCACAAGGCAGTTCTTGAAGATGCAAAGGGTTTCTATGGCAACCGGAGCCGCGTGTTTCGTGCCGCCAACGAAGCCGTCATGCACTCGAAGCAGTACGCATTTCGCGACCGTCGTGCACGCAAAGGTGACTTCCGTCGCCTTTGGATCCAGCGCATCAACGCTGCATGTCGTCTCAATGGCGTGAGCTACAGCCGTTTCATTGCTGGTTTGCACGCAGCAGGCATCGAAACCGACCGCAAGGTCTTGGCTGACTTGGCTGTTACCGACCAAGCCGCATTCGCCGCACTCGTGGTGGCAGCTCAAGCAGCACTCGCTGCAGCAGCAGAGGCGACGAACTGACCACTCCACTCGCAGCGAGCCACGACCGGGTGAAGCGCCTTCGGCGCCTCCTGGCCAAGCGCTCAGCGAGATGGGATGAGCAGGTCTATGTCGTAGAAGGCGTTGAACTCGTCCGGTTGGCTGTCTCAGGCAGCCAACCGGTGGAGTCCGTCTACGTCGATGCTCACGCAGCGTCGGCAGAAGTCGAGGCAATCTGTCGCCTCGCTCGATCACACGCCGTTCCGGTCTATGAACTCCAGCCGGGCGTGTTGACCAAGGTGGCCGACACGGTCACCCCACAGCCACTCATGGCGGTGGTCCCGATGACGCATCGCCCCTTGACGGCGATTGCAACAGGCTTTGTTGTCGTTCTGGCTGAACTTCGAGACCCAGGAAATGTCGGAACCCTCATTCGCACTGCTGAAGCTTCTGGTGCAACAGGTGTCGTAGTTGCCGGGCAGGCGGTCGATCCGTTCAATCCAAAGACGGTCAGGTCCTCGGCTGGAACGGTGCTGTGGTGCCCACTTTCCGTCGTGAGTGATGTTGATCAGTGCATTGCAGAGCTGCAAGGCCTCGGCTACCGGGTCCTTGGCACCGAAGCAACCTATGGGACGCCCTATGACGAGTGCGACCTGACCGGCAAGGTCGCCATTGTCCTTGGCAATGAAGCACATGGGCTTGACGAACAGGCCGCGCAGCTTCTGAGCGGAACCTTGTCGATTCCGATGGCCGGAAGTGCAGAGTCCCTCAATGTTGGCGTTGCAGGCGCAGTCGTGTGTTTTGAAGCGCTTCGTCAGCGCCGCATGCGTGACCTTGACGCAAGCGACGTTTACTACGATGGCAACATCGCGAACGGTGGAGGACCGAGCAATGAGTGATTCCAGCACAATGCTCGATGCGGTGGCCTATGTCGCCGAAGCACAAGCAGTGCTTGAGGCTGCGACCTCTCTGCTCAGCATTGATGACGTTGAGTCAAATTTCTTGGGCAAGAAGTCTGGTCTCGCCCTCGCACACCGCACATTGGGCCAACTCGACCCGGAACAGCGAAAGACGTACGGCGCCGTCCTCTATGGCATCCGCCAGGAACTCGAGGGCCTGATTGCAGGACGCCGCGAGGTCGTGGCCGAGATTGAACGCTCCGCTGCGCTCAAGGCCGACCAACTCGACCTCACCGAAGTTATTCCAGGTTTGGTTTCGACCGTGGTGCGACGCGGCCACCAGCACCTCATTTCGCAAACGCAAGCTGAACTAGAAGACGTCTTTGTTGGCATGGGCTTCACCGTGGCCGACGGCCCCGAGGTTGAAACGGACTGGTTCAACTTCGAGGCGCTCAATATTCCTCCCGCTCACCCCGCCCGCGGCATGTGGGACACCTTCTATCTAGAACTCGGCGATCCTGAAACCGTCGTGCTTCGAACTCACACATCGCCGGTGCAGATTCACCTCATGGAAGAAGCTGTTGCCCAAAACGCACTGCCGATTCATGCCGTGATGCCGGGACGGTGCTTTCGTCGAGACACCCCTGATGCTCGCCACTTGCACACCTTCCACCAGATTGAAGGCCTCGTCATTGACGAAGCAATTGCGTTCACGGACTTGGCTGGAGTCATTCAAACCTTCACGACGGCCTATTTCGGCCCCGATATTTCGTCGCGACTTCGACCAGCGTTCTTCCCCTTCACCGAACCGTCGGCGGAGTTTGAAATCACCTGCACGATTTGTCACGGTGGGGGATGTCGGACCTGTAGCCAAACCGGGTGGATCGAACTCGGTGGCTGCGGCATGGTTGACCCAGCGGTGTTGAGCGCAGTGGGGATCGACCCAGAGCGCTATCAAGGATTCGCCTTTGGCTTCGGCATCGACCGCTGTGCCCAGATGCGTCATCAAATTGCCGACATGCGGGCCCTCGTCGAAAACGACCTCCGCTTCATTGAGCAGTTCTAGGAGGATTCGTGCTCGTTCCCCTTTCTTGGCTCCAGACCTATGCAGCATTCCCAAATGACATTGCCCTGCTCAGTGCAACCCTTGATGACCTCGGCCTCGTTGTGGAATCCATTGAGCGCATTGGCGAAGGTCTTGAAGACATCTGCTGTGCCAAGGTGCTTGACATTCAGCCAATCGATGGTGCCGACAAGGTTCGAGAGATCACCGTTGATGCTGGCGACGGCCCACTTGGCATCGTTTGCGGCGCCTGGAATTTCGCCGTTGGCGATGTCGTGCCACTCGCCCCGGTTGGAGCGGTGCTGCCTGGTGGCTTTGCCATTGCCAAGCGCAAGATGCGAGGGGTGACCTCAAATGGCATGTTGTGCTCCGCTAGGGAAATTGGTCTCGGTGCAGACACGGGCGGCCTCATGTTGTTGACCGACCTCGAGGGCGCAACACCTGGGCGCAACGTCGCTGAACTCCTCGGCATCACGGCAGATGTGGTTTTCGAATTGACCGCCGAAGGCAATCGGCCTGACGCCTGGTCAATTGTTGGCGTGGCCAAAGACTTGAGCGCACGCCTTGGACTCGACTTTCAGATCCCGACGCTCTGCGATTCGGTCAGCGAACAAGACGTTGCCTCGCCATTGCATACCGCATCGGTGATCACACCAAGCCTGTGTAGTCACCTGACCGTGACGAGAGCCCGCAATATCGCTGTTGGGTCCTCTCCTGCATGGCTGGAGCGGCGATTGACGTTGGCGGGAATGCGCCCCATTTCCAATGTGGTTGATGCGTCGAACTACGTCATGTTGGAACTCGGCCAACCAACCCATGCCTACGACTTCGTCAAGGTTGCCGGTGCCCACCTCGGGGTACGCACCGCACACCCAAGCGAGCAGATCAGCACCTTAGATGGCGTCACCAGAACGCTTGGCAACCCAGGTCGTGGCCTTGGCGACAGCGCCACTGATCTCGTCATTGTTGATGGCGACGACACCGTCATCGGTATTGCAGGACTCATGGGTGGTGCGAGCACGGAAATTGATGCCTCGACCACAGAGTTGTTGCTCGAGGCTGCGTGCTTTGATGCCATGACGATCGCTCGAACCTCGAAGAAGCTTGGTCTTCGCAGCGAAGCATCGAGTCGCTTTGAGCGTGGGGTTGACCCGGAGTTGGCCACCGTTGCTAGCAGGCGCTTCTTCGAAGTACTGACCCTTAGTTGCCCGGATCTCGTCGTTGAGGCGCCTTCAGTCGTGGCCCACGGAGAGGTTGGGTCACGAACAGTGATTACTGCCTCAACGGAGCGATTTGGTCGCCTGCTCGGCATCACGCTGAGTGGTGAAGAAATCAGCAACCTGCTCCATCCGCTTGGCTTCAGTGTCGATGGAGTGGATGACGCGTTGGAGATCACCGTGCCGTCGAATCGACCCGACATTCGGTCCATGCCATTCGGCATTGC
>CANFJV010000112.1 GCA_947447225.1 Acidimicrobiaceae bacterium
GCTGCGAGCTACCTCGCCGCTGGAGGTGACCCCCGTGAACGGTTCCCAGAGTGCGATCCGTCGACCCTTGTTCGGCTGCCGGTGCACTTGGCCGATGCCAGCGTGCTCGGCCAAGGGGCAAGTGCGACGCTGATCGTCACCTCGATTGATGCCTACGGCAACTGCGCACTTGATCGACCCGGTGTCGCACTCCCTGATCTTGGCCAGGTCCTGCAGGTGAAGACCGCGAGCGCGCAAAGCTCGGCACGAGTCGTCACCGCATTTGGTGATCTGCTCCCGGGCCATCTCGGCATGCTGGTGGATTCAAGTGGCCACGTAGCGCTCGTGGTGAATCAAGGCTCGGCGGAGGCCCACCTCGGCCTTCAGCGTGGTGAGTCGGTGCACATCACCGGTTAGCACCCTGCAGTCCACAACGGTGCTCGGTAAAGTGGCGAGATGGGGGAGAGCGACAACAACGCACGCACCTTGTCGATCCCCGAATCGACGGTCTTGCGCCTTCCGGTCTACCAACGGATCTTGGTGAATTTCGAGCGTCGCGGACTCAACACGATTTCCTCGGCTGATCTCGGACGGCTGTCAGGTGAAAATGCGGCCAGCGTGCGACGGGATCTGTCTCGACTTGGTTCTTTTGGCACGAGGGGCACTGGCTACAACGTCGCGACCTTGATTCGCCAAATCGATCGAGTCTTTGCCACGGATCAACCACATGGGGTTGTACTCGTCGGCGCGGGAAATCTCGGCCGAGCGTTGGTGCAATCAAACAACTTCTTTGGACACGGCACGCAACTTGTTGCCGTCTTTGATGCCGACCCTGCGCTCATTGGCGGCGAACTCGGCGGCTGCACCGTACTCGCCGATGAGCACCTTGAGGCCGAAGTGCGCACAGCATCGGTGCATTTAGCCGTTCTCACCGTTCCCGTTTCTGTGGCCCAAGGGGTGGCAGAGCGTCTTGTCACTGCTGGGGTTCGTTACATCTTGAATTTCGCCCCCACCACACTGCACGTGGGGGCAAAAGTCACCGTTCGCTATGTGGACTTGTCGATTGAACTTCAGGCGCTGAGCTTTTATGAGCGAGACGATGCTGCGCGCCACAGCGGGACATCGATTGGCACTGCGGGCATTACCAACGCAGCACGGTCTCCAAAGCACCGCACTCACCGAAGCAGTGCTCAGCCCCGGTAGCCTGAAGGCGAGCAAAGCGCTCGCGCTGGTGATCGAGGAACAGGAGTGACATGTCGGTAGTCCTCGTTGGCCTCGACCATCGAAACGCCCCACTCGAATTACTCGAGCAGGTGGCGATTTCTGATCACGATCTCTCAAAAGTCATCACTGACCTCCGTGGTTATGCGAACTTCTCCGAACTTGTCGTTGTGTCGACCTGCTTGCGGACCGAAATTTATGCGGTGGTTGAGCGGTTCCACGATGCGGTTGCCGAAATCACTGACGCGCTGGCAAGTCACGCCCAACTGTCGCCTTCGAGTCTTGGCACGTCGCTCACCATTGCCTATGACTACGACGTTGCAACCCACCTGTTTTCTGTGGCGGCTGGCCTTGAATCTTCGGTGCCTGGTGAAACCGAAGTCTTAGGCCAAGTTCGTCGTGCGCACGAGCGAGCGCTCGAAGATCAAGTCTCGGGACCGGTGCTCAATGAGCTGTTTCGAGCAGCAGTGCACGCAGGAAAACGTGTTCGGACGGAAACGCCAATTTCTCGAGGAACCACCTCATTTGCCCATGCGTCAGTTGCCCTCGCCGCAGAACATTTTGCTGGCAGCTTCGAAGGACTTCGGCTGGCCATTGTTGGCGCCGGCGATCTAGGTTCAGGTGTCATTGATGCACTGTCGAGTTTGCCGGCAACGTCAGCACCTCACTCAATTGTGGTGGTGAATCGAACTCGTGAGCGAGCGCAAGAATTACTCGAGCGCTTCGACGGTGACGACGTAAAAATGTCGACGGCTGAACTCGCGGCACTGCCAACGCTGCTCGACGAGGTCGACGTCATCATCACCGCAATCGAACTTGAGGACCACCTCCTCACGAAAGAACTCGTGAGCGAGCGCACGACACCGCTGCTCGTCGTCGACCTTGGTATGCCGAGAAACGCTGACCCAGCAATTCGTGATCTTGACGCCATCTCCGTGATCGACGTTGGCGACCTTGGCCGAAAGGTCAAAGCAACTCTTGAGCACCGCCGAGATGAAATTGATGCGGCGACGCGCATTGTCAACGACGAGGTGCACCGCTATCGAGATGTTGCGCGCGCTCGAGGAGCGGCACCAGTGATCGCCTCGCTTCGCAACCGATTCGACGACCAGCGCGTGGCAGAACTTGCACGTCGTCGAAGTGAGTTTGGCGACCTCAGCGACGAACAATGGGAACGCATTGATGCGCTGACGCGGTCCATGTATGCAAAGACACTCCATGAGCCAACAATGGTGGTGCGCGACACCGCAGGCACGCCAAAAGGTGAGCGACTGGTGGAAGCACTTAGAGCACTGTTTGGCATCTGAGCGTGGCCACGCTTCGTCTCGCTACTCGGTCATCGGCGCTCGCGCTCTTTCAGGCCCATGCAGTTCGCGACCAACTCCTTGCGGCGGACCCTTCACTGAGCGTTGAAATCCTCGCCACGACCACTATGGGCGATGCTCGCCTTGACGTCCCGATCTCTGCCCTCGGCGGCCAAGGCGTCTTTGTGAAAGAAGTACAACAACTCGTCCTTGATGGTCGAGCTGATTTTGCCGTGCATTCGGCCAAAGACCTGCCGTCGACTGCAACGCCAGGCCTCACGTTGGCAGCAATTACTGCACGTGGAGAAGTGCGTGACGCCCTCGTTGGCCGAACGCTCGCTGGCCTTGGGCCAGGTGCCACCGTCGCGTGCGGGGCACCTCGACGACGTGCGGTGCTTGCCAATCTTCGACCTGATCTCAACGTGGTCGAGCTGCGAGGAAATATCGCCACCCGAGTAGCCAAGAGCAAAGAACGCGGCATTGACGCAGTTGTCGTGGCACTCACTGCGCTTGAGCGGCTTGGCCTTCAACATGAAGTGGCGGAAGTATTGGATCCAGAGATCATGGTTCCCCAAGTCGGCCAAGGTGCCTTTGGGGTTGAGTGCCGAAGTGACGATGCGGCGACTTGCCACGCACTGCAGTTGGTCAATGATCCCGTGAGTCGTCGTGCAGTTGATACAGAGCGGGCGTATTTGGCAGAACTCGGTGCTGGCTGCTCGGTTCCGGTCGGGGCATGGGCCACGGTGAACGGCCAGGAGATTGTGCTTCGGGCCATGCTGGCAAGCCCTGATGGTCATGAAATTCTGCGCACCACGGTCACGGGTAATGACCCACAAACGCTCGGCAAGCTCGTGGCATCGCAGCTTCGCGACGAACAAGGCGGGGCGCGAATTATTGCTACTTGGCAGCGACCTTCATCGTCGACGTGAGCGACGTCGTCATGGGCGGAGTCCTCGTTGGGTTGACGCGACCAGTCGGGGCGAACACGCGACTTGCCTTGGCGCTTCGTGAGCGAGGTGTGACCGTGAGAGAGCTTCCGCTGGTAGAGATTTCACTTCTCCCCGGCGCTGTTGACGCGCTCGTTGATGCGGCCCGTGCTGGCCATGACGTTTGGTTTGCCGTGACCTCGGCCAATGCCACCCAAGCAGTGGCGCAAGCCGGAGCACGACTTGGCACTTCACTTCCGGTTGCATCCATTGGTCCAGCGACGTCATCTGCGGCTCGACACCATGGCCTTGAGGTTGCACTCGAGTCACCTGAACCGTCTGCTCGCTCGTTAGCGGAGGCACTCGCCACACGGCACCCTGGCCTTGTGGTGTGGTCGCAAGCCAAAGACCCACTGCCCGATCTCGCCGTTGGGCTGCAAGCGAACGGGATTGCCGTCGTGCAGGTTCCGACCTATACGACAAGTCCGGCCGTTTTGAGTGGCCAACAGGCCGCAACCTTGCTTGAGTGTGATCTCCTCACCGTTGCAAGTCCGTCGGCAGTTTCTGCACTTGCCACCTTGGCGCATGACCAAAGCATTCCTCCCCTTGTTTCGATAGGACCTACCACCACGAGGGCTGCAGAGAAGGCGGGATTGTTCGTCGTGGCTGAAGCGCAAACCCCCTCACTGACCGAGATGGTGCGTGCAATTGAACGAGCAGCTGCGACCCTCGGGCCGAGGCGCCTCGGCCGATAGGCTGAGGTGGTGGAATTCCCCGATCGCCGTCTTCGACGCCTCAGGTCAACTGACGCGCTTCGTCAACTCGTTGCCGAATATCGGCTCTCGGTCAACGACCTCATTGCGCCGCTGTTTGTCCGAGAAGGAGCAGCTGGACCGGTTGAAATTTCGACGATGCCTGGGCAGTTCCAACACAGTGAAGACAGCCTCATTGCCGAGTGTCATCGCCTTCAAGGCCTCGGGATCAAAGCCGTCTTGCTGTTTGGACTCCCGTTAGAAAAAGACGCAATAGGCAGCGAGGCGTCAAGTCCGCAAGGGGTGCTGCAACGAGCACTGCGCCGTCTTCGCGCAACCTTTGGTGATTCGCTGCTGTTGATTGCCGACCTTTGCCTTGATGAGTACACCGATCACGGGCACTGTGGACTGCTCAACCCGGACGGCTCGGTTGACAATGACTCCACCCTTGTTCGCTATGGCGAGGTCGCCGTGGCTCAAGCCAATGCGGGTGCGCATCTCGTTGCCCCTTCAGGGATGATGGATGGACAAGTTCGCGCCATTCGCCAAGCACTTGATGGTGCCGGTCATGAAATGACGCCAATCTTGGCCTATTCGGCCAAGTATGCGTCTTCGCTGTATGGGCCGTTTCGTGATGCCGTCGACGTTGAGATTGTTGGTGGGGGCAACCGTCGGGCTTACCAGCAAGACCCAGCGAACTTCCGAGAAGCACTGGCTGAAATTGATCTCGATCTTGCCGAAGGCGCCGACCTTGTGATGGTGAAACCTGCGCTGACGTACTTGGATGTCATCGCTGCAGCGCGTGCTCGCACGACGGTCCCAATCGTCGCCTATCACGTGAGTGGGGAGTATTCCATGGTGAAGGCCGCAGGCGAGCTTGGCTATTTGGACGTCGCGGCGGTGGCAATGGAGCAAACCCTTGCGATCAAGCGAGCAGGCGCTGATCTCATCTGCACCTACTTCGCTGCTGATTTGGCCGAGGCCCTCCAGTGACCACGAATGAGGCATGGTTTGATCGCGCCTTAGTCGCCATTCCCGGGGGCGTTGATTCACCAGTTCGCTCGTTTGCCTCGGTTGGAGGTCGACCCTTCACGGTGGCATCCGGGTCAGGAGCGACGCTCACCGACGTTGAAGGTCGCCGGTATCTCGATTATGTGCAGTCCTATGGCGCGAGTTTGCTTGGTCACGCGGATCCACGTGTTGTCGCTGCGATCACGAGGGCTGCACTCAAAGGTTCCACGTTTGGCGCACCAACGCCCGGGGAGGTTTTGTTGGCAGAGCGCCTTTGTGAACTCGTTCGAGGACTTGAGCAAGTGCGCTTTGTCTCTTCAGGCACAGAAGCCGTGATGAGCGCGATTCGCGTTGCTCGTGGTTTCACTGGCCGTGATCGCTTGGTGAAATTTGACGGGTGTTACCACGGCCATAGTGACGCGGTACTGGTTGCTGGTGGAAGCGGCGTGGCCCAACTCGGCCTTCCTGGGTCTGCTGGCGTGCCGGACGGCGCCGTGGCAGACACCTTGGTTGTTCCGTACAACGTGGTGCCACAGCTCGACGACACTGTTGCTGCGGTGATTGTGGAACCCTTTGCTGCCAACATGAATCTGGTGCTTCCGGAAGCGGGTTTCTTAGAAGGCCTTCGAGCAGAATGTGACCGCGTCGGGGCGCTGCTCATTTTCGATGAAGTGATCTCGGGCTTTCGGCTCCACTTGGGTGGTGCCCAAGCGGTGACCGCAGTCACGCCTGACTTGTGGACTTTTGGCAAAGTCATTGGTGGAGGACTCCCC
>CANFJV010000113.1 GCA_947447225.1 Acidimicrobiaceae bacterium
CCAACCACAAAGAACAGGCATCGATGATCCGCCGCTACATCATCTGGCGAAACGCCAATGCCAAGGACAAAGCCTTACGAGAATTGGTCAAGCGCGCAAACGTTGCCTGACGCGGCACTAGTCGCAGCGTTGGTGGACGCGCCGCAATCTACGCTTGCGGTTGAGGGGGAGCGATGAAGAAGCTTTTGGGAAGTTTCGTTGCTGGGGCGGTCATGATGAGCGCGTCATATGCGTCGGCTGCTGCGACGTACCAACTCGTCACGCCTGGTACGGCTTCGCAGGTTGCCGCGCTCGTCAAAGCCTCGACCTCGATTACGCAACTTCCCGCGACGACGAAGCCGAGCCTTGGCGATGCCAGTCAATTCATGACACTCAATGCGCTGACCGCCCTAGGGGGAAAGTGCCCCAATGCGCAGACCACCTGTAGTTTTGGCGCGCTCAGCTCGAAAAAGGTTGTCCTGTTGATGGGGGATTCGCACGCCCTCATGTGGGTACCCGCACTGGTGCCAAGTTTGGCCAAAGCGGGATATCGCCTTGATCTCAAGTGGTTTCCCGGATGCCCCATTGCGACCTTTGTCGTGGCAAACCCAACCGATACTCAGTCTCGATGTGCGACGTGGCGGACCAATTTGCTCTTGACGATCAAGAAATCTCCGCCGGTTGCCGTCATTTTTTCGGAGCGAACCACGAACTACACACCAAATGGTGTGCAACCAACCAACGCTCAGTGGACTTCGGCACTTGCTGCGACCTTGCAGTCACTCAAGTCGGTCAAGACGAAGGTGATCGTGATTGGCGACATGCCGGTCTACAACAGCGTCATGCCGCAATGCCTGGCACTGCACCCAACCTCAGTGCAGGACTTCTCGACGGCACCGACCAATTCGGAGCAGTCCAATCAAGACGCACATCTCGGTGAGCAAGCCGCAGCCAAGGCCGCCAAAGTCGGCTTTGTCAACCCCATTCCTTGGCTGTGTGCAGCACGGTGTTCGCCGGTGATTGGCACGATGATTGTTGACTACGACTCGAGCCATGTGTCTGCGGTCTACGCGAGTTACTTGTCAACGGTCATGGGTGCGGCAATCAAGCCATTGTTGTAGAACTGAACCTCGGTGAGCGTCGTATGCTGACGAGGTGGAGAATCCAACGCACAACCCAATGAAGCCTCGTAGTTTTGAGGTCACCGACGGACCCTCAAAGGCGCCAGCTCGAGCGATGCTTCGCGCCGTTGGCATGACCGATGACGACTGGGACAAGCCCCAAGTCGGTGTTGCCTCGTCGTGGAACGAAGTCACGCCCTGCAATCTTCCTCTTGATCGCTTGGCCAAAAAGGCCAAAGAAGGCGTCCGTGCTGCCGGGGGATTCCCGTTTGAATTCGTCACGATTGCCGTGTCTGACGGCATCTCCATGGGGCACGAAGGCATGCGTGCCAGCCTCGTCAGTCGTGAAGTCATCGCCGACAGCGTCGAGACGGTGATGCACGCTGAGCGCTTCGATGGACTCGCCACCTTCGCCGGGTGTGACAAGTCGCTGCCCGGCATGCTCATGGCCTCCGCCAGGCTCAACCTGCCAAGTGTGTTCACCTATGGCGGCACGATCCTTCCTGGTCACTTGGACGGCAAAGCACTCGACATTACGAGCGTGTTTGAGGCCGTTGGCGCCAACGCTGTTGGTGGTCTGACCGACGAAGAACTCTCACTCATTGAGCGAGGCGCATGCCCCTCTGAAGGCTCCTGTGCTGGCATGTTCACCGCCAACACCATGGCATCGGTGGCAGAAGCCATTGGAATGGCCCTGCCAGGTTCATCAACCGCTCCCGCCATTGATGGCCGCCGCGACGCCTACGCGTTCCAAGCGGGTGAAGCGGTTGTTCGCTTACTGCGGGAGAATATTCGCCCTCGCGACATCATGACCAAGGCCGCGTTTGAAAATGCCATCGCCATTGTCATGGCCCTTGGCGGCTCAACCAATGCAGTGCTTCACTTGCTGGCCATTGCCGTTGAAGCCGAGGTTGATCTCACCTTGGAAGACTTCAACCGAATTGCCGCCAAGGTTCCTCACTTGGCCGACACAAAGCCGCACGGTCGTTTCCACATGGTGGACCTTGATGCCGTTGGCGGCGTGCCGGTCGTGATGAAGGTCCTCCTTGACGCGGGCCTCCTTGATGGTTCATGCATGACCGTGACGGGAAAGACCGTGGCGGAGAACTTGGCCGACATCAACCCACCCGCCCCAGATGGTGTGGTGGTTCATGAACTCTCGAATCCAATTAACGCACAAGGTGGCATTGCCATCCTCCATGGCTCACTTGCGCCAAAGGGTTCGGTCGTCAAAGTTGCTGGTATTGACACCTTGACCTTTGATGGCACGGCTCGAGTCTTTGATGGTGAAGCTGCAGCCATGGACGCAATTCTGGCTGGATCGATTGAGCCTGGGACCGTGCTCGTTATTCGCTATGAAGGCCCCAAGGGCGGACCCGGTATGCGTGAGATGTTGGCCGTCACCGGGGCAATGAAAGGTGCAGGCCGCGGTGCGGACTGTGCGCTTGTCACCGACGGTCGCTTCAGCGGCGGAACGCACGGTTTCTGCATTGGCCATGTTGCTCCTGAAGCCGTTGACGGTGGCCCAATTGGCCTCGTTGCCGATGGCGACCGCATTGTCATTGATGTGACGAACCACTCCATTGACCTTCTTGTCGACGAGGCTGAACTTGAGCGTCGTCGTTCGGTACTCACGTTCCCTGAAGCTCGCTACAAGACCGGTGTTTTGGCCAAGTATGCCCGCCTCGTGACGGGTGCAGAACTTGGAGCGGTGACCCGGGCGTAGTCGCCACGGTGACGCCGAGTGGTGTCACTACGCTTGCCATCATGGTTGAGACCATTTCCAACGCGGTGAAGAACAGGGCTCGCCACCTGCGATCACCGAAGGCACTGCATGTAGTGGTGCTGAGTTGGCTGCTCTTTGTCTCCTATGGGCTCTTTCACCAAGTCTTTGCGAGCGGCCACGTGGCATCTCGAATGTTTCATGGCCAACGCATTGACTCCTCACAGCAAGTGTGGTTCTTGGGCTATGCCGCTCACCTGCTGACGCACCCCTCGCACCCATTTTGGAGTGAGTTGATGTACGCCGGCCAAGGTGGTTTCAATCTGCTCTCGCAGACATCGGTACTGGCCATTGGACTACTCGCCGCACCGGTGACCTGGCTGCTAGGTCCACTCGCAACGGCAAATATCGCCACACTGCTTGCCCCAGTGGCAACTGGCTATGCGATGTTTCTGTGTTTGCGGGTGATGACTCGTTCGACGCTTGGTCAAGTGCTTGGAGCAACGATCTTTGCGTTTCTCCCGGCAACGGTTGGACCAGCGCAAGGAGGTCACCTGATGGTGACCGTGCTTGCGTATCCACCGCTGCTCGCTGCGGTGATCTATGACCTGCTCGTCACGAAGAAACGTTCACCACGACGCAACGGAGTATTCATTGGCCTGCTGACCACGGTGCAGTTCTTCATTGGCACCGAGGTCTTGGCAATGACCGCCGCAATTGCGGTGCCGACGTTGCTCATTGCCTATGTCATTCGACCAAGAACGGTTGAGGTTCCCTGGCGAGCGCTTGGACAGGCCACCGTGGCGGCTTTGGGCGTAGCGCTGCTGTGTTTGGCGTATCCCTTGTGGTTTGCCCTCGCCGGGCCGCAACATGTCACTGGTCCCGCGTGGGCGGTGGTTCCTTATGCGCATTTTGACGTTTCTGCAATTGTGCGCTCACTGACGACAATTGTGGGCAGCGAAACTCCTGGAGCTGGACGAAATCTCAATGGCGCGTTCCTTGGATGGCCGCTTTTGTGCATCACCGCAGTTGCCGCGGTCGTCGCCGTTAGAAGGCATCTGGCGTGGTCGATGGTTGCCTTGGCCGTCGTGGCGTGGTTGCTTTCGCTAGGTCGAGCCTTTGGTTCCACCAGTCCGTGGGCAAATCTGCTTCCGATGCGACAGCTCAGTCGCTTACCGCTCTTCGACGCAATGTTGCCCACTCGCTTTGTTCTCTTCTACGGCTTTGGTGTTGCCGTGCTCGTGGCGCTCTGCATCGATGCATGGAAGCTGCGCCTTGATCAGGTGTTGTTGCCCGCACGCCCGGCTGTTCGAACCTGGTCGCAGGTAGTGCTGGCCGTGATCTTTGTTGCGGGACTGTTGCCGTTTGGTCTTACCTATTCATCCCTGCCGGCGATGGCAGTGCATGAGCCCTGGTGGTTTGCCAATCGTGCTCACACCATTCCAAGCGACAACACCGTGCTCGTGTATCCCACCTATTCCTCACTGCTGTTTGAAGCAATGGAAGGGTTTCCGTTTAAGACAGTTGGCGGCTACGCGATCATTCCTGACGCTCATGGTGCGTCCTCGTTCATTGGCAAGCGCCATGCGCTCGATACCTTTCTTGTTGAAGCAGAGACCCTTGGTGGAGCGCTTGAGGCGCCGACCTTGCGTGAACTTCGCGGCTCGCAGTCAGCGCTTCGTCAACGTGGTGTCGACAACATCGTCATTTTGACCAAGACCTTCAATGCTGGCTATGTGGCCGCAACAATGGTGGCGCTGACCGGAGCGCTGCCCACGACAGACCACCGGGTAATGATCTGGAGCAACCTCGCCACCCATGTCTACCCATCAGTGACAACCGAGACGCAAGCTGCAGTAGACGCTTGTGCGCTTAGCCATCGGCGCTCTGCTGCGGTAGCCGCTTCATGTGTCGCGACCATGTTGAAGATCAAAGAGTTTCGGTGAGGTTGGCAATGGGGCTCTTCGCGTGGCAGAATATCTTTGTGACCAACACCACCGTCTTTGAGGTAGTAGTTCGATAGCGCGACGGCACCAACTCGTCGCGCCTTGACCTCCCGATAGGGAGGTCTTTTGTTTTCTCGGCCTTAATCACCAACTCGGAGCACCATGGAACTCACCGGAGCACAAGCACTTATCAAGTCACTCGAAGAACATGGCACCGACGTCATTTTCGGTTTGCCTGGCGGAGCCATTCTGCCGGTCTATGACCCGATTCTCGATTCGTCGATTCGCCACATCCTTGTTCGCCATGAACAAGGTGCGGGACACATGGCCGAAGGCTATGCCTTGGCAACTGGTCGACCCGGTGTGGCAATGGTGACCTCGGGTCCAGGTGCGACCAACATTGTCACCCCACTCGCCAATGCCTATATGGACTCAACGCCGCTCGTCGTCGTGTCGGGCCAAGTCAGCCGAGCAGCCATTGGTACTGACGCGTTCCAAGAGTGCGACATCACTGGTGTGACGTCAGGAATCACCAAGCACAACTGGCTCGTGACCGATGCCAATGATTTACCCCGGATTGTGGCCGAAGCGTTCCATGTGGCAACTACTGGCCGGCCGGGCCCTGTCCTTATTGACGTGCCGAAAGACGTTGCGCAATCAATGATGACCTGGCATGGCCCATCGACAGAGGCCGATCTTGATCTTCCTGGCTACCACCCAACTGTCGGTGTTGACCATGCAGTCATCGCGCGCGCAATTGCCATGATCTTGGAAGCAGAGCGGCCAGTGCTCTACGTCGGCGGCGGTGTGCTGCAAGGCAACGCCACCGCAGCGCTTCGAGCGTTGGCCGAGCGCCTCGGCGTGCCAGTCGTTACCACCTTGATGGCTCGTGGCGCCTTTCCTGATTCGCACCCACAGCACCTTGGCATGCCTGGAATGCACGGTCACTACACGGCGATCACCGCCATTCAGCGTGCCGATTTGTTGGTCTCGCTTGGTGCACGATTTGATGACCGAGTGACCGGCAAATTAGATGGCTTCGCCCCACTGGCCAAGATCATTCACTTAGACGTTGACCGGGCAGAACACGGCAAGGTTCGCCGGGCAGACCTTTCCATTGTGGCCAATGCGGGAGAAGCCGTTCCGGC
>CANFJV010000114.1 GCA_947447225.1 Acidimicrobiaceae bacterium
TGAGATTGACCTCGACATGGAGCATGCCGATGGCGGTACCTATCTGTGGGGCGCAGTCGTTACTTCCTCAAGCGCAGTTCCGCCAGAAATCGCTGCATTGAGCGGCTCCTATGAAGCGTTCGTTGACTTTGGTCCTCTCGGCGATGTGGGCGAAGTGCGGCTCGTGCGCGAACTGCTTGACTGGATTGCTGCACTGACGAGTGCCGCCGAGGCCGTCGGGGCAACGTGGCTGGTTGCGTTCTACTCGCACGCCGAAATCGATGAACTGCGTCGCATTGCCAAGTTGAGCGGCGATCATGAGCTCATCGCTCGTGTTGAACACGTGGCGAAATCTCCGAATTGGGTTGATCTGCGCATTGTGGTGGAAGACAACCTCGTGGTCGGTCACGGTTTCTCGCTCAAAAAACTTGCCCCCTATGCCGGCTTTTCTTGGCGCGATGAAGATCCATCGGGGAGTGCGTCGATGACCTGGTATGACAAGGCGGTTGGCGCCGACACCGAGGTCGAACGTGTGCAGAACCAACAGCGGCTGTTGGCCTATAACGAAGACGATTGCCGAGCAACGTTGGCCTTGCGTCAATGGCTGAGCACCGCTCCGCTCACCTGCATTGATGATTGGAAATCTCCGGCACTTGGTCAGTGACGGCGCGAACGGTCTATTCTCCAAAAATGCCGCTTGAACCAACCCTCAACGTTTCCCCTTTGCCGTTGTCGAACTTTGCCCACCGAGATGGGGTCTACGACGTCGTGATTGTGGGCTTTGGTGCTGCGGGCACCTGTGCGGCCATTGAGGCAGCGAGGGCTGGCGCCAAGGTGCTCGTCCTCGAGCGAACCGGTGGCGCCGGCGGGGCAGCCGCACTCGCTGAAGGCATCTTGTACATGGGCGGTGGAACGGCAACGCAGATCGATGCTGGCGTGTCCGACACGAAAGAGGCCATGCGGGCCTACCTCATGGAAGCCTGTGGACCTGAAGTCGACGTCGCCAAGATTGACGCCTATGTCGAGGGTTCTGTTGGCCATCATGACTGGCTCGTTGACCTTGGTATTGAGTTCGAGCCTTCGATTGATCTCGAGACGCAGATGGCGCCAAAGGGAACGGAAGGTCTGGTCTGGTCAGGCGGGGAGAACGCCTGGCCATTTAATGAAATCGCCACACCTGCGCCTCGGGGGCACTTGGCCAAGACCAAGCGCTCAACTGGCTGGCTGCTCATGCAGACCCTCTCAGAGGCCGCCGTTGCGCTCGGCGTCGAAGTCCTCTACGACACGAAGGTGGAGCGCCTGCTCACGAACGGCGACCGAGTGGTTGGCCTCGAAGCCTCTCGCTACGGCGAGCCCTACATCGCACAGGCGACAAAGGCGGTCATCTTGTGTGCTGGTGGATTCATCTACAACGACGACATGGTGGCAGCCCATGCTCCAGAACTCTTACAAGGGACCTGGAAGGTCGGTACCGAGGCCGATGACGGCCGAGGAATTCAGATGGGAATGGCACTCGGTGCGCAGACGAAATCCATGCATGCCGGTGAGGTCTCACTGCCCATCATCCCGCCACGCAAACTGGTGGAAGGCATCTTGGTGAACGGCTATGGCCAGCGGTTCATCAACGAAGACACCTACATGGGCAGAGTAGGCCAAGCCGCTCTCTACGACCAAGGGGCAACGTGTTTCTTGATCGTCGACGAGGCTTGCTATGAGCCCAACTGGATGGGCATTGAAGCCGCCTGGGTGTGCGAGACCGTTGAAGAGTTAGAACAAGAGATGGGACTGGTGCCTGGAGCACTGGCTGGAACCGTTGCGCTCTACAACCGTCATGCCGAAAACGGTGAGGACCCTATGTTCCACAAGGCAAAGGACTACGTCCGTCCACTCGTGCCACCACTTGGAGCGTTTGACCTTCGCCCTGGGGTTGCGCCGTATGCGCCATTTACCCTCGGTGGTCTTGCCACAAACGTCGACGGACAAGTCCTCCACATTGATGGGGCGGCCATACCCGGCCTCTACGCCGCAGGGCGCACCACCTCTGGGGTGTGCTCCTTCGGGTACGCCTCGGGCCTGTCGATTGGCGACTCGACCTACTTTGGCCGCTTGGCCGGAAAAGCCGCAGCAGCAGAGGAGTCACGATGAACGTCCGCCCCTTGCCACGAAGCGAAGCAGGTGACCCGGCCGCAATCGTCGACGTCATTGTCATTGGCTCAGGAGCAGCCGGTGTTGGTGCGGCGCTCGAAGCCGCCGAAGCGGGAGCCTCGGTTCTTGTTCTTGAACGCGCCGGTGGAACCGGTGGAGCCGCCGCACAAGCCGGTGGCATCATCTACCTCGGTGGTGGCACGAAGACCCAAATCGATGCAGGGATTTCCGATACCAAAGAGGCCATGGAGGCCTACCTGTTAGCCGCCTGCGGTCCAGCTCCTGATCGAGAAAAGATCGCCCTCTACGCAAACGAGAGCGTGGCGCACCATGACTGGTTCGTCGACCATGGGGTCGAGTTCGAACCAACGCTCACCGAAGAAGTGCAGATGGAGCCAACCGGGACCGAAGGACTGGTCTGGTCGGGCGGGGAGAACGCCTGGCCCTTCAATGCCACCATTCCAGCCGCTCCTCGAGGTCACTTGGCCAAGACGCCGAATGCGACGGGCTGGTTGACCATGAAGTGCCTCCATGAGGCGCTCTCGAAGACCGAAGCGGAGATTCGGTTCGACACCACCGCCGAGCGACTCATTGTCGAAGATGGCCGCGTCGTGGGAGTGAGAGCGACGAGCTTTGGTGAGACCGTTGACTTCATCGCTCGCGGTGGAGTGGTCGTCGCGGCTGGCGGTTTCGTCCACAACGACGAGATGCTGTCCTCCTATGCGCCAACAGTCAAAAAGGGGAGCTGGAAGGTCGGCACCGATGCAGATGATGGTCGTGGCATCTCAATGCTGCTCGCCATGGGTGCGGCGACGAAATCGATGCACGCAGGCGAATGCGCACTGCCACTCACCCCGCCAAAGCAGTTGACCACCGGCATCTTGGTCAATCGTCATGGTCAGCGATTCATCAACGAAGACACCTACAACGGTCGTATTGGACAGAGGTCGCTGTATCGCCATGACGCCACGATCTACTTGATCGTGGACGAAGCGGCCTATGCCCCTACGTGGCTAGGCCTTGCGGCAACGGTGGTGGCAGAGACAGTGGAGGAAATTGAAACCGAGTTGGGCTTTGTTCCAGGGTCGCTCCAGTGCACCATTGACCTCTACAACCGCTACGCCGCACTCGGCCAGGATCCGCTCTTCCACAAAGACCCGGCCTTCGTGCGCCCCCTCGTTGGTCCACTTGGGGTCATGGAGGTGAAGCGGAACACCATTCCCTATGCCGTATTCACCCTTGGGGGAGCGATCACGACGATTGATGGCGAAGTCGTCCACGTCGATGGATCAACCATTCCTGGCCTGTATGCCGCTGGGCGCACGACGTCGGGAGTTTGCTCGTTTGGCTATGCCTCTGGACTGTCGATTGGTGACTCGACCTTCTTTGGCCGACGAGCCGGAAGAGCGGCCGCTCAGCGAGTCTGAGGCTCAATCACGCCAACCAGTTCAACGTGCTCGGTGTTGGGGAAGAGGTCAAAGGCCCGAAGACTCGTAAGTTTCCAGCCCTCTTCCATGGCGGTCGCAACATCACGAGCAAAGGTCGCCGGATCACACGAGACGTAGACGAGGCGTGTGGGTCGAGGGGCGAGGTTGCACAGTGCAACCATGGCTGGCTTCCCAACGCCATCTCGAGCTGGGTCAACAACGACGACGTCAGTGCCGGGAAGTAGTGACGCAATCGTCTTGGCATTGACCGATTCGGTCAGAATCGTGACTTGGGCCAAGTCCTTGCAGTTGCGTCGAGCGTCAGCGGTTGCCGCCGCGTTTTTCTCGATAGCGATCACCTTGCCTTCGCTGCCAACTCGCGCACCAATCGCGGCCGAGAAGAGTCCAACGCCGCAGTAGAGGTCGGCGACGTGGTCACCTTTGCTCAACTTCGCTGCCTGGAGGACTGCCCTTGTGAGCAGCTCAGCAGCTGATCGGTGGCTTTGAAAGAACGAGTCCACGCCGACATCGAAACTACGCGCGCCAACGGTCACCTTCACTCGGCCAGGAGCCTGAAGGATCGATCCGTCAACCACAATTCCTGCCCCGTCAATTTCAGGGGTGTGGGTAAAGCCTCGAGGGGTGGTGGTGAGGTTCACCACTGGAGTTGTGCCATTTGGGTGACCGAAGACTTCAAGGGTTTCCACTCCATCGAAACGGTTTGCCATCACGCCAGTGGAACGGATTTCGTCGACCGCTACAGGGCAATCAGCGACGGCCAAGAGCTCACTCGTGCGGTGAGGATGGAAACTCGGCAGGCCGAGTTCGTCAATGCCGAAGCGCACCCTCGTTCGCCAGTTGTAGCCATCGTCGTCTGCTGACGCCGGTTCAACAACGACCTTGTGCTCAATCTTGGCAATACGACTCAAGTGTTCTTCAATCAGTGCGGCTTTCAGCTCGCGCTGGAGATCAAGGGAGAGGTGCTGATAATCGCAGCCCCCGCAGCCGCCTGGTCCAGCGACAACACAGCGCGGCTCGACTCGTTGCTCTGAGGGCTCCAAGATTTCAACCGCATCAGCCCGAAGAAATGACTTGTTCTCTTCGGTGACTTCCGCGAGAACGCGTTCACCGGGAGCGGCATGACGCACAAACACGACACGTCCGTCAGGGGAGCGTCCAACAAACCCTCCACCTGCTGCTGGTTTTCCTACAGTGACTTCGAAGCGCACGTGGCCTCCTTCGCCACTCACGCTAGGGGGTTCTGCGAACCTCGTCAGACGCCCACGATGGAAGGCGCTTAAAGAATCGCTCAATGGCTTGAGCTGTTGGGGGTTTCGTCATTGATTCAGGAACCTCCTCAATTGAAACACCAGCAATCTCGGCCCACTTCGCCCGATTGCGCTCACCCTCGTTGGCTTTGGCTCGGGCGGTGGCTGAGCGTCGCACGGCTGAGGCATGGACCCGAGCTGCTTGTTTGCGGGCACCATCGCGTGCGGCTTGTGGCGACAAGGTCCATGCCGGTTGGGTCCGGAGTAGTTCAGCTACTGCATCAGCCGTCCACCCCCTTCGAGGTTCAAATGCTTGCACGTGGGATTCTTGAAGGCCAAGCATCTCGGCCACTTCGGCACTCGAAAGCGTCGAGGGCTCAAGTGACGAAAGTGTTGCTTCAGTGGCAGCAAGCGCTTCGTCAAGGCTTGCTTCAACCGAAGCCACGGCACTTGCGAGGAGGTAATCCGCCCGAGCTTCCATGAGCCAAGTTGGAGGTTGGCGTCGCAAGGTATCGAGCAGCTCGGCGGTGAGTGGGGTGTCGCCAACATTCTCCCGAAGTTTTGCTGCCGAGCAGCCAAGGAGTCGAGCGCAAGAGTGGGAGGTCAGATTCTGTTGTTCAAGTGCCATGTGGCAAGCGTAGCGAACATCTGTTCGCTTTTCATGCATGGTGGTCGACGCGAGCGTAGAGAGTGGGCAGACTGCAGGGGTGAGCCTGTTCGCCAAGCATCTTCCACCGCCTCCACCACTGCCACCTCCTCCTCCGAGATACGGAGTCAATACGGCAGCTTCGCCTAATGGTGGGAGCATCGTGGCGAGTACTGCACCAGTTGAGACGACGCCAACCATTGACGAGACCCTCATGGTGATTGGAGGCATTCCCGACCGCGGAACCTTTGAGGTCGATGATGCACGCTGGACCGGCTGGGAGATGGCGTTCTTTGCCGGAGCCATGGCGGCACAAATGGATCGTTGTGACGCGGCCTATGAGCGGCTCATTGCTGGGCCGGTGACCTCGGCACCGGCACACCCA
>CANFJV010000115.1 GCA_947447225.1 Acidimicrobiaceae bacterium
CGATGAGGCAAAGCGCATCATCGATGAGATGGTCGAGATGCAGATCTTCTACGTCAACATTGGCGGCGGCGAGCCCATGGTTCGCACGGACTTCTTTGAACTTCTCGAGTACGCCACGAAGAAAAATGTTGGCGTCAAGTTCTCGACCAATGGCACCCGCATAACGGCCGATAATGCAACGTACTTAGCTGGCCTTGGCTACCTCGACATCCAGATCAGTCTTGATGGTGCTGACGCAGCAACCAATGACCACGTGCGTGGTGAGGGATCGTTTGCCTCGGCAATTGCGGCGATGGAGCACTTGAAGGCGGCGAACTTCGGCGAGTTCAAGATTTCTGTGGTGGTCACTCGTCACAACGCACCACAGCTCGATGCCTTCCAAGCACTCGCCGATCACTATGGTGCGCAGCTTCGCTTGACCAGGCTTCGCCCTTCGGGTCGTGGTGTTGATGTGTGGGACGAACTCCACCCGACTGCAGGTCAACAACGCGAGTTGTATGACTGGCTGGTCAGCCACCCGCAGACCTTGACCGGCGATTCGTTCTTTCACTTGAACGCACTCGGCGATCCGATTGATGGGCTCAATCTTTGTGGGGCTGGTCGCGTGGTGTGTTTGATTGATCCCATTGGCGACGTCTACGCCTGCCCCTTTGTCATTCATGACGAATTCTTGGCCGGAAATGTGCGAAGTGAAGGTGGCTTTGCCCGGGTCTGGCGTGAATCAGACTTGTTCAAAGAACTGCGTGAACCAGGAAGCGCAGGTGCTTGCACATCATGTGGCAGCTATGACGCCTGCCAAGGCGGGTGCATGGCGGCCAAGTTCTTCACCGGCCTGCCGCTTGATGGACCAGACCCTGAGTGTGTGCTCGGCCATGGCGAAGCAGCACTTTTGGCACAAAAGGTGACCATCATTCCTCGTCCACTTGGCGATCACTCAAAGCCGGTTCGTGTGAGTGTCTCGTCGCGCTGAGGTGACAACCCGCCGTTTCGCCGACGAAACGGCTCGAAGCGTTGACCCCTCCACCGTGTTGGTGATTGCACTTGGCTCTACTGAGCAACATGGGCCCCATTTGCCACTGTCGACCGACACGGTGGTGGCAGAGGCCCTGGTGAAGGCACTGTGCGAGCGCGACCATCGGTTTTCCTTTGGCCCCACACTTTCGGTTGGTGCTTCAGGAGAACACGCAGGCTTTTGTGGAACGTTGTCCATCGGCACTGAGGTCTTGAGCACCGTGCTTGTTGAACTGGTGCGGTCCGCACGAGACTCGTGCCAAGGCGTGTACTTCATTTCGGGTCATGGTGGGAATTTGGAAGCCGTGCAGCGCGCCATTTTGCTCTCGACGTCAGAAGGCGACCGAGTCGGAGCGTTTTTTTCTGGAGTGCAAGGTGGCGATGTGCATGCCGGCCGCACCGAAACCTCGCTCATGTTGTACTTGGCGCCTCACCTCGTTGTGCCGCCGTTTGTGGTGGGAAATGTCCGTCCCCTGGCCGAGCTCATGCCAGCAATCGAACAAGGTGGCACGGTGGCGGTGTCGCCAAATGGCGTACTTGGGGATCCAACTGGTGCAACGGGATCAGAAGGCCAACAACTCTTTGCACAGATGAGTGGCAGGCTGGTGGCGCACGCAAAGAACTGGTTGGGAGACGCATCGTGACAACTCGAGTTGCACTAGTAACCGGCGGTGCTCGTGGCATTGGCGCGGCAACGGTCTCCGCACTCGTTGCTCGTGGCTATGGCGTAGTGGTGCTCGATGCTCCCGGCCAGATTCCGGGCCTTACCTACCCACTCAGCACGGAAGAAGACTTGCACCGACTCCGCGAAGCATTCGGGGACAGCGTGGCCACGCTGTCGGGCGATGTTCGGCTCCTTGCCGACCAGCACGAAGCCGTTGCGCTGGCCAAAGACCGATTTGGCCGTCTCGACGTTGTCGTTGCCGCTGCTGGTGTGGCAACTGGTGGTCATGCTGCGTGGGAACATGACACCGAACAGTTCAATATCAACTTTGAGGTGAACGTCCTTGGCGTGCACCGAAGTGCACAAGCAGCAATTCCAGCACTGCTTGCGAACCACGAACCACGCACCTCGCGCTTTATTGCACTTGCGTCTTCTGCCGCGGTCAAAGGACACGACCGCTTGGCCGCGTATACGGCGTCAAAACATGCGGTTGCTGGGTATGTGAAGAGTTTGGCCGCAGACCTTGGAAAAAGTGGGGTAACGGCCAATGCAGTGCTACCTGGGTCAACACGGACACTGCTACTTGAAGCTTGTGCCGGGTTTTATGACCTTGACAGTGTCGAAGACTTCGCGGAGCACCACTTGACCGGTCGACTCTTGGAGCCACGTGAAGTCGCAGAGGTCATTTGTTTTCTAGCCAGTGAAGCCTCAAGTGCGCTCACCGGTGCGCTCGTTCCTGCCGATGGCGGGATGACGGCAGGGTAGGGAACTAGTCGTTCACCCAGCTGCCCGTCATGGCGAGGGTGGTTGCTCCACTCAGGTCACTCATTTTGGTTGCAACGAACGCTTCGGACCAGGTGCTTGTTTGGTAGCGAAGTGCCGGCGACTCCGCCGCAAGGATCTTGGCAATGACGGCGGCAATATCTCCTGAGGTTTGCATCCCGCTCAGTCGTTCTGGCGTGCTCAAGCGAGCGAGGTAGTTCGCCTTTGCCGAGGCGTAAGGGTCATCTGGGTCGCCAGACAGAACATCACCCAAACCTTGCAAGTTGGCCATGAAGTTGGTGGCAACGGGACCGGGTTCAACGAGTGACAACGAAATGCCGACGGTGGCGGCAACGGGCGCCAGACTCTCGCAAAGACCCTCAAGGGCAAATTTGGCTGCACAATACGCATCGTTAAAGGGTTGCCCGACCACTCCACCAACAGAGGACACGGCAACAATGCGGCCAGCACCACGTTGACGCATTGCTGAAAGTACGGACTTGATGACATGGGCGGCACCAAAGAAGTTCACTTCCATCGCTTCTCGCAACAAGTCCTCACTCAATTGCTCAAGCGTGCCGACATAGCCCGTTCCGGCGTTGTGGACGAGCACATCAATGCCCCCCTCTTGGTCAAGTTTGGCAATGAGCGCAGTTACTGCGTCACGGTGTGTGACGTCAACCAACTCGACGGCAAGGGTCACCTCCGCCTCGGCCGCTTTGGCGAGGAGTGCGTCACGAGCAACTTCACTGCGAACGGTCGCAGTCACGTCAAAGTCTGCAGCGAGCAGCAGCGCTGCCGCTTCACCAATACCACTTGACGCGCCGGTCAGAAGGAGTCGAGCCATGGGTTTCACGTCTTTCTTTGTGGTTTAGGCGGCATCGGAGATGCCGTTCGGTTCTACTGTCGCCGAGGTTTCCGCTCGCCATAGTGCGAGATACGACGGGTAGGTGAGGCCACTGGTGATGTAACCGGCTGCTTTCAATTCTTGGTAGTAGCGAGGCAGATTACGGAATGGAATTCCCATATCGACATGGTGGGCGAGATGCCAACCGGTGTTGTAGGGGACAAACCAAAATCGAGCAATCAGGTGTTGGGTGACATCGTGAGTAGTCGCTCTACGATCGCTACTTGCGATGAGGCCACCGTGTTCGGCAATCGCCCGCAGGCGATTGAGCACTCGCCACTGTGTCAGCCAGGGCAAGAGCCAAAGGCCAAGATACGCAAACGGCGACCCGGTTACCGCCCAAAACGCAACGACCATGACGGCCTGCACCAAAAGAATTGGACCGGCAATTTTTCGACCCGGTGCGGTTTTCAGTGCCTTGAACAGTGGGGTCAAGTTTTTTACACCCGAGATGCCAATGGCGTCTCGGAAGAGGCGCCGCCGCAGTGCAGCCGTTGTTGTTGGGTAGCCCTTGTAGAAGGCAATGTCAGGTTCTTCAGGCCCGAACTCTTCTCGGTGGTGGGCAAAGTGGCTGCGCCGATAGAGCGCAATCGGGACCAGTGCCGGCCCGGCAATGACCCACTTGCCAATGAGGTCGTTCGCTCGCCGATTGGAGAACAAGAGCTTGTGGGCCGATTCATGCATGAGGATGGCAAAACGGGCATGCATCGGTCCCATGAGGACAACGCCAAGAAGCCAGCTCCACCAGGTAGAGATTCCAACGGCAGAAATGGCAATAACCGCGGTCCATCCGTAGACCATGATCACCGACACTGCATTTTTTCCATTAGGAATTCGGCGGAGTTCACTGCGAATCGCGGGAATGGCTTTCCCAGACTCAAGCAAGCGATCAGTTGGCAGGACCGAAGGTCGAAATTGTTCGGGCAGCACCATTGATGGCTGCGCATTCGACATGGTCAAAGGTTACGCGTCAAGCAGCGCGAGAAGTTCACCGAGCGAGTGGCCGGCTTCAAGCTGGTGTGACAGCTTCGCCGCCGGATTGACCAAGTACCGGTTGTTGCGACCAATGCGCTCTTTGGAGACCACGCCGGCCTTTTCGAGATCACGAATCAGTCGTTGCGTTGCCCTTGGAGTGATGCCAACTTGGGCAGCCAAGTCCTTGAGACGAATCTCAGGGTTTCGGTGAATGGCGAGCAGCACGTGACTGTGATTGGTGAGAAAACACCAGCCATTGGTTCCGAACATCACATCTGCCATAGAGGCAACCTAGCCACGCTTGAGCAAATTTCCAAACTCGCAGGTAGGCGACATGTCGGCCGAAGGCTGATAGACCACAGACATGGCTTGGTCATCATTTGCACTTAACCTCCCCTTGGCGCTTGGCGCCGCAGTGCTTTGGCTGCTTTTTGCCTTCTTGGTGAGTCGGATTGTCCATCGCCATGCCGTCATCGACGTGTTCTGGGGATCGGGTTTTCTTGTGGTCGCGCTTGAGTCATTTCTTGCGGCACGGACCATGAGTGCGAACAGTGTCGACCCATGGTTCAGTGGAAGCACCGCCTCGACGACTCGACTTGTTGCGCTTTGTGCTGTGGCGGTCTGGTCGCTTCGTCTCTCTGGCTACTTGGCGCTCCGTCAGCGTGGAGCCGGTGAAGACCCCCGCTACACCCGCATCCTGCGAGGAGCCAAAGGAAAGAACGAAACGCTCTATGCCCTCAAGATGATCTACGGCTTCCAAATGGTGCTGCTCTTTTTCATCTCGATTCCATTGCAGTTCATTGCGTTCGCCCACCAGTCGTTCTTGCCCTTGATGATGGTCGGCGCAGTCTTGATGGTGGTCGGCATCTGCTTTGAATCGGTGGCCGACTTTCAGCTCCGGAAGTTTTTAGCCAATCAAGAAAACCGTGGGACGACACTGCGTACTGGCCTTTGGGCAACGACACGTCACCCCAACTACTTCGGTGATGCCGTGGTGTGGTGGGGAATTTTTGTCATTGCCGCGTCAACTGGCTGGGGCGCGCTCAGCATTGCGTCACCACTCGCGATGACGTATTTGTTGACCTCGGTATCGGGAAAGCCCATGCTCGAGGCGAAGTTGCAGAAGACCCGCGAAGGCTACGAGGACTACGTCGCTACGACGAGTGGATTCTTCCCCCGCCGTCCGAAGCGAAACGGCTAATTGCCTCGCAACGCCACGAGTTGTGGCCGTCCGAGCAGGGTTGGGCAGGCTAAAACAGTTGCGGGAGGAGCGCCGTGGACGACGAAGTGACAACATCGCAAGCGCCTTCGGCCCCGTCAAGGAGCGCTTCGCAGTGGGGGTGGACATGGCTTCCACCCGTCGGAGTGTTCTTCCTTGTTCGATGCGTGGTCACCATTGCGTCACCGCATTGGGTGCGGCCCTGGTCGGTTTCACCGACGCCGTGGACACGCATTGATGCCTTCAATTACCTCGACATTGCAACCTATGGTCGGCGCATTTCAGCGTGTCC
>CANFJV010000116.1 GCA_947447225.1 Acidimicrobiaceae bacterium
CACCCAATCTCGCATTAGTCAGATTGAACGATTAGAGGAGTTGGGATCCATCCGCCTCGACACCCTTGAGCGCGCGGCCCACGCACTCAATTGTCAGTTGCGCTACGTGTTCATACCAAACGAGCCCCTCGAGAACATGGTGTTGCAGCAGGCACACCTGAAGGCTCGGGCTGAGGTGAACGGTGTCCGGCACTCAATGGCGCTCGAAAATCAGGCATCTGAACCAGGAATTGATGACGCGAAAGTGAACGAGCTCGCCGAGCAGCTCATTGATCAGCGAAACCTCTGGGCAGAGCCCAACTCGAGGAAACTCCCTTGATCTCACCTCGTGAACCAATTCTCCCCATCGGAGACGGCCACACGCCGCTTGGAGATGACGACCGATGGGGACTCAAGCTCAGCTACATCACCACACGTGGCGAACTCAACGAGGTCGAACAGGACAACATTTTGCGGGCACGGCGAACCTTGCGAGTGCCGAAGGTCAACGCGCTGCTTGATGATCAGTACTTGCGGAACCTGCACAAGGTGATGTTTGGAGACGTTTGGAGGTGGGCTGGCCAGTATCGACAGCGAGAAATGTCCATTGGCATTGATCCCGGGCAGATTGCGACCAGTATGCGAGATCTCGTGAGCGACGCAAAGATCTGGGCGCAACACGAACCGCCACTCACAGCCACTGTTCGGTTTCATCACCGCCTCGTGTGGATTCACCCGTTCACGAACGGAAACGGTCGACATGGTCGCCAAGCAGCTGACTTGCTCATGGAAGCGCTCGGTCAGCCTCCGTTCACTTGGGGGGCAAGAGCCGGAACTCAAAGAATTGAGCACGTGCGGCAGGGATACCTCAATGCGCTGCGATCGGCTGATCGCGGCGACTACGGACCCCTTGAGGAATTCGTTAACTCCTAGCCGAGGTCATGTTTGCATCACTTGTTGATGTCCCCTGAAGTGGTTGTCATCTTGGCTTGTTTGTGCTGCAGCTGCGAGGGGCCTGTAACGAAACTTGATCGTAAGTCCCTCTTCCCCTGAGCAGTCCCCTTGGTCAACGCTGCTCGTGAAACCTTGACCATGTGGTCGGTGCAAGAGTATTGGCGTGATTGGAACGTCTCGCCCTTCCACCTTGTCCGAGGCACTTGATCCAAGCCGTAATTCGCTCAACGCTCTCAGATTGTTCTTTGCCCTCGTGGTGCTGGTTTCGCACGCACTGAAACTTGGAGGATTTGCGAGCGGGGAAATCTTGAGTCGGACAACTTACGGAACCCTTGCCGTTGACGGATTCTTCGCCCTCAGTGGCTACCTCATTGCGGCGAGTGCACTTCGGAACAACCTGCCGAGGTATCTGTGGCTTCGAGTGGTGCGAATTGTTCCAGGGTTTTGGGTTTGCCTGATCGTCACCGCCTTTGTACTGGCGTTCGTTGGCTGGCGGCACCTGTGCGATGGGCCAAGTACTGGAAGTTCGTACTCGGATTTTCTCGGAGTCGAGGAAGGCCCGACTGGGTATGTATTGCGGAACGCTTTGCTCACGATCCACCAGCCGGGGATTACTGACAGCTTGGATCCTGTGAATGGGATTTGGGGTTGGAACGGTTCTCTCTGGACGATCTACTTCGAGTTTCTCTGCTATTTGATGGTGGCAGTGTTTGCAGTTTGTGGGATCTTGAAACACCGTCGAATCCTGCTTGTGCTGTCGATACTCGCGTGGCTCAGCGTGAGTGTCATTGTTTGCGTGCCCCAGTTCAACGGGCATTTCAACGTGGGAGAAAATGTTGATGTCATGTTGGCTGCTCAAGTAGTTCCTGCATTTTTGGCTGGCTGCCTTCTCTACCGTTTCAACGACGTCGTCATCGAATCAGGGTGGATAGCGCTTGGGTGCGTCGCTTTGTTCGTCGGTAGTTTGTTCTTGCCGGTTGGCGCCTTTGTTCCAGCGTTCTCGCTCACCAGTTCGGTCATCGCTGCTCCCTTGCTTGCCTATCCGCTGCTGTGGCTCGGAGCCCATCTCCCACTGCAATCTGTTGGAAAGACCAATGACTACTCTTACGGCATCTACCTCTACGCATTCCCCATTGAGCAGTTACTGGTCGACTTTGGTGTCCAACATCGAGGTCTGGCGGTCTATCTCGGCGCAACGGTGTTGCTCACCGCGATTTTTGCGTTTGGGAGTTGGTGGGGCGTTGAGCGCAATGCCATGAAATTAAGGAAACTCTCCTATGGCCGTTGATACTGAGTTTCTCCGTCGCAAGTATCAACAAGAGCGCGACAAACGCATTCGTCCCGATGCCAACGAGCAGTACGTCGAGCCGACCGGGCGTTACGCCCATTTTCTTGACGACCCCTACACCCCAGTAGTTCCCCGTGAGTCCATACGGCGCGACTGCGAAGTGGTCATTATTGGCGGAGGTTTTGCCGGACTGACTGCTGGAGCACGCCTGCGCGACGTGGGCATTGAGGACATCACCATTATTGAAGGTGGTGGCGATGTCGGGGGCGTGTGGTACTGGAATCGCTACCCAGGGGCAATGTGCGACACCGCGGCCATGATCTATCTCCCCTTGTTGGAAGAAACCAACTACCTGCCTACGCACAAGTACGTCTTGGCTCTGGAGATTTACGCCCACGCCCAACGTATTGCGCATCACTACCACCTCTATGACCAGGCCCTCTTTTCCACGCACGTGAGCGGAGCGACCTTCGACGAAAGCGATCAGCGGTGGATCGTCACTACTCACCGAGGTGACGAACTGCGAGCACGTTTTGTGATTACCGGAACCGGTCCACTGCACCGACCAAAGCTTCCGGGCATTTCGGGAATTGAGCGTTTCGCCGGTGCGGTCTTTCACACCAGTCGTTGGGACTACTCGGTTACCGGTGGTGGGCCCATGGAGCCAATGACGAGGCTGCACGACAAGCGAGTGGGCATCATTGGTACTGGGGCCACTGCCATTCAGTGCGTGCCCCACTTGGGTCGTGATGCAGCACAGCTTTTTGTCTTCCAACGCACGCCATCAAGTGTCGATGTTCGCAACAATCACCCCCTTACCCCAGAGCACGTGGGCGGCCTTGGTCCGGGTTGGCAGGAAGAATGGTTGCTCAACTTCTGCACCTTGCAAAACATGGGCTTTGCCGACGTGGACTACGTCAAAGATGGTTGGACAGATATCTCTACGCGCATCAGAGACCGGGTGATCGCAGAAGCAAAGGGGAACTTCACCGCAGAGATCATGCGCAGTGCGTATGAGGCCTGTGATGACGAGAAGATGGAGGAAATCCGTGCTCGGGTGGAACAGGTGGTTGCCGACCCTGACACCGCAGAGGCCCTAAAGGCGTGGTATCGCCAGCTCTGCAAGCGACCTTGCTTTCACGACGAGTATCTCGACACGTACAACCTCCCTTCGGTCCATTTGGTCGACACCAACGGTCGAGGGGTGGAGCGCATTGATGAGACCGGCGTATGGGTTGAGGGCGTGCACTACGAACTCGATGTGTTGATTTTTGCCTCAGGGTTTGAAGTGGGCACTGAACTCACCCGACGCACCGGCTTTGAGATAGTGGGTCGAAATGGGCTTACCTTAACCGACAAGTGGTCCAATGGGATGGAAACCCTCCATGGTCTCCACGTGGTGGACTTTCCCAATCTCTTTGTGATGCAGCCCAGCCAAGCGGCCAATTTGATTTCAAACATCACCCACAACCACGTCGAGAGCTCACGAGTTCTTGCCACCGTGATTGAGCACGTCCGAAGCACCGGCGCCTCGGTTGTTGAGCCCATACCCGAGGCCGTCGATGCGTGGGTAGCGCAGTATGAAATGGCCGCCGGCACGGTCATGAACAGTCCCGACTGCACCCCGGGCTACTACAACAACGAAGGCAAAGGTCCAGATGCGCGTCAACTGCGGACCATGGGGAACTATCCAACTGGCGCTATTGGCTATTTCGCCTACATCAAGGCTTGGCGAGAGTCGGGCGAGTTCTCGGGTCTCAACTTTTCCTAAACGACCCGCAACACTCAACTGCAACAAGTAGTTCGTCAGAGGCCGTTGTCGCAGTGGCAATTGCTGCTCGGGCCAACGGCACGTCCTTCGAGATGCAAGCGTTGCGGAGCCTCCAGGACAACTGGCCGTTCGCGTTGAGGCGTTCGCGTAAGCCTGCGTTGGTTTCTGCGCACTCGATCACCAGTGCTGTGAGACTTGAGCAATGGATGATGACGCTGCAGCTTTAGAAGGCGAAGGAGCAGATGGCGGCAGCACCGCATCGCCTGGCTGGTCGCGTCGAAAGATACTCACGGTCTCGTTGAGCGGAGTAGGGGCGATCTTGGCTGCCGGCGTCGTGGCTGTTCAACTCGTTGAGCGTGGAGTGTTGCCAGGAAAGGCAACGCTTGATTCCCTCGATGGTGCGTGCTCGGTCAAAACTCCTGCAGTGCGGTTCGCTCCGCTTGGACCAATGATCTCGGGTCAGTTTTTCTCCTCTGCTCGAGGTCGCGAGGTTGGCTACACCATTGCGTGGCCACCAGGGTTTGCCCCTGGCGATGCGTTGCCGCTTGTCGTCATGCTGCATGGCGATGGTGGGACGCACGAAACGGCCATCAAAGCAATGAGCCCGGCGCAGCTTTTGGCGATCACTGATCCACAAGATTCGACACGGCTCAACACGAAGGTGCCAATGGCTCTCGTGACAGTCGATGGCGGCAACGGCTACTGGCATCCCCACCCAGATGATGACCCCATGGCCATGGTGGTCAGTGAACTCATTCCACTCTGCCAAGAAAAGGGGCTTGGAGGTAACGAACATGGCATTGCGCTCATGGGGATATCAATGGGCGGCTACGGGGCAATTGCTCTGGCCGAACACCATCCGAAACTCGCTCGAGCAGTAGCGGCGATTAGTCCAGCCATTTGGACCGAGTACTCAGAAGCACAGAGCGTGAACGCCGATGCGTACACAAATGCCAACGAATTTGCTGCCTACAACGCAGTGACCCATGCAGGAGCGCTGGAAGGACTACCCGTTTTCGTGACGTCGGGCGTTGACGATCCGTTTCATCCGGGGGTAGTGGCGTTTGCCAAGGTGGCGCCGAGTGCGACGACGGTGGTGTTTCCAAATGGTTGCCACACTGATCCATTCTTTGTGGCGAGTGAACCAGAAGCTCTTTTCTTCTTGTCGAGTCACCTCAGCGACGTTCTACCGTAACGGTCAATTCACCACAGTGTCTTCGAGGTACTTGGTTGCTGCTCGGTAAGGTGCATCCATGGTGACGAACACCACTTCTTCTGATGGCGACAAGAACGGCGCGTTGGAAATGCCGACGCCTTCACGTGCTCCAGTGGTCGACCTTTCACCGTGGTTCGAAGGGTCGCTTCGAGGCCGCCAACGCGTCGCCGATCTCGTTGGGGAAGCCGTGTCGACGGGTTTTCTCCAAGTGATTGGACATGGAATTTCAGCCAAGCTTCGAAGCGATGCCCTTGCCGCAATGTCGGCATTCTTCCCACTCGACACTGCCATCAAAGAGCAAATGGTCCCAACTGATGGGGCATATCGAGGTTGGACCAGACGCCGAAGTGAGGGCTTTGCCGCCACATTGCAGCAACTTGCCCCCGCGGATCTCGTTGAAGGTTTCGTCATGGGAGCTGAAGACCGAGCGAACAAGAATCCTGGCGATCCCGCTTTCGCGCCAAATCTCTGGCCTGATGAAGAATTTCATCAAGCGATGTGGTCCTACTACCTCGCAGCTCGAGCCTTGTCCGAAGAGCTCTGCGAGATCTTCGCAATGGCGCTTCAGGTAGAGGCTGACTTCTTCACCGGTCGGATTGATCATGCCAATGTCA
>CANFJV010000117.1 GCA_947447225.1 Acidimicrobiaceae bacterium
GACCGTTAGTGAGATCCTCGACGCATTCTGGACGCCATTTAGCGACTAGCTCGCCATGGTTTTTCCTCGGCAACGCCGCCGCACCCTTGCGGGTCAAATGAGTGAAGGCCGTTGTCAGGCTCAGGGCCGAAGAGTTGGTCGGAAGTTCATTCGCTGCTCGTTGGCACCAACTGCCACCGAAAGCGGAGTTCTTTTCGAGACGCTGCCGAAAATGATTGGCCGGTCAAGAGAAGATTGACCTGAAGAAGTCGATCACCGCTGCGCCGAGCAGGAGTGTGGCAACGATGCCGGACACTCCAATGAGTGCACTCACTCCAACCACAAGCAGATCCCCGAGGATGATGCCGAGCGTGATGCCGACCGCTCCGAGTGCGGGCAGGGTGTCAAGACCAGAGAACGGCGGTGCCAACAGGGCACCAACGGCGAGGCCGATCAGGCCCGCTCCGAGAATGCGGTTGAACCACCGTTGTCGCAGAAGAATTGACCCACGGGGCTTCGAATACCGCTCAGCCCAGGTCACTCTCCGGACCACGAAGGGGAGGGCCTTGCCCGTCATTGATCCACCGAGCTCTCGGTTTCGCCACCGAACTGGGAGCCAGATGGTGGTGAGACCGATCACCATCTCGGCCGCCACGATGATGGCGATGATCTCGAGCACGTGGGTCACGCCACCAGTCGGCAGCGGCAGCGCAGCAGGGAACATGAGGAGCAGGACCGCTACAGCGATGGCTCGCTCACCGAAGACTCCACCGAGGCCGGCCAACGTCTTGGGCTCGTTGGATCCGAGCCAGTCGCCAAGTTCACGAGAAAACGGCGTTGGTGTTGCTTCGTCATTTGACTCCGCCATATCCCGATACTACGAGCAATTGGTGTGCGGCTCCCACCGGCGCTTTAGGCCCGGAATGATCTCAGGTGGCTGAGCCTCCACTGATAACACGACGGCTGAAGGGGAACTCTCGGTGGGGCAACTGCTTGAGAAATCGCCATGAGCTCAATCAGGACGAACTGCTCTGATCGCATGGTCATTCAAATGCGCTGCAGCAGTTTCTTGGCTTAATGGCTAGTCGACGGTGTTGTCGATCGAAAGTCATTGAACCTTGGTGAGGGTGTTTACTGTGTTGGATCGATGGGGTCAGGTTCGCCGAGACGGATCGCTACCTCCACCAATGTCAATCTGCCTTCGTTGCTTCGGCCTCACTCCAGAGTCCTTCGGTCAAACGGGGAAGATCGGCCCGAACTCTTTCCAAGAACCTCGCTGCGAGTTCCAAATCGCCTTCTTGTGTTTCATGGGTGCCGGAGAACATCACAAAGCCTTCGGCGAGATATCTCATGAGCTCAGCAAAGAATCGGGCTGCATTTTCCGAGAGGCCGGCTTGCATTTGGCGAGCTTGAAGCGTTGCGGTGACGTTGAGACTCGGGTCGAGGACAAAGGTTTCAGGAGTTACGCCTTGACCAATGAGCCACGACACGAGCTTCGTCCGCAGGACAAAGTCACCTTGGACCGGAAGGCCGACTTGGATTTCACTTTCCGGCAATGGCGTCAAGATGTCGGCGAATCGAGCTCCGAGTTCACGAGTGACTTCAATGAACAGGTCTTGTTGAGAACCAAAGATGTTCAAAATCGCTTTGGTGTTCAGATTGGCTCGCTCCGCAATCCGTCGGACCGTGACTTCATCAAAGGGAAACTCCCGCAGGAGATCAATGGTCGCGTTGACGAGCAGAACTCTGCCTTCAGCTCGGGGAACGTAGGCCCGCTTTTCCATGTGGGGTTCACCTCCTTCGTTGCTTGGCACGGAGTCAGGCTAGACCCAAGGCTTCGAACGAATCTCGTTCTCATTGTCCATCAAAATTCGTCAGCAAAGAATTCTTTTCTTCAACGTAGATATGTTTACCACGATGTGGTAATTTTCCGTCTGTTGCCAAAACCGGAGCCGAGGAGGCGTAGCCGTGAAACAAGTCCCAATTCCAAAGTTGCCCCAAAAGGTGGCGAGGGTCGCCAGCACCTTGCTGGGATCTTGCGTCATTGCAATGGGCGCAGTAGCGCTGCCTTCGCCGGCCGGTGCGACAACGCAAAGTCCAGAGCTTTCGATCGTTGCGGGAAATGGCACACAGGGTCTCCCGGCGCCTGGTCCCGCAACCGACTCACCGCTCTTTGGCGGCGAAGCTATCGCTTCCGATGATTCGGGAAATCTCTACATCGCTGATGACAATGCACACGTCATCGAGAAGGTTGACACCAGTGGCAACCTCACAATTGTTGCAGGAACGGGTGATCGTGGAACGCCAACCGAGGGACCAGCGCTGTCCTCGGACTTGAAAAATCTCAATGGCATTGTTGTCGACCATTCGGGCAACATCTTTGTCAGTGATGCCGAGAATCGCGTGGTGGAGAAAATCACCGCTCAAGGAACACTCTCCGTCTACGCCGGCATCGTCGGAGTCGAAGATTCACCTGTCCCTGGACCTGCCACCCAATCACCGTTCAAAAATCCCGGAGCACTTGCCGTCGACGCATCGGGCAACCTCTACGTGGTTGACGACTCAAGCAGGGTGGTTGTCCGCGTGAGTTCGAATGGAACACTTTCCGTCGTTGCTGGCTCTGGAAATTATGGCTATCCAGCGCAAGGCCCGGCGACGTCTTCGCCCTTCAGGAACCCCAGTGGTGTGGCAGTTGATTCCACCGGCAATCTCTACATTGCCGATAAGACCAGTCATGTCATCGCAAAGGTAGACACCTCTGGAGACCTCTCAATTGTTGCGGGCAAAAAAGACCCAGACCATCAGATTTGCTACGGCTCGTATTTTTGCTACACCGCTCCGGGAATTGAATACGGCACCGAAACTGCCGGTCCTGCAACCAGTTCCTTTTTGTATCGTCCAACTTTCTTGGCAGTTGACGGAGCGGGAAATGTGTTTCTTTCCGATCAAGAAAACAACGTCGTGTCAAAACTTGATACGAGTGGCAACTTGTCGATCGTCGTTGGCACCGGCAATGGTGGATCGCCAACTGCAGGTGATCCATTGGCATCAAACCTGGATCGACCAACTGGCTTGGCGCTCGACGCCACCGGAAGTCTCTTCATTAACAACACGGGCAGCCACGTGATTGTGAAAGTCACCAACATTGGGGAGTTGGCCTCGCCGTTAACGCCATCATCAGTTTCGATCTCAAACATTCCGACATCGGGTACCTATGGTGCATCGTTCACCCCGGTTTTTTTCAACCACCGGTGATGGCGAAACCTCAGTGACCAGTTCAACCACCGACATCTGCTCGGTGGCTCAAGGAACGGTCAGCTACGTCGGTGTTGGCACCTGCACGCTGGTCGCACATGTCACGCAGGGCGCCAGCTACTCGGCCGCAGATGGCGCATCGCAGAGTTTTTCTGTAGCGGCAACGATTCCGAGTGCACCTGGTGCTCCAGTGTTGACCGATAACCACGGCTCCTTTGGTCTCACCTGGACCCCTCCAAGCAACACCGGTGGGGCGGCAGTGACCTACAGCGTTTCCGTGTCGACCAACGGTGGTGCGTTCACCCAAACAACTTCGGGTCTGACTGGAACGTCATTCACCTACCAAGGCACCAGTGGCTACAACACGTATGCCTTTAAGGTCCGAGCCACCAATACCGCAGGGTCAGGTCCACTGTCGGCCTTTAGCTGGCTCAGAGCCAGCCCAGTCGCACCGTCGGCCCCTGGTGCACCAGTGTTGACCGATAATCATGGTTCCATTTCACTCACCTGGAGCCCATCAAGTAACTCCGGTGGTGCGCCGGTGACCTACATCGTTGGCGAGCGGACCAATGAGGGCCTGTGGAGGACCGTTGCAACGGGATTGACGAATCCGAGTTACACCTTTGGTGGTTCTCGAGCAACCAACACCTACACCTTCGTTATCGTTGCAGCCAATATTGCTGGCTCGAGTGCGTGGTCGCCAACCACATCAATCGTTGCCACGGCAGTAGTGGCAACTGCGCCGGCAAAGCCAGTGCTGACGGCCCGTCATGGCCTCATTGTCGTTACGTGGTCAACACCGGCGAACGTTGGTGGTGACAGCGTGACCTACACCGTGAGAGTGAAGACGAACGCTGGACCATGGCGCCAGGTTGCAACTGGACTTACTGGGCGTTCGTTTACCTACTTCAACACCAAGACAGTCAATTCCTACTCGTTCTCTGTGTCGGCAGTGAACCATGCTGGGGCGAGTCCATGGTCGTTGACGGCAACAAAAAAGGCGGTGTAGCGGCACTGACCCGTAAGGTGTCTCGACTCTGCTGAGAAAACGTACTCGGCCATGCCCCAGACATTGCGGGGCGTGGCCGAGCACGCGCCACGGTCAGTTCCGTGAGATCTCCGCTCGGAAGCTCCAAGTGCTGCTCAGAACCCTTTGCTCAACGTCCGCTACCCTTTGAAGTACTTCTTGTCGGAAATGTTGAAGCAACTCGGCTCCAATGTGGCACCACAGAGGCAATGCTCCCGTAGCTCAGGGGATAGAGCATCGGTTTCCTAAACCGTGTGCGCAGGTTCGATTCCTGCCGGGGGCACCAGTACATATCGCAAGGTTTGCGGTTTTCGGAAGCCTTGAAATCGTGCGTAGTGTTCAGCGCACCCGGAGCCTTGTGCTCCCCAACCAGAGGCGAAACCTATGTTCGGAATCATCCGGCTGTACACCTATGAAAAGCAACACGGTCAGACCATTGCTGACGTGTCGAGGAATGAGTTTCAAGAGATCTTGAAGCAACATGATGGCTTTGTGAGCTATCACTTCATTGACTCTGGTGATGGCGAGGGTGCCTCGATGGCAATCTTCACCTCAAAAGAAGCAGCTGAAGCCTCAACTTTTCTTGCTGGCGGATTTGTCCACGATCGTCTTGCCGACTTGTTGCCAAACCCTCCACGGGTGATTGAAGGCGAAGTCTGAGCGACATGCAGCCATGTCCGTCGAACGTTCGGCGGATATGGCTGTGTTGCAGTGCGTCCCGAGATCGTTGACGTCGACGGCCGAAGATGGAATGACTTAGCTTGCTTTCACGATTCGGGCGACAAGAACGACGAGCACCATGAGTGCAAGAGAAACCTGCACCATCATCAAGAATTGAATTCGCCGGCTCCTGATGGTTTCGGTGGTTGGCCCAAAGGTCGAATTTGAGTAGAAGGCAATCACGAGATAGTCGAACCACCGGATGGGGAGTTCGCCCTCGCCGCCACGATGTGGGAAATCGATTGCTTGGAATGGCGAGGTGACGTCAATGAGCTCGTACCAAAGCGAGAAGATGAGCGTTACTGAACTGAAGACCAAGAGAAGGTCAATCAATGGATTGATCTGACTTTGGTGCATGCTCAACGGTTCAACGAACATCGTTGCGATATTGAACAGCACGTTCAGTGATGCCACGGATAGATACACCGTCAGCATGGGGAGCACAAACCGAGGGGTCTTTTCTCTCGACAAGAACAGCACGACGACTGACGCAACCAGGAAGAACAAGAAGAGTCCGTTTCCAACGCGGCTTACGTCGTCGGCCAAGCGCTGAATGACGCTTCCATGATTGTTGAACTCGTGGAGACGAAACGTCAAAATGACGTCGAGCACTTCAATGACGGCCATGACTGCGACGAATGGAATGAGGCGCACCGATCTGCCGGTTCCATGCGCACCGCGAAGGACTTCGGCGCTTGTGGTGTTGAAAGCACCGCGATGGTGATGTGATGGGTCTTGGCGGTCGAGATCGTTCATCTCTTTTGTCCCTCTCCTGTGGTGTTCATGGTGAACATGGGTCTACCCGGCAACTTGCGGTGTGCAATGGTCGAGTCC
>CANFJV010000118.1 GCA_947447225.1 Acidimicrobiaceae bacterium
GAACTTGATTGATAACCCATTGGGCGCGAGCGCGATCTTTGAAAATCCCTTTGCCTTGAGTGCAGCCTTCACTGAAGAGACGACCGCAGCCTTGGCACCAAAGCGTTGGCGAAACTCCTTAGTCGTGAGGAAGTGTCGATACTGCGGCGAAGCTGGATTGGTGACGTTTGCCACGAATGCTTGAAGTTGCGGCTCATTTACTGACGAAAGCGTGGCCGTGAGGTCAAGGTGGGTCGATTTGGCCAACGGACCTACGACCCGAGCGCCCTTTGGCAGTGCAACGCTGTGCTGAACCCGAACAGGACTCGCTTCAGACGTAGATCCTGGAACAATGATGACGAAACTTGCCAACACGACCGCAGCCATGACGCCTGAACGGCGTTGAACTGCTTTCAGACCCCGCCCCATAGCAACACTCCAGTGCAGCACCCGCAGAGAAGTGCCTCCTCCAATGTACTCAGTTGCACCGAAGTGAGCAGGCTCAAACGGTTTCCGCTCAGGATGCTCACAAGTACTGGTTGAAATTTCTTCCCACACGACGCATCAGTAACGTGCAGTAATGGACCTTGATCTCGTGCTCCGACAACAGCAGCACCAGTTGCTGGCGCTTCTTTCAGAATTGGGAGATGAACAATTTTCTAATGGCTCGCTCTGTCGAGACTTTGACGTCCACCATGTCCTGGCTCATCTTGTCGTTCAACTTTCGACCCCACCGCTCAAGCGTGGTCTTTCAATTGCCCGGCATCGACGAAATCGGCCACAGGCACAATTGGCCCTTGCCAAAGAGGTTGGCCTTGCCTCATCGGACCAACTTCTCAAGCGCTACGCGTCACTCATTTCGAACACCGAGAAACTTCCTGAAAAACTGGTGGTCCCCCGTCTCACCGACACGGTGATTCATACCGTTGACGTTTGTCGACCGCTCAGTATTGCGCTGCCACCGATGGAATTTGACTTCGCTCCCCTCTTGGACTTCTTGGCTTCTGATACCGCACTTCTTGAATTTGTGGCTGCACCACTTCCAAATGTCACCTTTGTCGCGACCGATGCCAATTGGAGAGCTGGTCGTGGCCCACAAGTGAGTGGGAAATCACTTGATCTCGCCATGGCAATCACCGCACGACCAAATGCCACGAGAGGCTTAAGTGGCCCTGGGGTCGAATCCGTGGCCCAATGGGCTCGAGTGCACGGTCGCTAGCGAAGGCCACCAACTTCTCTCTCCACCACGGCAGCAAAATTCCTGCTCAATTGCCACATTTGAATGACGCGTGACAACGAACGTCTGTTCGACTACGTTCTGCTCCCCCACGAGGAGAACAAATGGATCAGATCGAACACGCGCTGGCACTGTGCCTTTCCACCAACACCCCCGCCATCATTTGGGGGCTTCCTGGTATTGGAAAAAC
This sequence comes from Acidimicrobiaceae bacterium, assembly GCA_947447225.1. Taxonomy (GTDB): domain Bacteria; phylum Actinomycetota; class Acidimicrobiia; order Acidimicrobiales; family RAAP-2; genus CAIQEU01. Next base: position 1,407 of record CANFJV010000118.1, read on the forward strand.
AGCGATCGTTGAAGCTGTTGGGAGTTCGCTAGGACGGCCAGTTCACACCATCATTGGATCCCTCTATGAGGCGGCGGATCTCGTTGGCCTTCCAGTGCGCGATGGCGACCGAGTTCGCACGATGCCGCGCGACTGGGTGCTTGAGTGTGTGGCGAAGCCGAACACCATTTTGTTTCTCGATGAGCTAACCACCGTCGACCCGAGCGTGCAGGCTGCGATGTTGCGGATAGTCAATGAGCGAGTCGTTGGCGATGTGAAGTTGCCGGACACGGTTTCCATCGTGTGTGCGGCGAATCCTCCAAATTCTGCCGCCGCTGGGGTCGACTTGAGCCCGCCAATGGCCAATCGGCTCGTCCACCTCTACCACGAGGCCTCCGCTCGTGTCTTTGTCCGAGGAGTGCGCAGCGGCTGGGCGCCAGCAGCGCCGCTGGCTATCCCTGACTGTATTTCTCGTGAGCGAGCGATTTGGGCTGGCATTTTGGCCACCTTCATTGAACGCAAGCCTTCAATGCTCCATGCACTGCCCGCGCTCACCACCGAACAGGGCGGCCCTTGGCCGAGTCCGCGTTCATGGGAAATGGCGATCACAGTGTTAGCCGCAAGCGAAGCGGCCAAGGCAAGCAAGTCCACGCAGTTTGATTTGGTCAAAGGTGCCATTGGTGAAGGTGCGGCCACGGAGTTCTTGAACTTCGCCAAGCACGCAAACTTGATCGATCCCGAAGCGTTGCTGTCGCGTCCAGAAGATTTTGTTCCAGCAGTAGGTGGCGACCAGTTATTAGAAGTCATCCACAGCCTGGAGCGCTGTCTGAAAGAAGAATTGACACAGCAGCGCTGGGATGCCGCCTGGGTTCTCGTTCACGCGTTTGTTGACGCCGATATGGAAGACCTTGCTGCCCTGTTTGGCCAAATCCTGCTTTCGCTCGGCGGCAACAAGTTCGTGCCACCATCATCGATCAAGGTGTTCGCCTCAACCTTTAACCAGCTGTCGACCGAATGAGGCTGCCGCCAGGTCGCCAGTTGGCTCCCGATGATGCAGCCATATATCGAAAGATGCGCCTCCAAGCGATCATCTTTCAGCCCTATCTCGCCAGCGCCGTGTTCTCCCTCATTGCAGTGCGAAGCGATGGTCTTGGCACCTTTGCCATTGATCGTTTTGGTCGGGTCTATCTCGACCCTGCGCAGTTTTCAAAGTGGTCCATTGAACAGTGCGCCGGTGTACTCATCCACGAAGTGCATCACTTACTGCGTCGACACAGCGAACGCGGGGAGTCGTTGCAGGTCCCACGGCACTTGCAAGTGAATTGGAACATCGCTGCCGATTTGGCCATCAACGATGATCTCATTGCGCAGAACCTTCCCCTCCCCTCCCCACTGCTTCCTGAGCACTTCAACCTCGCAAGGGGCAAGAGCGAGGAGTACTACTACCAAGAACTGTTCAATCTCGAAGACCGTGGCATGCCCTGTCGATGCGGGTCGGGTGCGGGTGGGGCTGGCTCAGATGAACTAGATGAAGCAGCAGCTGATGCGCTTGGACCTGCAGACCTTGTCCGCATCCGCCATGACGTCTTATCTCGGTTGCGCCGAAGTTCGCTCGGTGCACACAGCCTTCGCACTGCGCTCATGGTTACTCCACCAAAAGCACCATGGCAGACACTTCTTCGTCGCCTGCTTGTTCCAAGCGTGTCGAAATCTGGCCAACGTCGACACTCATGGGATCGCCCAAACCGCCGAAATGACGCAAGTTTTTTATTCCCCGGCGCGCACCGGCGAGGAGCCAATGTCGGCATTGTGTTCGACACCTCAGCATCAATGGACCAGCGCCTGCTCAATCAGGCAGCCTCTGAAGTGGCCGGCATCTTGCGTTCCGCTCGAATTCGAACGCTCACGCTCGTTTCGTGCGATGCCGAGGCTTCCCTTCCCGTGTCGCTCACCCCCACTTCGACCATTTCGCTCCTTGGTGGCGGCGGAACGGATCTGACGGTTGGCATTGAAGCGCTGAGCAGCCTGAGTGATCCGCCAACGGTCATCATTGTCTTGACCGACGGATGGACGCCTTGGCCAGCGGCTGCTCCAAAGGGCTCTCGTCTCATTTGTGGGGTTTTTGACCGAGACGCTCGACTTCCCACCGGGCGTGACATTGAAGCGTTGTACATCACGTGACCACCTTTTCCCTCACGAAAGCATTTACGGCACTTCTCGGCGAACTCGAAGGCGCCACCTCCTGTGAGGAAGTTGCCACCGTGTGCAGATCTGGCCACTTAGCGACCTGCCCCACGAAAGGCGGCGTGCCGTGCTTTTGGTGCGCGGCAGCAACGATGACGCCAGAAGTGATTGACGCAATGGCGTTGTGGTCGTCGCTGACCGAAGCGCTCGACGCCCCTGTTGCCTCGTGGCCAAGTGCCATCCGCGCCCGCATGGCGATCTACGACTTGGCTGAACTTGCCGCACCAACGAATCGATTTGCCCTTGCGTTCACGTCGGCGTTTTTCACCCAGGTTCATGAACGAGCGGGGAAACTTGACAACCACCTCAAACACCAAGGCAAGCGCGACAGTGAACTAGAACGATCCGCACGACAAGCAGCGGCAATCACGGCACTGCCAAGAATGCTTTCCGAACCCGAACTTGCGCCACCGAGTCCAGCGTTCCGCCGACGTCTCGGCGAGTTGGTGTCGACGAAAACCCATCAACTTGAAACCATGGCCATCTTGGCCACTGAACAGTTGCTCGCTGGACAGTTCATGGATCATGGCGCACAGGGCCGAGCGCTTGCAGATCTCACTCCCTATCTCGGCGAACCAGGAGCAGCAACGTTCAATGATCTTGCCTGGGCGGCCAACTACTACGCGAAGCGCGAGCAGCTCATTGAACTCGCGAATGAATTGATGGATCTCGAAGAGCCACGCATTGTGGTCCACATTGCTCCGGTGACAACGCCGTATCGACTGAAGGCGCTCCAGTCACTTGTTCTTCGTGCGCAGCCCATTGACTGGGCGACAACGTTTGTGCATGCAACCGGTGGCAGCGCATGGCGCCACGATGCGGGATATCTCGTGACTCCATCAACTGCCCTTGCGCTTCAAGTTTGGAAGGATCGACACTGCGCGTCGGCGATTGGCATCTCGAGCAACGACACCGACAAATGACAAAACACCGAGCAATGCTCGGTGTCGTCTCTACTGTTGGTGGGCGGTACAGGATTTGAACCTGTGACCCCTTCCGTGTCGAGGAAGTGCTCTGCCAGACTGAGCCAACCGCCCTTGCGCTCACACCTTAGCAGTGGCCTTTCACCCTTTCGGTCGCCAGCGTGGCAACTCGAGAGCGGAACAAACCTATTTGGCGTCTGGTGTGGAAATCGGCCAGACAAATTCATCTGGTGAAAGTGGCTTCAGATTTTTCTCTGAGAGAAATTTCGTGAAGCCTTCCGCCCAGGTCCGATGCCACTGTGCTTGGAGGCTATGAAGCTCCCTCACGCTCAACTGATCAAGAAGCGGCAAGGTTCCCTCACCGCGATGATTTCTTGCGTCGGCATACATCGCCACTTGGGCCAGTGCGACCTCCACAGCAGCAGTTGCATCAACTGCGGCATCGTGAGCGCCTTCAATGGTGATGCCGTAGACCTCGCAGAGTACGTCGAGCTTCTTCTTACCCTTGCGAAATTTCGCATAGGTCTTGTCAATCACAAGCACGTCTATCACGGGAGCATTAAATCCAGCATCGAGCAGTCCGAAGCCGAGCAGTCGCTGCGCACAGGCTTCAACCATGGAGAGGTCGTAGGGAAGGTTTGACCCGACGATGGGAATTTCATCTCGGGTGGCCGCCACGAGTGCAGCCACGATTTCGGCGATCGCCTCATCGAGTGGCTGGCCTTCGGCTTGTGCGCGTTCATCGGTGATGCCGTGCACTGCCATTGCCTCTGCCGGGATGGGTCTTCCTGGGTTCACAATGCGAGAAGCTCCGCTCACTCGCTTCCCGCCGTTAAATTCCACCAGCGCATACGACACTGGGACGTCGTTGTAGCGGTCGATGCCAGTGGTTTCTAAGTCAAAACCGAGGAGTGTTCCGAATTGCCATGGAGTGGTCACGGCTCCATCCTCGCAGGTGGGGTGTGACAGGAGAAGGATCTGGCCGCAAGAACTGCGACCAGATCAACTCCTCTTGGAGGTGGCGCCCGGATTTGAACCGGGGGTTTTACAGCTTTGCAGGCTGTCCGATTGGGCCGCTCTCGCACGCCACCAAGGTGACCCAATCTAGTGCCGCGTCAGGCAACGTTTGCGCGCTTGACCAATTCTCGTAAGGCTTTGTCCTTGGCATTGGCGTTTCGCCAGATGATGTAGCGGCGGATCATCGATGCCTGTTCTTTGTGGTTGGCGTGGTCGGTGCCGTCGAGGGCGAAGTA
>CANFJV010000119.1 GCA_947447225.1 Acidimicrobiaceae bacterium
AAAGCAAGAGCAGCACTGTGGCGTGGACCAGCCAAGGCGCAACTCGCCAAGGCCAAATGGGACGACTTTCGGGCCAGTTTGACCCCACAAGGCCAAGCCACCTTTCTCAGTCGTCTTGCGAGTTCACCAAGTTTGGCTGCGCAGCACAATCTCGCCATTTCGGCCATTTCCGTTACGCCTTCGGCGCTTCCTTTGCAAAGCACGGGAACCAACATCGTGTTGCTGCCGACAACGTCAATTGGGGTGGGCGTCGTCATTGCCAACCACGGCAATGTCGATGAAGCACCGGTGGCCCTTGTCATCACCTTGCTCGGACTCGACAACGGAGTCTCCAAACAAGCAACCGCACATGTGCGCATTGAGGCCGCCACGAGTGAAGCGGTGAGTCGCCGGACCTTCAAGGTGAAACCTGGTGACCACTACCGCCTCGTCGTCACCATCTTGCCGCCCCCTCGAAGCACGCAGACCGGCCCAATCACGTCGATTCGAACCATCACGATTGCCCGCCAATAATCGGTCGCGAGACCTGTGGTGCCAAGGCCGTAGGATGAGTGTTGCGAAGAACATGACGGAGGGGCGTTCTAGTGGCAGAGTCGATCACCATTACCGACAACAGGACGGGGGCTTCGGTTGAAGTTCCCATCGTTGACGGAGGTGTAGCAGCAACCGCATGGTCGAAGCTCATGCCAGGAATCTGGTTCTATGACCCAGCGTTCATGTCAACGGCCGCTTGTGAGAGCTCGATCACCTATCTCGATGGCGAAGCAGGCATCCTGCGCTATCGCGGGTATCCCATTGAGCAGCTGGCCGAGAAGTCCAACTACTTAGAAGTCGCCTATTTGCTGATTCACGGTGAACTCCCAACTGACGCCCAGGCGGCTGCATGGACGCACGAGATCACGAACCACACCTTCATTCACGAGAACGTGCGCAAGCGCTTCTTGGAAGGCTTCCATTACGACGCCCACCCCATGGGCATGATGGTCTCGGCCATTGCTGCACTGTCGACCTTCTACGCCGACGCGAAGGACATCGACAACGCGGAGTCGCTCCACAAGCAGATCATTCGCTTGATCGCAAAGGCCCCAACCCTTGCTGCTGCAGCGCACCGGTTCAGTGTTGGCATGCCGTTTGTCTACCCTGACAACTCACTGCCATTCACGTCGAACTTCTTGTCGATGATGCGCAAAGTCGCTGAACCACGCTACGAAGCCGACCCAGTGCTTGCCCGGGCGCTTGACGTGTTGTTCATCCTTCACGCCGACCACGAGCAGAACTGTGGCACAACAGCCATGCGAGTCGTGGGCTCAGCTCACGCGGATCCCTACTCAGCAGCAGCAGCTGCTGCTGCTGCGCTGTATGGCCCACGTCATGGTGGCGCCAATGAAGCCGTCATCAAGATGCTGAATGAAATCGGCTCCATTGAGAACGTGCCGTCGTACATTGAGCGGGTGAAGCGTGGCGAAGTAGTGCTGCAAGGCTTTGGTCACCGCGTCTACAAGAGCTACGACCCACGAGCCAAGATCATCAAGAAGACCGCTGATGAAGTCTTTGCCGTGACCGGCAAGTCGCCGCTGCTTGACATTGCGCTCAAGCTCGAAGAAGTGGCCTTGAGCGATGACTACTTCGTCTCGCGTCGCCTCTACCCGAACGTTGACTTCTACTCCGGCCTCATCTACCAGGCCATGGGTTTCCCAATGGAGATGTTCACCGTGCTGTTTGCCATTCCACGCATGGCGGGTTGGCTCGCGCACTTCAAGGAACTGTTGGAGCAAGACGCGAAGATCGCCCGTCCACGCCAGCTGTATACCGGTGTGGAAGTGCGTGACTACGTGCCGTCAAACCTTCGGGGTTAATGCGCCTTTCGGGCGTCAATCACCCGGGTAAGTCCTTCTTGGACCATGGAGACAACTAAGCGTCCTTCGCTGTCATAGAGGAATCCTCGAGCTAGTCCTCGCGCGCCTGCGGCCACTGGCGAGTCGGTGTCATACAAAAGCCAGTCGTCTGCTCGAAATGCTTTGTGGAACCACATGCAGTGGTCAAGGCTTGCGCCCATGAACTCTGGGTCATCCCAATTGATGCCGTGCGGCGACAAAATCGTGTCGAACAGACTCATGTCACTTGCATAGGTCACCACTGCTGCATGAAGCAGTGGATCATCGGGAAGTTTTCCGTCTGAGCGGAGCCACAGTTGCTGAATGGGCTCACGAATGGTGCGGTCGATCCATGGAAGCTCGCTGATGAAGCGTTGCTCAATTGGATGTGCTCGAGCGTCATAGTCCTCTTGTGCGCCTGGCCAAACGGCCAAACGCTCACGCAGGCTCGGCAAGGTCTCCGGTCGTGGAACCTCAGGCATTTCTCGCTCGTGCTCAAAACCGGGCTCATCGACATGGAACGACGTCTGCATGTTGAAGATGGCACGTCCGTGCTGAATGGCAACCACCCGTCGAGTGGTGAAGCTCTTGCCGTCACGAATGCGGTCAACTTCATAAAGGATTGGGACGTTCGGGTCGCCAGGGCGCAGGAAGTAGGAGTGGAGCGAGTGGACGTGTCCATGGTCGACGGTTCGACCAGCGGCAATCAGTGCTTGGGCCAACACCTGGCCACCAAAGACCCGCTGACGCTCTTCTTTTGGCTGGATGCCACGGAAGATGTTGACCTCAATGGGCTCAAGATCTAACAGACGAACGAGAAAATCTAAAGAAGCGCTCACCCCTTCATTCTCGCAGGGGGAAGACCCTCGTCAAACACCACCTGCGAACTAATCTCGACCCATGGCTCAAACGCACGTCTTTCCTGACAACTTCCTCTGGGGCACCGCAACTGCGGCCCACCAAATTGAAGGTGGCAACACCAACAACGACTGGTGGCGCTTTGAGCACACGCCAGGAAGTGGCACGGTCGAGTCTTCTGGTGATGCCTGCGACTCGTGGAACCGTTGGGATGAAGACCAACAAATCGTGGCCGACCTCGGACTTGGTGCCTACCGATTCTCCATTGAGTGGAGCCGCATTGAGCCAGCAAATGGCGAGTTCTCAACCGTTGCACTTGATCACTACCGGGCCCAACTCATCGCCGCTCATGCCCGTGGGCTGAAGCCCGTTGTCACCTTCCATCACTTCACCACACCGCAGTGGTTGGCCGACCTTGGTGGCTGGGAATTCGACGAGGCTCCAGAGTTGTTTGCTCGCTTTGTTGCGAAAGCAACGGCGCACCTTGGTGATCTCATTGCAATGGCCTGCACCATCAACGAGCCAAACATCGTGGCCTTCATTGGCTATCGCATTGGCTTCTTTCCACCTGGGGGAGTGGCCGACAAGGCTCGCTACGACAACGTGGCAAACGCGTTTTGCCGTGCCCATCGTTTGGCCGTTGAGGCGCTGCGAAGTGGTCCGGGATCGTTCCCTATTGGCATGACCTTGTCCATGGCTGATTGGCAAGCACTGCCTGGTGGCGAAGCTCAGCGTGACGAATTCCGTGGCCATATGGAAGACCGCTACTTGGCCGCAACGCAAGGTGATGACTTCATTGGTGTGCAGTGCTACACCCGCCACATTGTTGGCCCAGAAGGTGTCATTGAGCCCGACGCTCAAGTCCGAACGACCCTCATGGGCTACGAGTTTTACCCTGAGTGCACTGGCGCAACGGTGCGCCGTGCGGCTGAAGTGACGGGACTTCCCGTCTATGTGACCGAGAACGGCATTGGCACCGACAACGATGAGGACCGTATTGAGTATTTAGGTCGTGCCATTGCCTCAACCCATGACGCCATTGAAAGTGGCATTGATGTGCGGGGCTATTTCTGTTGGAGCTTGCTCGACAACTTTGAATGGGTCTTTGGCTACAAGCCAACCTTTGGTCTCGTGGCGGTTGACCGTTCCACCTTTGTGCGCACGCCCAAGCCTTCTGCGACCTACTTCGGTGGCATCGCACGGGCCAATGCAGTGCAAGTCTGAACAGGGAAAATCGTCCATCTGGTTCAACGTGGGCCCTCAGTTTCACTAGGGTGGCACCTATGTCATTGCCCACTCGGCCATCAGAACTGCTTGCTTGGTCGAAGACCCACGAGGGCAAGAAGCTGATTCGCTTCACGTCGGTGTCGGTGATCTCAACGGTCGTTTCATTCATCACCATTGGCCTTGTCTATGGCTTCAAGTTGGTGCACGGCCAAGTGTGGGCAACCATGATTGGCAACGCCGTGGCCTCGGTGCCGAGCTACTACTTGAACCGCAAATGGGCTTGGGGTAAGTCCGGTCGCAGCCACTTGCGCAAAGAGGTGCTGCCCTTTTGGGCCATGTCCGCGCTTGGCACGTCGTTCTCGCTCATTGGTGCGTTCTTAGTGAAGGACTACACCCAAAGCCACGGCACGAGTCACTTGATGACGACCGTCATGCTGCAAGCAGCCAACATCTTGTCCTTCGGTATCTTCTGGATTTTGAAGCTTGTGGTGTTCAACAAGATCTTCCACATCGGCGAACTCGAAGAGTTCGACGAGCACCTGACCGCCGAAGAGCAGACCGACGTTTCGAACTAAGTCTCAGTCTCGGAAGTTGTTGAACTGCAAGGGCACGCCAAAGTCGTTCCCCTTGCAGGCACTGATGATGTCTTGAAGATCATCACGCTTTTTGCCCGTCACGCGGATTTGCTCACCTTGCGTTTGTGACGAGATGCCCTTCACGTTTTGCTCTTTGATGAATCGGTTGATCTGCTTTGCCACGTCTTGGGAGAGACCAGCTTTGAGTTTGATCTTCTGGCGAGCCGTGCCTTTGGCTGCTTCTTCGATCTTGCCGGGCTCTAATGACTTGAGCGAGACCTCTCGCTTCACCAGCTTTTCTTCTAAGACTTGGTAGAGCGCACGAATGCGGTCTTCTGTGGCTGACGCCAAGGTCAACTCCAGGTCACCAATCTCAATGGTGGAGTCAGTGTTTTTGAAGTCAAAACGGGTCGTTGCCTCGCGGTTTGCTTGGTCGACAGCATTTTTGACTTCTTGGAGGTCTACTTCAGAGACAATGTCAAAACTAGGCATGTAAATGAGCGTACCGGGTGGAGCGCTTCATTCAGTGGCTCAACTCCAGCCCGTGCAGATGTAGGCGCCTGAGGTGCCCCCGCCATCTGGGCAGGTGATGCCTGAGTAGGAAGTGGCATAACCGGTACCTGTGACGAAGGGCGTGTTTGCGCCGGTGAAGTTTGCCCCTGACAAGTTTGTTCCAGCGACACTGACTCCCGTGAAGTTCGCTCCAATGAGCGTTGCGTTTTGGAAGGAGGCTCCGCTCAACCACGTCCCCGCGAAGTTCGCGCCTCTCAACTCTGCGCCATAAAACGTTGCGCCAATAAGGTGTGCGCCAGCGAAGTTGCCACCCACCGCACGCCCAACCGTTGCGTCGTCAAGATCGGCGGAGGCGAAATTCGCACCATCAACGTTGCCGAGGGTGGCACCATGCAAGGCTGCGCCAGCGAAGTTTGCGCCCCTCAGGTCAGATCCAGAGAGGTCGAGCGTTTGGAGATCGCAACCGGCCAAGTTGGCTCCGGGGAAGCGAGCGCTGCAGTCTTGGCTCAGTGCGCCCGAAGGCCCCTGGGCACCAGTAGCACCCTGGGCACCGGTAGCACCTTGTGCCCCAACATCACCTTGCGCTCCTTCGGCACCAGTAGCACCCAGTGCGCCTTGAGGGCCTTGAGGGCCTTCAGCTCCCTGTGCACCCTCAGCACCTTGCGGGCCTTGCGCACCGAGTGCTCCAACGTCACCTTGCGCGCCTTCTACACCAGCTT
>CANFJV010000120.1 GCA_947447225.1 Acidimicrobiaceae bacterium
AGTTGCTCGGCGTAGGCGACAAAGACTTCGTGCGGTGTCTCTAGTGGTTCTTGTCCGGCATCAAGTCGGGCCTGAATGATTGATTCTTCAACCCCTGAGCGATCCGAAATGAAATGCCGAAGAAGGTCCGCGCCAGCTTGACACGCTGCTTCACCAGAAAGCCGTTCAATGTGTTGCGCCATGTCTTGGTCAAGACCAAAGGCGTCCGCGAGTTGTTTGACCGCGTGGTTTGCTTGTTCGTCAAAGCTCGGTCCAACGAGTGCACACAGCGTTGCTGCCACCATTGCTTCGTGGCGTTCACGAGCCAACGGGAGATCGCGCAGAATCCGATCGAGTGCGAGGTCTGAGGAAGTGTGCAGACCATCTCGGTCGAGCAACTCAGGATCGAGTTCGAGGTGAGGTCGAGCTGACGTAAACATGTTTGCCATCGCAATGACAAGTTCGGCCTCAGGTCCGTCAAAGTTCCTCGTTGCTCCCGCAGTAGCAACAAAGCGCATTGACGCCAAGATCCCGTGCACCACGTCAGCAGTACCGGTCAGAAGAAGGGGCATTCGTGGACCTCGCTGTTAGCCAAACTGCCAACCTGGTTGTACTGTCACGGTACCTGACAATTCCCATGAAAGAATTCGACCATGGCCACCACCGCAGAGAAGTTCGTCCTTGTCAACCAAGGGTTCAGTGCTCGCCTTCAGGGACTGAACCCAGATCAACTCGCCGCGGCAACGCCGTGCGAAGGTTGGACGGCAAGTGACTGTATTGACCACGTGATTTCGATCTATCTCATGGTTGCCGCCGCCACGCATCCAACCGCTGCTGACCTCGACGGCGCGACGCCCGCAGCGCGCTTTGCCCATGTGGCCGCTCTGGTCGAAGAAGCAACGATGAGCGAAGAACTCGGTTCAACAATGGTCGACGGTCCTTTTGGCCCCCTCCCACTCAAGCAACTCGTTTCGTCGGTGATCCTCCACGACACCCTCGTCCACACGTGGGATATCGCTGTTGCAACTGGAGGGGACCCGGTCCTCGATGCCGACCTCGTGGCTGGAGCGTTTGCCAAAATGACCCCGCTCGACGACGGTCTTCGTGGAGCAGGACTGTTTGGTTCAAAGATCGAAGCGCCACAAGGTGCTGATCTGCAGACGCAGTTTCTTTGTTTCTTGGGTCGAGACGCGGTCAACGCATGAAACTCCTTCGCACCCCTGAAGAACGCTTTGAGGGTCTCGTCGACTACGACTTCGAACCGACCTATGTGGAAATTGCTTCAGGTGAAGGTGAGACCATTCGCTGTCATGTGGTCGACCTCGGCCCTCGTGACGCGACAACGACCGTGTTGTTGCTCCATGGCGAGCCAAGTTGGTCCTATCTGTATCGGTACATGATCCCGGGTCTTGTTGAAGCGGGCTACCGGGTCGTCGCGCCGGATCTTGTGGGATTTGGAAAGTCCGATAAGCCGTCTAGTCGCGAGGACTACACCTATGCCCGACACGTCGCGTGGCTCACCGAGGTGGTCTTTGGTGCGCTGCAACTCCGCAACATCACCTTGTTCTGTCAGGACTGGGGTGGGTTGCTTGGGCTTCGTCTTGTTGCTGCCAACCAGGACAAGTTCGCACGAGTCGTTGTGTCAAACACCGGGCTTCCAACCGGAACAGGTCGTCAGACCGAGGCGTTTTTGGCGTGGCAACGCTTTAGCCAGACCTCTGCAGTGTTCCCCATTGGCGGCATTGTCAATGGTGGGGTGGTGCGCGAACTGTCGGCTGAAGAGATTGCTGCCTACGACGCTCCGTTTCCCGACGAGTCCTTCAAAGAAGGCGCCCGTCAATTCCCAACCCTCGTGCCCTCAACCCCGCAAGACCCAGAGCGAGCCGCCAATGAAGCGGCATGGGAACAACTCGAGCACTTCGACAAGCCGTTCCTGGTTGCCTTTTCCGATCAAGATCCGGTCTCGCGTGGCACCGACGGCATTTTTGCCAAGCGCATTCCCGGAACTGCGGGTCAGGCTCACACGACCATTGTCGGTGGCGGACACTTCGTCCAAGAAGACAAGCCAGAAGAACTCGTCGCGCTGCTCGTCTCGTTTATTGAAGGGTCAAACTAGCCAGCGACGCTCACACCTTCGAGCTGAAGGAGAAAGCGTTTGCGATCGAGTCCTCCGGCATAGCCAGTGAGGTTGCCACTCGCTCCAATGACGCGGTGGCAGGGCACCACAATGGACAGCGGGTTGTGACCAATTGCACTCCCAACGGCGCGAACGGCCTTTGGGTTGCCAATCGCATGAGCAATTGCGCCATAGGTCGAGGTCTGCCCAAAAGAAATGTTCGAAAGCGCCTTCCACACGGCTTGTTGGAACAAAGTGCCGTGGGCACTCGTGGCAAAACGAAAACACTGGAGCTCTCCAGCAAAGTACGCATCGAGTTCAGCAACTGCTTGCGCTGCACAACCTTTTGACTTCTTGCCAAACGTAGTAACGCTCGGCAGATGTGCTTGGTCCTCCATGGCGAGGTAGGTAACGACGTCGCCGTCAACGACGATCCGAAGTCGACCAATGGGACTGTTCATCTCCTCAAAACATGTCACGGTCGTATCTTTTCAGTTCGGTCGGATCCACGAGGCGCACCACAAGGTGACCATCGTGCCAACGAAGAACCAGTACTGCTCGAGGGAAAGTCCAAGCACCGCGCAAATTGAGGCAATGACCAAAAGCGCGTTGCGCGTCGTTGGTCTGGTCATGTGGGTGGAAGGGGTGGCTCGCCACTTGGTGGCGCAGCGGTTGGGAAGTGCTCGCGCGGCACTGGCTTCCACGAAGACGTTGCTTGCTTTGGCAAGGTGCCGCTCGCGATGGCGTCATCGATGACCTTTGCCTCTTCGGCGTCAGCTCGAACAAAGGCAATGCCAAGTGGGATGAGTGCCGTCATCATGATGAGGTCGCCAATGATCCACATGATGGCGCCACCTTGGTGGATGTCGCCAAGCACCGTTGGTCCCCAGTTCCTTGATCCCGTGGCAAACGAAGAGAGTTGGTCCGTGTGTTGCTGCATGACGAGTGCGAGTCCCGTGATGGTGTCGACCGGGACGGCCAACAGCAAATAGACCATGCGGACGCCAGGAGCAAGTGGGTGCTGTCGTGCTTCGACACCAACAACAGGGCGCCAAAACAAGTAGCCAATGACAATGAAGGCAGCTGCTTCGACTGAATGGGCGAACCCGGACTGCATGGCCAGATTGAACAAATTGGTGAGGTGAAAGGCGGGAATTGCCGCGGCATACAGCACAAAGCCAAAGGCGGGGTGACCAAGGAGATGCCCAAGTCGTGAGGACACGGCACGCTCGGCCATGTGGTGGAGTCGCCCAGAAGTGGCGGCAATGAACAGATCAACTGGTGCACTTGCGGCCAAGAAGAATGCCCCGACCATCACCAGCAAAAGGTGCTGGACCATGTGCATGGAGAACAGCGTCATGTCGTAGATACCAACAACAGAGCAAAACGCGAGGAGAAAAGACACCACACAAGCCGAAGCAGCCGCAATGCGGCGCCGAGGCCACGACACGCCTCGTCGGCGAAGCGTTGCGACACCCACGCCATAGGCGTTGGCAGCAAGGAGCACGGCAAGTGCCGACCAGGTCATCTGCCAGGTCGAAAGCGCAGAACTCCAGGTGAGTGGCCCGAGTCCCATGTTGCCCATGTCACCCATGGACAGTTTCTCCCTCAGTTGTCACTGCGACATAGATGCGATGATGCGGCAGTCCGGTTTCAGGGGACAAATGGGCTGAGCCTTCAACGATGGTGAACCCCATTGCCTCATAGAAGCCTTGTGCGGTATCTCGACCGTTGGCCCAGGCAACGTCTGCACCTCGACCTCTCAGTTCGGCCAACAGGCGAGTCATGAGCGCCCGGCCAAGACCATGTCCTTGGTGCGACGCATCAACGGCCATAAAGCGAAATTGCCAGGAGTTCGTTGAGGCAACGTCAGGACACGGCAACGCAAAGGCGGAGACGCAGGCCACCACGCAGTCGTCCTCGGTAATGCCGAGGTGAAAGCAGCCCTTTTCATGGTCGCTCGCCACGATCACCTGAGCGCTTTCGTCGTTGGCTCGAAGGACACGCCGACGGAGCTCCACAATTTGGTGAATGTCGACGTCGGCAATTTCAACCACACCGCCAGCCTAAGCAGGTAGAAGAATCACCGGCGCGAGTCAGGTCTTGGTCGCAATCAAGGTGAACAACAAGGGCAATGGTTGGCCAGGAACGGTCGGGTCGCCTTGTGGACTGCCGCTCCCGAGGCGAATTCGACAGTAGCCATCGGCTTCGGGGCCGGGAATCTTGCCCATGGCATAGTCGCATTCAGTGTGTTCTTCGAGAAAAGACAGGGTGAATCCAGCCCTGACTCCGGCCGTCACGATTTCCCCCAAATTGTGCGGATACTGGACCGTGGTCCACGTCACGTCGGCGTCGCGGTTGGCATAGGTCCCGGTTCCACAGAACACAAGGGCGTCCCCACCGCCATAGGGGAAGTCCATGATGAGGGGGCTGACCGTGTCGATCATGGTGAGCAGGGGATGACACTCCACCATCACGAGTTGGCCACCGGGTTTGATGATTCGAGCTACGGAGGCCATCCAGGCATCAAGGTCGTCAATCCAGCACAACACCCCAATCGTGGCGTAGGCGAGGTCAAAAGACGCAGTGAGGGAGTCTGGAAGGTCCCGACTGTCGGATTCGACCGTTCTAATCTCCACTTCGCAACTCGTGGCCAACTCGCGCAAGCGTTGAAGGGCGGTGGCAGAGAAATCAATGGCGGTCACCTGCGCTCCAGCGCGGGCCATCGTGATGGAGTCGAGACCAAGGTGCGATTGCACGTGAGCCACCGCAAGTCCCGCTACACCTCGTCCACCCGTTGCCCGCTCAAGGGCGGCAATTTCGGGCTTTCCCATCCGACTTGCCCCAGAAATAATGGCGTCCAAGTCGTAGTAGTCGTCATCACCGGTGCCATGAAAACTCGCGAGTTGTTCCCAGTGGTCGTGATTATGGGCAGTTGCAGCATCCATCACGCCACCGTATCTGGAGTTACTCGGCTTCTTGGGCCGCTTTCAATGCCGCGAGGTCAAGTTTCCCCATGGTCATCATGGCCGCATGTGCTTTTCCCGCTCGGACGGGGTCCGGGTCGGAAAGCACCGAGCCCAATCCGTCGGGAACTATCTGCCACGACACCTTGAATTTGTCCTTTAACCAACCACAACGCCCTGGCGTTCCGCCGCCTGCGGTGCCGAGCGCTTCCCACAATCGGTCAACCTCGCTTTGCGTGGAACACGAAACCGAAATCGAGGCCGCTTCGGTCTGCGGGAAGCTTGGTCCGCCGTTAAACAGCACAATTCTCTGGGAATTCAGCACCACGGTGGCGCTGAATCCGGCGTCGCCGCCGTCATCGAGGACAACCAGGCCGGGAAATACTGATTGGTACAGCGAAACGGCTTCTTTCACGCCCCCGTCAAACCACAAAAACGTGGCAACGGTGGGTGGCTGAGTGACGGTGTCGCCACCAACAAGTGCCGCTCCAATGAGTGACTCGTCGTTTGGCTCGACACCAACCACACAGAATTTGAGCCCGGCAGGGTCACAAAGCACCACCCAATGGGCAGTTTTCTCAAGAACGGTTGCCCCGAGACGCTCAAAACGAGCTACTTCTGCATCGACATTGTCGGTGTGGAAGTCGAAATGGACCCGCGCGTCGTCACCAATCTCTTG
>CANFJV010000121.1 GCA_947447225.1 Acidimicrobiaceae bacterium
AGACTGGATCAGTGGCCGAGAGAACTGGCTGACCAGCACCAGCGCTTCCAGGCACAGCAAGACCAAGCACCGTGGCCACAAGTGCCACGTGAACCGCCCGAAGTCGACAATGCGTCCTCATTGCCAAATGACGGTAGATCGGAGGACAAGAGAAGTCTCGTCACGAGATCAACTCTCATTGTGATTGTCACTAGCAAGATCTAGGATCCCCCTTGAGGCGCCTAGGAGATTACCCATGCGCGATTTCTTCGAGTGAAAGGTAAAACAAAGATGGCGATGTACAAAGATTTGGCTGAATATTTCGGCACCGACGTTGTGGCCCCATGCCCAAGGGGTCACGTGACAAACCTCCAATGCTCAACAGATCTTGTTTCTCGCTACATCCACGGCTTCACCGGAGCCTGTTTTGATCCCCGAATGGACGAACCTTGGTGGAACGACAATGCGTTCAACGCAAGTGACATGTATGGGGTTGCTGCGCTCAGCATGCCTCACATGATTCGGTCAAACATCCTTGAGGAGTACTGCGAGTTCTTCTCACAGGATGACGCTGCATCGAAGAATTGCAATTCACCAACTGACTGCACTTTGCACATTGGCTGCCTGCTGAGCCGCATTCCACGAAAGGCAGAAATCTGGTCACCAGATGCAGAAAAGTACCTCGTGAAAGCTGACTCTGTCTGGAACATCCTCTTCGAAAATCGTCCAGATCGCGTGGGCGATGTTGGTGTAAATAAGTTGGTCTCAAGAAAGCGTCCAGGCCTTCTTCCAGTTGTTGATGATGTGACTCGCAAGCGTGGGCTTCTCCTTACCGGTGGCAAAAAGCCGAAAAGCCACTGGTCTGTTCTTCATTCGGACCTGAATCCCCTCAGTCCAGACGTCGTTGTAGGTATCCAGTCTGTTCGCAAAGGGGCAAACGTACCTGATTGGACATTCGACTTGCGCGTGATCGACATCATCGTGTGGATGCATGAAATGAGAGGCTGTTGACGATCCTCAGCACCTGATAATTCCCTACCACCGTTGGACTCCTAGCTGAATCCCAACTGCACCCCTAGGGCCAACTTTGCTTGTCCTCAAGCAGTTGGAATTCGGCTCATGAGATTATTTTGTCGAATTCCCCCCTTTTTCTTGGCTTCCTATTGAGGGGTGACGTGCGCTCCTCACGTCAAAGGAGCCCACATGGAAAGTCGCAACGACCAACTCATCACCATCCACCGAGGTTTAAAGCCATCCTCTGGCCTCATGAACTACGCAGAAGCTGCTGCCTACCTCGGCACCTCTGAGCGCCACGTCCGCAGCCTGTGGCAAGAGCGACGACTCACCGCCGTCAAGGTCGGTCGACACGTGCGCTTCGCCAGTTCAGACCTCGACGTTTTCATCGACCGTCACCGTCGACCATCCCTCAGGTAATTCCATTCTGCAAGGCGCCAAGCAAGCACTGCAGCAAGGTCGCCTCAGTACGACTGGTAGTTGGAGATTCTCGATTCGACAAGGAACGAAGGTAGATGGGTCGTCGCCACTTTGGAGCTGTCAGAAAATTGCCCTCGGGGTATTGGCAAGCGTCTTACATGCACGAAGGACAGCGACATCGAGCTCCGAAGACGTTCAACACGAAGTCCGATGCGTTGGCATACCTCGCCACCATTGAGACTGACCTTCGGCGTGGAAGTTGGATCAATCCCGATCTCAGTGAAACCCAATTTTCTGTGGTCGCCGAAAGGTGGGTGAACTCAAGTGCCTCGAAACGTCCATCATCGGTTCAGCGAGACCTCGGAATCTTGAATCAACACTTGCTTCCCATTTTCGGGGAAAAAAGCATCGGAGCTATTCGTCCAGCTGCGATTCAAACCTTGATTGGCACCTGGGTCGGCGAGTACTCAACCTCCACGATCCATCGCCACTACGCCACGCTTCGTTCAGTCTTCTCCTACGCCGAGTCTTCAGAGATGATTCTGAAATCTCCCTGCCGAGGAATTCGTCTTCCAAAGATCCGCCAAATCGATCGACCAATTCTGACCTCCGATCAACTCGAAAGTCTCTCTGAGGCTCTGGGTCCGATTGATGGCCTCTTCATGTGGTGCGGAGCAACTCTTGGAATGCGATGGTCAGAGGTTGCCGGACTCACGGTCAACCGACTTGATCTTGATGGACGAACGGTCATGGTCGATCGACAGATCACTCGCGATGGCAGCTTCGCTCCCCCAAAGTCAGATGCTGGCAGCCGAATGCTCGGCATTCCATCTTGGATGGCCGAAGACTTCTCCAAACTGATCGAAGACTTTGAGAAAGAGCCCGAGAGTCTGCTCTTTTCCACTGACCATGGAACCCCATTCAGTTATCCGAACTGGCGCCAGCGAAACTGGCTTCCAGCTTGCAAAGAAGTGGGTCTCGAGGGACTTCGCTTTCACGACCTTCGATCGATGGCGGCGACAGCACTCGTGGCTTCCGGGGCAGACGTAAAGACTGCACAAAACCGCCTTGGTCACTCCTCATCTCGAATGACTCTTGATATCTATGCACGAGCCACGAGTGAGGCAGATCGAATTGCCGCCGACGCTGTCGGACACTTTCTCCGACCCTCTCGGGGCTAGAGATTTCGTTCAATTTCATTCAACTTGCCATCATGGAAATTTGATCTCAGCATTTCTCGTTGCACGAAATCGACATTTTCCGATTTCAGAGAAGAGAGCTCTCCTGGCCCAACTTTTCAGGCAAAATTTTGCCTCGAAATTGAAGGGGTGGTTTTTAGATGTTGCACGTATGTTGCACGACGGCAATTCCAGGTCGAAGAGGCATTTTCAGAAATGGCCTCTGATCAGGGGAACAGTGGTGGGATCAGGAGGATTCGAACCTCCGACCTCAGCATTATCAGTGCTGCGCTCTAACCAACTGAGCTATGACCCCATGGGAATTGAAATCTTACAACACGCAGCGAGGAGCAAATTCTCAAGAGGTCCTCTTCCGCAAACGCTTCAATGACGAGCCACGCCAACATGTGGTTAGTGGCAGAAGTTTCGCCACGACGGCAATGCACCCAAGGGCGACTGCGGTGTTGACTCGGGATCGTCGTTGAACCAAGCAGCCCTTTCAAATCTTTCAGACGTCCGTGCCGCTGTTCCTCGCCGCCGTGCCATACGGCGAGCCGTAATCTTTCTTCAGTTCAATCCGCACAGGAAGCACCATGGCTAAAGCTCGCCCAGTAGATCTCTATGGCCTCCAACTCAGCACGTCTCAAGACGCAGCTGAGCTCTATAACGACGCACTCGGTCGACTACTTCGGTTGGAGTCCGACCCGGAAGAACCACTACTTCGCGCCATTGCCGTAGACCCAGAGTTTGCCCTTGGATATGCAGCGCTTGCGGTCCTCAGTCATGAATTTGGGATTGATGACCACACTGCGCACTATCTCAACCAAGCGAACACGCTCCTCGGCAACACCTCAACTCGCGAGCGTGCATTCATTGCCGCCTATGAACGCCGAGTTGCCGGGGACTACTCGACACTGCTCTCCTATCTCCTCGACCATCCACGTGACGTCCTTGGCGTGAGTATTGCGATACCAACCATTGCGTTCTCCGGTGCCTACGACGTCGCCGACGATGCGTGGGTGGCGCTTGAGCAGATGGCCTCGCACTTCCAACACGACTGGTGGTATGACGGCATGCTCGCCTTTGCTCGCCAAGATCAAGGTCGAATGGCGGAAGCTCGAGACTTGGCGGAACGCTCGTTGGCTGCCGAGCCTCGAGGTGGCAATGCCGCCCACGCGGCGGCGCACGTCTACTTAGAGACCGGTGAACACGAGTTGGGTCTTCGCTGGATTGATGACTGGATTGCCTCAGCTGGACAAGATGCCGCGCATCGATGTCACTTCTCGTGGCATGCAGCTCTCTATGAACTCAGCCTCGATGACGTTGACAGCGTCGCACGCCGGTATGACCGTGAGCTTCATCCACGCATCGTGACCGGTCCACGTGCCCTCATTGATACCGCGTCGCTGCTGTTTCGAGGCCATGTCGAAGACTTCACGATTGCTTCGGCCGACCCAATGGCCGTCCTCGAGGCATCGGGCGTTGATCTCACGCGTCCCGAAACCCCCTTCATGGCCTTTCACTGTGGCCTTGGACTCGCCCTCACCCGGGACATTGCTCGTCTCGAGGAACTGCGCAACACCTTGGGTGCAGCTACTGCATCACCGGTCAATTCGACCCTCAAGGACTTCATTGGCGCCCTCATTGCCTACTGCCAAGGAGATGATGACACCGCAGCTGATCTGCTGCTCGGCCTCCATCACCACCTCACCCCAATTGGCGGAAGCTACGCCCAGCGCAGTGTGGCCATTGACCTCGCCATCTCGTCACTGTGTCGAGCAGGTCGTGGAACCGAAGCGGTTGCACTCCTCGAGGCACGCCTTGCACGAAGATCACGACCTCGAGATGAAGTCTTGCTCCGCCGAGCTCGAAATTCCACCACGGATGCTTCGCCGCAGGTGTAGCGGTTTAACCAACGAGCGCAAAGAGCGCTTTGCCAAGCGCAACGGTGGCCACAAGGCCAATCGTGACCTCGGTCGTTGTTCGCGCTGAGGTTGCACTCATGAACCGACGGGCAAATCGACCAAGCAGGGTCCCCATCACAATGCAGCTGAACGCGGCCAGGAGCCAGATTGCCGAGACACTTGGTAGTCGGAGAAACGGCAGGCTGGCCAAATTCAGCAAGGCAAAGCAGGTCTGCAAGGTTCTGACATAGTCGCCGTCTCTAAGGTCCAAGTGAATGAGATAGGACGCGAGCGGTGGGCCGCCGACGCCTCCGTAGGAATTCACCGTCCCACTCCAAAAAGCAGCCAACGTCGCACCAACCCCCTTGCCACTTGGCTTCCACCAAAGAAGAACACCAAGTGAGGAAAGCGATGATGCGGCAACCACAACGGGGCGCCACGGTTCTCCCATGAGCGACGAGAGCACGAGTCCGAGACACACGCCACCAATGAGTCCCGGCAAGAGGCGCTTCACCAAGTTCCACTTGATCGCTCCCTCCACTCGCCAGAGCATGAGGGAGTTTTGACTGAGCGCCAACAGATTCACGAGCCCGATGGCGCCTGCACCTGGGATGGCTTGTGTCAGCACCGGTGCCGCAATCAGCGAGAAGCCCACACCACTCATGCCCTGCACGAACGCTGAGGCCACCAGTGCGACCGCGACGATCGCGGTGAAGTGAATCGTCACGCGGGTAAGACTTCGTGGCCTAGGCCACGTCTCCGGGCCACAACTTGATCGACAGGGACTGGCTCGCAGTTGCGAGCAGTGTTCCTGACTCAGACCACATGAAGGCGGTTCCTTGGGCATAGCCACCAACGAGCGCATGCATGCGAATGTCGAGTAGCACCCATTCGGTGGGCTCCAACTGCACAATGCGAATGGTGTTGTCGAGGCTTCGGCCCATGATGCGACGACCAAGTGGTTGCGCAACTGCCCCGGAGAGAAAGTCACCGAATACGGCCAAGGTGCCAGCTGAAGGCTCTTGGTGGCCAGGCACCCGACACCAAAGCGCTGAGTTGGCTGACCCCAAGGTGCCATCTAACTGCTC
>CANFJV010000122.1 GCA_947447225.1 Acidimicrobiaceae bacterium
CGCAACTGCTGGCCACCGAGTCAATGTGACCCACTTGCTAGGTTGCGGCCATGGCTGATCCATCTCAGAGCGCGCTTCATCGAGCACTTGCGCTGTCTACCGAAGCCCAACTCGACGCCATTACCTCCCCTGCGCGCCAACTCGCCATCATTGCCAGTGCCGGATCAGGAAAGACCAGAGTCCTGACGCTTCGCACTGCCTATCGCTCCAGTGAGGGCACGCTCGATCCAAGCAAGACGTTGGTGGCTACCTTTTCTCGAAAAGCTGCAGATGAACTCCGCCATCGCCTGTTTCGCCTTGGCGTTCGAGATCTCACCTGCGGCACCATTCACTCTGTTGCCTTGCGGCTCCTCAATGATCAACGAAGCGCCATTGGTCGCCCACCGGTTGAACTCCTCATTGATCGAAGCAAAGTGATCGCTCAGGCGTTGAAGGTCCACTCCGTTTCAGGCATCGCCCCTGCGTCCATCGAAGCCGAAATTGGCTGGGCCAAAGCTCGCCAACTTGCGGCGTCGACCTATGAGGACGCTGCGGTAAAAAGTGGCCGGCCGGCCCCACTGGCGCGCGCCCAAGTGAGCGAAATCTTTGCTACCTACGAAACGCTGAAGCGCCAACAAGGTCGCCTCGACTTAGATGACTTGCTTGGCCATGCAACAACACTGATTTCAACCAATGCGCAATTTCAGGCAGCGGTGGCGTGGCGTTTTCACCATGTGGCACTCGATGAGACCCAAGACTTGAACCCTGCACAGTTGGCGTTGATCCTGGCAATTTGCGGCGATGACCCTGATCTCACCTTTGTTGGCGATCCCAACCAGTCGATTTATGGCTGGAACGGTTCTGACGCAACACTCATGAGCGACTTGAGTGGGAGGTTCCCAAACATTCAAACGGTCCATCTGCGTTCCAACAAACGCTCGTCTCGTCACATTGTCGACACGGCCAATGCCGCACTTGGCGCAACCGGCTTCATCAGCGAAGCGGCCGATCGCGGGAGTCCACCAACGGTGTCACGGTTCGCCTCTGACGCCGACGAGGCCCGAGCAATTGCAGAAGCGCTCTGGCGAAATGAATTCGCTGCCGGCACACTCAAAACAGTTGCGATTCTGGCCAGAACCAACTCGCAATTGCAGGCGGTGGCGAATGCGCTTGATGCACACGCGGTTCCGTACCGCTTTGCCGGGTCAGAACTTGCCCCAGGGAGCGATTTGAGCTCCACCCCGACGACACTCCAAATGCAACATGACGAAGTGACCGCTGATCAAGTCACCTTGTCCACCTTTCACCGGGCAAAGGGCCTTGAGTGGCACACCGTCTATCTCATTGGTGTGGCCGACGGCATCGTTCCCTACAAATTGGCCCGGACCCATGAAGCCTTGGCCGAAGAGCAGCGACTTTTTTATGTGGCCTTGACGCGAGCCACCGATGCCCTCCATCTCAGTTGGGCGGAACGGACATCTATTGCAGGAAGCGAAGGTCGTCGGAGAGGCCCGTCTCGATGGCTTGCCCCCATTGAGCAGCACTTGGCTACGCGCGCTCGAGAAGAGGCGCCGCTTGAGCAGTCCTTTCGACTTGAGCGACTTCGGTCAATCCGAGCGTCCCTTGAGCACTCGCGGCCTACGGAGAACTAATACCGTCTTCACTACTCGTCAATTGATGGCGCACGCCGCCAATGAGCAACGCCCCGACGACAAGCACGATGACCAACACGAGTGGCCAGACTCGGGCAAAGCGTGAGTCGAGCATGGGACCAGCAATAAGTGGGGCAATCAGTGCAGAACTGCCAAACAACATCGTGCTGAGCGCGTTAAATCGGCCTCGTAAATGCGGAGGAGCAACCGCGTTCATGATGGAGGGCACAATGGGCGACCAGATGGTCTCACCGAGAGCAAAAACGACGGACCCGGCAAGAAAACAAACCAGTCCAAGTGGTCGTGTTAATCCTGGACCGAGGGCAACAAGTAGCCAACACAGCGCCCAAAGCAAGGCAACGACTTGCATGAGCATCGTTCGTCGTTTTCCTTGCATGCGACGAAGGACGAGGAGTTGCCCAACAACAATGGCAAAGGTGTTTGCCGCGAAAATGGGTCCGATCGCACGAACCGATTGATGGCCAACACCATGGACAAATGCCGAGAAGCCGGCCTCGAGCGATCCATAGCTTGCCGTGAAGAGTAAAAGTACGGCAAACAAGAGGCGCCTGATCCTTCGCTCTGCAAACACCTCTCGATAGGAACCGGGCTTTTCGGCTTGTTCTGCCGCACTTCGGTGGTCAATCTCGACGGGAACCTTGAGGGTCCACACGACGGCGAAGAACAACAAGAACGACAGTCCATCAACGAGATAGAGCAGTTCAAACGTTGACGGTGAAGACTCCGATACCACTGAGGCCGAAACCAAGGTCCCGAGGCCAAGCCCCAAGTTAAGAAAGAAGAAATTGAGGCCGAACAATTGCTGGCGGTGACTTTCAGGCACAAACCTTGCCAACATGGTTGACCCAGATGGCCAGGTCAACGCCCCACCAAGGGCCAATCCAATTGCGGCAATGCTCGCCGAAACCACTGAACCCACGTGACCGAAGCCAATGGTGGCGATACTCGTAACCAAAATGCCGATCAAAAGAATGGGTTTCGGTCCAAAACGGTCAATGAAATGACCACTCAAGAAGCCGAATATCAAACTGAACATGGCCTGCAGGCTTAAGACGAGATCGGCTTGGGTATACGAAAAGTGGCGAACGGAGTGGAGGTAAATCACAAACAGACCCATGACCAGTCCATTGCCAAGCCAACTCAGGCATGACCCAAGCAGGTATCTCCTGGCCATGGGAACGGCAAAAATCGCTCGAGTCGTGATGACCTCAGTCACGGCGCTGCGGTCAGGACGAAAGGGTGACTTCCGCCACCCGACGCCGAACATCAAGACGCAAAACGCGAAACGTAGTGGTCTGGCCAAGGCTCACGACTTCACGCGCACTGTTTGGTGGAGGCTCACTCAGGTGTTTCGTTGGCGCATAACAAAGCACCGACGTTTCGCCCTCGACCACCACGGTCACCATGACGCCATGTGAAGTGAAGCTCGTCACCGTACCGGTGACTTCTGAATCGACAGGGTGTGCGCTGACAAAGGTGAGAAACCCCATCGCTTCGTTGACGGGAACTGGATCTTTCTTCGCGGACTGTTTCTTTGGCGCGACATCTTTGACCGCTGCCTTTTTCACTGGTGCTGTCTGTTCGGGATCAACCGCCTTCTTTGCCCCTCGCTTTGGAACAACCACGACCTGAGGCTTGGCCTCGCCAACCGTGGCCTTTGCCGTTCTCGTCGTTCGTCGCTTGGCCGGACTTTTTGCGCCCTCTGCAGGAAAAACAACCCCTTCATCAGTCGCAACTGCCCCAACAACATTTGCATCAACCGTCTTTGCCTTCTTTGTCGCACGCTTCTTTGGTGCTTCCAACCGTGGCTCGTCGACCATTGGCGCAGCGGCACTAGTCGCCACCTCTCGAGGAGCGGTTTTTTTCGACGCTCGCTTCTTCGGTGTTGGCACGAGATCTTTCGTGGCTTCTCCTTCTGCATCAGGCTGTTCGATCAGCGTGGAGGCTGCTTTTTTCGCCGCTCGCTTCTTCGGTGCTGGTGCTTCCGACGTCTTCGGTGCAACTGGGAGCGAGGGCGGACTGATGACATCGCCAATACTGGGCTTCACTCCATCGGGCAGCGTGACGGTCAATTTCTTCGCTGGAATTGCACGAGATGCTGCCTTGCGGGCACCTTGCACCTTGGACGTTGCCTGTCGTGATTTCGGACCTCGCACCGGCGAGCGGGGTGTAAAGACCCAACCAATTGTCGGTACTGGCTTTCCGCCAATGAGTCGACCCTCGTCAAACAGCCAGGGGTAGTCACCATGGAATTCTTGGAAGGAGTCATTTGACAGCACGACGGCATTGACCTTCTCGGCGATCTTCAAGATGAATCCATCGCCACGTCCTACTGCGCCAGCTGGCGGGGTCAGCAACTCACCATGGTCAATGGCCTCGTCATAGGTCGCCTTTTCGCTTGGATCAATTCGGTGCCCAAAGGTTGCATCAACCACCACCACGATCGTGGCGGTTGGATCTTCTGCTTTGTAGGCCTGAACACAATCATCGAGTTGCGCAAGGCTGGGCATCATTCGGCCTTCGGTTGCGAGATTGGAACCGTCAACAATGACGTGATGAGGAGACGACATGACTCCCAAGTCAAGCAGGTAGAGCCCTCCGCTTCGCTCGTTTTGCCACAACACACCGTTAGCGTCGTAGTTGTGCCCGATACTCTCCTCGCCGAATCTCCTTGGCGCCAACAACTCGAACGCGCAACTCCACCAGGGCTAAAGACCTTTCTCACCTTTCCAGAATCAGACCTGCACCTTCCAACCGTGCTGTTGGTGCACGGATCGCTCGACCGGGGGGCGTCGTTTAGTCGGTCACTCATGCGCCTCGACGGCCATGCCGTCATTACCTATGACCGTCGTGGTTACCAAGGTTCACGGGGTATGGATTTGGCTGGCGGCTTTTCGGCCCATCTCGATGATCTTTTGGCCATGGCCGGAGCGGCAAACCGCGGTGCTGGCGTTATCGCCGTTGGTCATAGCTTTGGCGGCGTACTGGTGCAAGCTGCAGCACTTCACTCGCCAGAACTCTTTTTGGCCATTGGAGCCTTTGAGCCCCCAATGCCATGGCTTGGCTTTCATCGGCAAGGTGGGTGGCCGCCACTCGCCACCGACCCAGGTGACGAAGCGGAACGCTTTTTTCGCCGGATGATGGGTGACCACGCCTGGGAGCGCATGGCTGAAGGCGTGCAGCAAGACCGCCGAGCTGACGGCCCAGCGCTGCTTACTGATCTTTCGGCAATTCGCACGTTGAATTTCGACGCAACCCAATTGTCCATTCCCGTGGTCTATGGAACCGGAGTTGAAAAGACCGCTCCGCATCACTTGGCCGCAGTCGAATGGCTTGGTACCAATGTTCCGCTTGCCTCCGTTGACAAAATCACCGAAGCCGGTCACGGTGCCCATCTTTCCCACCCTGATGCCTTTGCTCGATTCATTGCACTTGTTGTTGCCGAAGGTTCACGAGGAGCGTCATCATGAAAATTGCCATTGCCGGATCAAGCGGTCTCATTGGTGGAGCCCTCGTGGCGAAATTGGAACACGACGGCCACGAGGTCATCCGATTCGTTCGGCGTGAGGCGACTCGGGCCAATGAACTCTCGTGGGATCCGACGTCGCAAACTCCACGACCAAGCGACGTACTCGAGGGACTCGACGCACTGATCAACCTCTGTGGGGTTGGCATTGGCGACAAGCGGTGGACCGCTGCGAGAAAGAAAGAGATTCTGAGCAGTCGCATCAACGCAACTTCGCATTTCGTTTCGCTGCTTCGCGCCCTTGATGCACCGCCAGCCGCATTTCTTTCGGCGTCAGCAATTGGCATCTACGGCGACCGAGGTGGCGAGAAACTGACCGAAGCATCCACCCGTGGCCAAGGCTTTCTCGCCAACGTGTGTGACGAATGGGA
>CANFJV010000123.1 GCA_947447225.1 Acidimicrobiaceae bacterium
CGCTGCTTCGAACGTTTCCCCAACCTCAACAGCATTTCCCCCTACGCTCAGCCGTATGCGGAAGACGATTATTGGACTGATCTTGTTGGCTGCGTCGGTCATCGTGATTCTCCTTTCCCTCGTGACCCACGGAAAAACGACCACCGCGACCCAAGACGTGCTCATTGGCGTTGGCGACTCCTACGTTGCGGGCTATCAGCCCCTCGATCCAAGTGGAGCGGCAACGCTGCATGGATTTGTCGACCGACTCGCCCCACTCTTGGATGAAACACAGCCTCCATCGGTGCTCAACTTCGGCTGCAGTGGGGCCACCACAAAGACGGTGCTTGAAACTCGAGGGTGCACGACCGGCGCGCAGGCCAACAATGCGCCGGTGTATCGCACAACACAACTTGATGCCGCAATTGCTGCAGTCAGCGCACACAGGGGTCACATCAGCGCCATCGTGGTCGCACTCGGCGCAAATGACTTCGCTCGATGCGCAAACGATCCGAACCTCGATGCCTGCATCTCTACACAAGCTCCAGTAATTGAGGGCCGGCTGCGACAAATTGTCATGCAACTTCGTCAAACCGCAGGGTCGTCAACTCCCATCATTGGCATTACCTATCCAAATATTGGACTTGCTGCCTGGCTTAACCAACGACCTCGTCGCGCCGATGCCGTCCATGCACAAGAGCTCATTGCCACCTACATCAACCCGGCAATTCTGTCGGCGTATCGAGGTTTGGCCCTTGTCGCCAATGTCACGGCAGCAAGTGGTGGCCTTGATCCACTTCCCGTCTCCATCGAGGGTGAGCGTCCTGCGTCAGTTACAAAGGTCTGCGAGATCACGTGGATGTGTCGACAAGGTGACCTTCATCTCACCCCTGCAGGTCAAGACTTTGTCGCACGACTCATTTCGCTGCGCATAAAAGACGGCCGAGGCTAAGACCTACTCGCCAAGGGTGCGGAAAAATCCCTCTGGAGCGAGCACATCTTCTGGGCACAACTCTGAAAGCGACGCCTTGCCAAGACCAAGCATCGTGGCGTCAATCCCACCGCGAAGCACGTCCAGCACATTTTCAACACCCGCTTGACCATTGGCGGCAAGGCCCCACAAATACGCTCGGCCGATCATGACGGCTTTCGCACCGAGGGCGACGGCCTTCACCACGTCACTGCCGCGACGAATACCGCCATCAAGCAGAACTTCAATGTCACTTCCCACTGCGCCGACAATTCCTGGAAGGGATCGAATTGGGGCAGGAGTGGAGTCCAAGTTGTTGCCACCATGGTTCGACACCGATAGTGCGGTGGCGCCGCAATCAACCACGCGCTTTGCGTCATCAACTCGACAGACGCCTTTCACCATGAACGGGCCTTCCCATTGACTGCGAAGCCATGCCAAGTCTTCCCAGGTTGGGAGGTCACTTTGCATCCACTCGTAATAGGCACCGAAAAATGTTGGAGGTTTCGTGCCAATGGGGGCCATGTTTGGGGTGGTCAGATCAGGCAAGTGTCCTGACTTCACAAAACTCCACAGCCAACCTGGGCGTGCAAGTACTTCAGGAGCAAGCTTCACCATGGTCTTCAGGTTCAACTTCTCTGGGATCCATGGGCTGCCCCAGTCGCGCCCATTAGAAAATGACCAGTCAAGGGTCACGATGATGCCTTTGGCCCCTGCAGCTTTCGCTCGCTCCAGCCGCTGCACCAGCGTGTCTTTGTCGCCTGACCAATAGATCTGGAAGAACACTTTGTCGTTGACAGCTGCCACTTCTTCAATGGATCGGCTGGCAAAGGAACTTAAGCCCATCGCAATGCCACGATTTGCCGCAGCACGGGCAACGGAGACTTCACCATAGGGATCAACCGCTTGCACGCCAGTAGGTGAAATGAGCACTGGCATTGAAACGTCTTGCCCGAGCACCGTTGTTGCCATGTTGCGCTCACGAGGAAGATTGGCCATGTGTGGCGCCAAGCCCAAGAGGTCAAACGCTGACGTGTTGTCTTTCAGGCTCACACCCTTTTCAGCCCCAGCGATGAGCGCGCCGTAGACCGACTTCGGAAGACGCTTTTCTGCTCGCCGTTGGGCAACGGCGATGCTCTCAAACCACTCACCAGCCACGTCAGACCTCCTCAAGGGACAAAGGCGATGCTACCGGCTCTGTTCGCCCTCGCTCTCCTTGCTTGGTCGTGCTACGTTCCCGCCATGGACGACACCACCTGGACGCTGGTACTCGCCGGGTATTCGCTCGTTCTTGGTTTGTCGGTTGGCTCGTTTCTCAACGTCGTGATCTACCGAGTGCCTCGGGAACTTTCCGTGATTCGACCACGTTCTTTTTGCCCGAACTGCGACCGCCAGCTCACCCCGCTCGAGAACGTTCCCGTTGTTTCCTATCTTGTGCTTCGCGGCAAGTGCCGGACATGCACGACACCAATTTCTGCCAGATACCCCATCATCGAGGCCGTCACCGCCGTGCTGTTTGTGGGCGCAAGTTGTGAGTTTGCGCATGATCCTCGCCTGCCAGCAATTTGGATCTTTGTCGGTGGAGCACTGGCCCTTGGCATCATTGATGTCGACACGATGCGGCTACCAACACCACTCGTGCGTTGGCATTTCGGCCTTGTCGCCTTCGCCCTGCTGATTGCGGCGATCGGCACCCGTTCGCTCCACCACGCCCTCGTGGCCCTTGGCTGCATGGTGTTTTGGGGAGGCTCGTTTGCACTCGTCGCCATCGTGGCTCCGGGCAAACTCGGCGGTGGTGACGTTCGCTTTGCCTATGTACTCGGGCTAATGACCGGAGCCTTTGGCGCTGGAACCATGCTCGTTGGCTACTTTGCCGCAAGCTTTCTTGGCCTCGTGGTGAGTCTCATCCTCATCGCGACCGGAAAGATGAGCACCAAACAACCACTTCCCTTTGGTTGCTACTTGGCTGCTGGAGCAACCATTGCAATTTTTCTCTCGCCACTGTTGCCGGCTCGCTTCCAGCTTTAACGCAAGAGTTCGACCCGAAAGCCATCGACGATCACTGGGTCATCTGGCATTCTCACCGCCAGTCGTGCAATCACCCGACGAGCCGTCCACAACCCTAGAGATGCCCGAATGAGATCTTCTCGCCCGACACCGTCGAGTTCCGCCTCCAAAATGCGGTCAACGCCAGGAAGCGAAGAAAGCGCGTCGCTCGCCACGTCAAGGTCGAAAGGAGTCGACAATTCGGAGTTCTCTCCATTCGTGAGTTGGAACAACGAAAGCTCGGGAAGAAATTCAAACGCCGTGCGCTGATGTCGTGACCCAATGGTTTGCAACGCCTCTTGTCGGCGCTGCTTCATGAGCGCCTTCGCCGTAGCGTCTGCCTGAACTTTGCGGGCCCGCTTTGGATTGATGCCGAGCAGCGCTTCATTAGCAAGATCACATGCACGCCGGCCAGTCTTGGCTAACGCCGGGTCACCAACCGCCACATTGAGGCCCACAGCATCAAAGCGAGGTCGGCCTTCCATCGCTCGAGCAAGATCGGGAATGACTCGAGGAAGATCTGGCACAAACGACCCTCCCCGCAACTTTGCCGCAACAACCAGCCACCCTGCAGCGATTGGATGAACCGCTCCCACCACGGTGACGTCATGGCCCCCAATGGTGGTGGGACTCACTTGGTCTTCATGCCTCCGCCTTGTCGAAGGATGGAGGTGACCTCGTCGGGTCGGTTCGAAACGCTCAGCGCGTCATCGAGCAGGACGACACCAGCACTCACGAGCGCGGCCAAGCTGGCTTCCAACGTGCACATCCCCTCGCGCTGGCCCGTCCGAAGAACATTCGAGATCTGGTTGGACCGACCTTCGCGAATGAGGTTTCGTACTGGTGGCGTGGCCAACAAAATCTCATACGCAGCAACAAGGCCGCCGCCAGCTCGCTTGACTAAGCGTTGTGAGACAACAGCGGCAAGGGACGCGGCAAGCTGCGTCCGACCAATCTCTTCACGACCAAGCGGAAACACGTCGATTATGCGATCAACGGTTTGTGCCGCGTCGTTGGTGTGCAGTGTGGAGAGCACCAAGTGCCCAGTTTCAGCCATAGTCATCGCAATGCCAACAGACTCGGCATCACGCATCTCGCCAACGAGGAGGACATCTGGGTCTTCTCGAAGCGCAGCACGAAGGGCTCGGTCAAAGCTCGGCGCATCTTGACCAATTTCACGTTGCAACACCGCAGAACGCTGGTGCGGATGCACATATTCAATGGGGTCTTCAATCGTCAAGATCACACCAGGGCGCGTCTCGTTGATGCGATTGATGAGGGCGGCCAAGGTGGTCGACTTTCCACTTCCCGTTGGACCAGTGACCAAGACGAGGCCTTGCTGAAGTTCCGCCAAGTACTCAAACACCGGGGGAAGAGCAAGCGCCTCGAAGGTGGGCACCGTCATCGGGATAATGCGCATGGCAACGGCCATGTGTCCTTGCTGAGTGAACGCGCTGCCGCGAAGTCTCGCCTCGTTCCGCCAGGTCAAGGCAAAGTCAACATCTCGCTGCTCTTCAAGAATCTTGAGTTGTGTGGGATCAAGAAGGCCACGAACAAAATTTTCAATTTCGTCCGCCGTGAGCACCGGTGCTCCGGTTAAGGGATACACCTCTCCAGCCAACCGATAGCGAGGAGCAGAACCACTCACGAGAAGCAAGTCGGTTGCCCCTGCACCAACTAAGACTTCAAGCCACGGGTCGATTGCACTGAGGCGGTCGGTCACAAGCAAATCTCCACATTATCCATCATTGCCCAAACGCGAACGAGGGGCCGGCCAAGTTGGCCGACCCCTCGTTGAAATCTCTGATCATTTTCAAGCCGAACTAGCCGGCAAGAAGTTGCTTGCAACCATCTGGCTGTCCCGCCAGCAAAGGCTCAAAAGGCACCACATGGTCCACATCGGCACCACCACTAGCTAGTGGTGGGTAGACCACAACGGCTGCGGTGTTGAGATCAACACCAATAAAGTAATGGTCAGGGTTGTTTGGCCATGACTTCAAGTAGCCTTCAGCGTTTTGGTCTGAGGCTACTAACTTGTTGCGCACGTCTGTGTAGATGCCGTCATGCGGCACTACAGTTTCCACTAGTGGGCCAACAATGCCGGGTGAGTTTTGAGCGTTGTAAGCGGCCAAAGCACTCTCAACCGACTTTGCATCGCTTTGACAGGCAGCAAGTGCGCTCTTCCCAGTAAGGCCTACGACTGAGATGACCACCACTGCGGCCAAGATGCCAAGGACGACAATGACAATCAACAGTTCAATGAGGGTGAAACCCTCTTCGCCCTTTTGAAGCTTGCGCTCACGAGCGGCTCGAACAATGTTCTGCATGGGTTTCTCCCTCTCAACTGGACCGGCGTATCTCTGCTGACCCCAGAACTTCCTTCGCAGAGATTACTTCAGGTGATTCCATCAACGCCGGTCTACCTGAGGAATTCTCAGCGAGACTGCCACCGATTGATGGTCATTCCTGTTCCACACGACCATCGATTATCGAGACCGCTACACGCCATCACGCCA
>CANFJV010000124.1 GCA_947447225.1 Acidimicrobiaceae bacterium
GATGTACGTCCAAGTGGATGACATCGCTGCAACTCTTGATGCGGTGGCGAACGCTCATGGCCAAGTCCTTGCTGGGCCCATTCCCATTGCCGACCTCGGCACCATGGCGGTGATTACAGACCCGAGTGGCTGCCCCTTTGGCCTCTGGGAACCGGAGACCTTTTCGGGGTTCTCACTTGACGGCGAGGTCGGTGCACCCATCTGGTTTGAGCTCTACGCCAAGGACTACTCGGGTTCCCAAGCCTTCTTGAGCGAGGTCTTTGGCTGGACCTTCGACGTCGTGAGTGACACTGACCAGTTTCGATATGCAACAGTCAGCGTTGATGGCGAACCAAAGATCGGCATCATGGACTTCTCCGCCGACATCCATGCGGCAATGCCGGCGTACTGGAACAACTACATCCGGGTGGCTAACTGCGACGAGGCCGCGATGGCGGTCACGGCAAATGGCGGTGCGCTCCTCATGAGCCCAAGCGATTCCCCACATGGGCGAATGGCAGCAGTTCGCGACCCAAATGGTGCAGTGTTCTCACTCATGCAGGCACTCGAGAACCCTGGGGCGTAAGCCTCAACTCGTCGCGTGAGTCCTAGCGGGCGAGCCGCCTTAGCGGTGGCTCGGATTTCGGCGGTTGTCGCCGAGGGGGAAGTACCTGCAGGAGCGACATCGCCACTGCAGCAATCTCTCGCACCGCTTGGTCGACGGCCTCTGCCGTTGCCGCTGACGATGTCGTGACGCCACTGATCTTGCGAACGAATTGGCGAGCGGCCGCTTCGATTTCCTCGTCAGTCGCTGGTGGCTCTAATCCCCGGAGCGTGGTGATGTTTCTGCACATGCGAAAACGCTAGGTCAGACAAGCGTTAACCGATTGCCTGACCTATGACGTAGGCATCGAGCAGTTCCAAGGTTCGCTCCATTGAGGTTGCGATGGTCTGTGAACCTTGGATCCACGCTCCGCCATCGTTCGTAATCCAGGAGTTACCTCCGGGCCCGCAGTCGAAGTACTCCGTGACCTTGGTGCGACGTACCCCGAGCGATTCAAGCTCGTAGCCCCACCGGTATCCAGCTGGAACGCCAATGTTCTCTGCCTTGCCGCCAGCGGTGTCGAGATCACCTGGAGCCGGCGCCCATGCGAGGCACCGACTCGGCTCGAATTCCACCACGTGATTGATCATCTCGTAGTCACGGCCCATGCGATGCATGGTCGAGATGAAGGTTTGACCAACACCAGTGATCAGGTCATGCGTCTTTGCCCCCTGCACCATCGCTGATCCATCGATGATGCGGTGGAGAGCAGGGTCGATGATGACCGCGAAAATTGCATCTGCCGGAGCATCAATCACTCGCCCTGCTTCAATTCGCTGGCTGTCCATTGGTTCGGCTCCTCCATCTCCTCGCGTAACAAGCGTACGAGGGGTGGCTCCGCTGCACCAACCGTCAAGGCACATCTCAGAAGATTTCAAGAGCTCAGGCAACCTCACATGCAAGGCCGTAAACCTTGGCTTTATCGATTGAGTCACCTTGCTACGGGCGACAGGCGCCAAGTTTGTCGCACAACCAATATCTATGCTTTTCCCATGGCGTCGACCCGAAGTTCCACCCTTGGTCCTGAGTCGCGCCCCGTGGCGATTCCGGACAATTTTGAACAGTCTTCAGTGGAAATTGCAGAAGTAAAAATTCAACTTCCTCGGCATATTTGGTGGTCCGACCCACCCTTGATTTTTGATCTCACGAAGGAGAAGGATCGCAATCGTCTTTATGAGCTGGTGTTGACGGAAGGCTCGGAGGGCGATGTCAGCCAGTTCATTGATTTCCAGACACTTTTGAAGATTTGGTCAGAGCTCTTCTTGCCTTCGTATGTTCGGCGGGCGTGGGAGTCGTGGTTCGATGGTCGAGGGATCTCGTTCGATTAAAGCATTTCGCCATGATGGTGAAGCGACTCAAACAGCTACCGAACAGCTCAAAGATTCCAACATTGCGCTCATTGCTGGGCAACGGTGACCCCCTCGGCGACATAGGCCAGGTCCTGACGATTTCGACTTCTTCGGACCAGAATATTTGGTGATGAATGAGAAGGACCCTGAAATTGAAGGGTGCCTGCTGAAGCCAACGGCTCTTCAGTCCTTGTTGAAGGTTGCCGAATGTGCTTCATGGAGTGTTCAAGTCGAGATTCTTGAGCTTTCGCGATGGAGATTCCGAATCACCGTTACTCTGCAAAGTCCTAAAGCGCCTGTTCCAGAAGGCAATTGGCACTCATGCAGTAATCGGTCCCTGAAAGTACAAGTTGCGGGAGGTCACAATGCCCCGACGTCATAGCGGTAAAAGCAGCGGAACCAGATCCTTTGGATCCGTTCGGTGCCACGTCAAGCGCGATGGTACGGCGAAGCGAAACTACGTCACTCAAAGTGCCGCAGCCACAGCAGCAAAGAAGTACGGCAAGCAGTCATACACCTGCCGCATTTGCAGCGGCTGGCACATTGGAGGTTGAGCCCTGAGTCAGAACGCCGGACCCGGAATATCCGGGTCCGGCGTTTTGCATTCGATGAACAATCCACCAACACAGTGGACTGACACCTGCTTCTCAAGCCTGCTTGACTGCCGTCACGAGCTTGCCGAGGCTGTCCTTCGCGTCACCAAAGAGCAGGATCGTCTTCGGGTCGTAGAGGAGTTCGTTCTCGATACCGGCAAAACCTGGACGCATGGATCGCTTCAAGAACACGATCTGCTTGGCTTCATCAGCGTTGATGATCGGCATGCCGTAGATCGGGCTTCCAGGCGACGTCTTGGCCGCTGGGTTGACCGTGTCGTTGGCTCCAACGACAAGCACGACGTCAGCGGTTGACATCTCGGGGTTTGCCTCGTCCATTTCCTTCAACTCGGAGTACGGCACGTTGGCTTCAGCGAGCAACACGTTCATGTGGCCCGGCATACGACCAGCCACTGGGTGAATCGCATAGAAGACCTCAATGCCACGGGACTGTAGTGACTGGGCGAGTTCGTGCACGGTGTGCTGGGCTTGCGCGACCGCAAGTCCGTAACCAGGAACAATGATGACCTTGCGGGCATAGGCAAGCATCACCGCAATGTCGTCTGGCGTGCCTGAGCGCACTGGGCGGTCATCTGCGCCAGCAGCTGCGGCACCGGTGGTGGCGGAACCAAAGGCTGAGAACATGATGTTCGGCAAGCTGCGACCCATGGCTTGGCTCATCATCTTCGTCAGCAAGATTCCCGAGGCGCCGACCAACGTACCGGCCACGATCAAGACGTTCGAGTCGAGAGTGAAACCAGACGCGGCCACAGCCAAACCGGTGAAGGAGTTGAGCAGCGAAATCAGCACTGGCACGTCAGCGCCACCAATGGGCAGCACAAACGAGATACCGACGATGAGTGAGACCCCAAGGAGCACCCACAGCAACAAGTTCGTTGGCGAAATCAGCAGTGCGACCACCAAGGCAATAGCGCCAAGGAAGACAAGGCCGTTAATGATCTGCTGGCCCGGGTAGGTGATTGGACGGCCGGTCATGAGCTCTTGGAGCTTGGCGTAGGCAATGGCCGATCCGGAGAACGACATTGCACCAATGAGGACGCCCAAGACCACTTCAAGCACGACGTAGGTCGGCAGGGTCTTTACGTCTTGGTGCAAGAACTCAGTAATTGCGACGAGTGCTGCTGCACCACCACCCACACCGTTGAAGATGGCAATGAGTTGTGGCATTGACGTCATCTTCATGAACCGTGACATTGGGACCGCAATGACGACACCGAGCACCATGGCAATAACCATGGGCACAATGTTCTTGAGGCCTTCACCGTTTTCTTGGTGGAAGAAGGTGGCTCCAACCGCAACGGCCATACCAACAGCGCCGACAATGGTGCCTTGTCGGGCACGCTTTGGACTCGAGAGTCCCTTGAGCGCCAATACAAAGGTGATGGCGGCGACAAGATAGGCAACATCAATAATGGTTTGGCGACTCACTTGTTTGCCCCTTCATTCTTTGGTGCTTGGGGCTTTGACTTGAACATGCCGAGCATGCGGTCGGTGACGACGAATCCACCAACCACGTTGAGGGTGGCGAGGAACACGGCGAAGAAGCCAAGGACCTTTTCGGTCATGTTGTTGGCTTGGCCAAGCACGATCATGGCGCCAACCAAGATGACGCCGTGGATGGCGTTTGATCCTGACATGAGTGGCGTGTGGAGCAGTGACGGCACCCGACTGATGACCTCAATGCCGATGAAGATCGACAAAATGAACACCGTGAGTGACGCCAAGATTGGGTGGCTTGCTGCGTGATGGGCATCACTTGCGTGCGCCGCAGCGGAGTGAATTGCGTGCAGCGTCATGCTGCACCTCCTTCTTGTTCTGATTCGAGTGCAGGGGCAACAGCAATGCCGAGTTGTGCGGCAATGGCCTCGGTTGAGGCTTGACCGTTGCGCACCACCGCAGTGGCGCGAACAATCTCGTCGTTCCAGTCAGGAGCGACTTCGCCAGCCTTACCAAAAAGCGCAAGCAAGTTGTAGATGTTTCGGGCAAACAGAAACGATGCGTGCGTTGGCATCTGGCTTGGTGGGTTCGTGAGTCCAACGACCACGGCGTGATTCACGCGAACCACTTCACCGGCAACGGTTGGCTCACAGTTGCCACCGCCGTCAGCAGCCATGTCAATGACCACTGCACCTGGAGCCATTTGCTCAATCGCAGCGGTCGTGACGAGAACTGGGGCTTTGCGACCAGGCACCGCAGCCGTCGTGATGACGACATCAGACGCAGCAACTTCTGCGGCCAAGGCAGCTTGTTGGGCGGCTTGTTCGTCAGCGGTCAACTCACGGGCATATCCACCGGTGCCTTCGGCCGACACGCCGAGGTCAAGGAACTTTGCCCCGAGGCTCTCGGCTTCTTCTTTGGCCGCGGCACGCACGTCATAGGCCGTCACCACTGCACCAAGTGAACGCGCGGTCGCAATGGCTCGAAGGCCAGCCACCCCAACGCCCATCACCAGCACCTTGGCTGGAGGAACGGTGCCGGCTGCGGTCATGATGAGCGGGAAGAACTTGGTCTGGTGTTCAGCTGCTGCCAACGCGGCGCGGTAGCCAGACACCGTTGCTTGTGAGCTCAGTGCGTCCATGGACTGGGCGCGCGAGATCCGAGGAAGCAGGTCAAAACTGACCGCAGTCACGTTTCGAGCTGCCATGACCTTCAAGGCTTCTTCGCTTTGACCAGGCTGAAGGAAGCTCATCGCAATTGCACCAGATGGCAACAATGCTGCTTCATCTGCTGACGGAGCATTCACCTTGGCCACAACCGCTGCGCCTTGCAACGCAGCTTCGGCACCTTGCGCAAGTGTCGCTCCCGCATCTACGTAGGCAGCGTCGGGATAGTTGGCCGCTACGCCAGCGCCAGCTTGGACGGTCACGTCCCAGCCTTCACCAAC
>CANFJV010000125.1 GCA_947447225.1 Acidimicrobiaceae bacterium
CGGTGCCCTACCTCCTCGCCCTCCCGGCGGTGGTGTGGCTCATTGCGCTCTTTTTGATCCCACTCGTCGTCATGTTGGTGAAGTCGCTCGAGACCTGTAGTCCAATAACGGGCAGTTGCGAGATGACGTGGAACTGGTCGATCTTCAATCTCGAATGGTCGATGTTTCACAATCAGTTCTTCACGTCGCTTCGCTACGCCGGGATTGCAACGGCCATTGATCTCTTGCTGGCCTTTCCCATTGCCTACTTCATCGCCTTTTTCAGCGGACGGAGGAAGAACTTCTTCCTCCTCATGCTGCTCGTGCCGTTCTTTATCTCCTTTGTCATTCGCACCATCATTTGGCAGTTCTTGTTGTCGAACAGCGGCATTGTCTTGACCGTGCTGCGCGATCTTCACTTGGTCGGTGCGGACTACCGCATCCTTGGGACATCCACCGCAGTGATAGCCGGGATGGCCTATAACTACCTTCCCTTCACTGCACTGCCGCTGTATGTGTCACTCGAGCGCATTGATCGAAGCATCCTTGATGCTGGCGCAGACCTCTACGCCGGCAAGGTGATGCGCTTTGTCAAAGTGGTGTTGCCGCTGTGCATCCCGGGGATCTTTGCGGCCTTCTTGTTGACCTTCATCCCCGCCCTTGGCGATTACGTCAATCAACAGGTCTTAGGTGGAATCTCGAACACGATGATTGGCACCATCATTCAGAATCTCTTTCTGGTGAATGCCAACTACCCAGGCGGTTCGGCCCTTTCCGCCATCCTCATGGGCGTCTCGCTGCTTGGGATTTTGGCCTACGCCAAGCTCGTTGGCACGAAGTCCATTGGGGAGTATCTCTAATGGCACTCGATCTGAATGCACCTCCTAGGCCGAGAAGACAGCGCAAGGTTCGCTGGCTGCGCGCCTATTCATGGGCGC
Organism: Acidimicrobiaceae bacterium; assembly: GCA_947447225.1. Classification (GTDB taxonomy): domain Bacteria; phylum Actinomycetota; class Acidimicrobiia; order Acidimicrobiales; family RAAP-2; genus CAIQEU01. The sequence continues at coordinate 918 of CANFJV010000125.1, forward strand.
TGATTGGCTATCTCACTGTGCCGATTGTGGCCATGGTGATCTACAGCTTCAATCAAGTCGAAGGTGGCATTCCGCAGGTGAGTTTCACCTGGAATGGTTTCACGACGAAGTGGTATCAGCAGTGGAGCGGGATTCCAGGTCTGACCGATTCGTTTTGGTTATCGATTCGCTTGGCCGTGGCCGCCACGGCAATCGCCACCGTCCTTGGCACCTTGTTGGCCTTGGCGCTTGTGCGGTACTCCCCTCGGCAGTTCAAAGGCAAAGGCCTCATTGATCAAACATTGTTCATGAATATCGCCGCCCCGGAAATTGTCATGGGTGCGTCGCTGCTTGGCCTGTTTGCCTCACTGCACTTTGCTCGTGGGTTCGTGACCTTGCTGCTCAGTCATGCGGTGTTTTCCATTGCCTATGTCACCGTCACCGTGCGGGCCAGACTGACCGGTTTTGATGGCCGCTTGGAAGAAGCAGCCGGTGATCTTGGAGCGAAGCCACTCACGACATTTTGGCTGGTGACCTTGCCGCTGATCACCCCAGGTGTCATGGCAGGAGCACTCATGGCCTTTGCCTTGTCGCTTGATGACTTTGTTGCATCGAACTTCGTCAGTGGCAGTCAGTTGCCGTTCCCCGTGTGGGTATATGGAGCAACTCGCATTGGTATTCCGCCACAGGTGTTTGTCTTTGGCACGTTCATCTTCCTCTTTGGCCTTGGCTGTGCGGTGCTCAGTGTGGTGCTCGCTCGACGTCAGCCAACGCATGGGCGCGTGTCAACAGGTTTGTAATTTCGACCAAGATGATGCGGTGACTTCCCACCCTCGTCCAACTGTGCTCACCGTCGATGCAAGCGATCGTCCAGGACTCGTCGCACTGCTCGCTTCGGCCATTGCGGAGGCGAACGGCAATATTGTCGATCTTGGTCAACACACCGACGTTGACTCTTCTCGCTTTGCTGCACGGATCGAGATTGCCCCCGGCGCTGATCTTGACCGCCTCGAAGAACAGTTGAGCAGCCAGACCGCAGTGGCCTCGTTTACCTGGAGCCTGCACGACCCGGCTCGCCGTCAGCGCATTGTGGTCGCGTGCTCACGCCAACTCCACTGCGCCAGCGACTTGCTCGCACGCATTGATCTCGGCGAGCTGCAAGGCGAAGTCGTTGGCCTTGTGTCCGACCAACTCGATGGTGAAGCATTGGCTGATCGCTATGGACTGCCGTTTTCTTATGTTCCCGTCGGCGATGACCGAGAAGACCAAGAGCAGCGCTTTGCTGCAGCGGTTGAAGAACTGCGCCCTGATCTCGTCGTGCTTGCTCGCTACATGCGGATTTTGCCAGCGTGGCTCACTGAGCGCTATCACCACGCCATGATTAATGTGCACCACTCGTTCTTGCCCGCCTTTGTTGGGGCGAACCCCTACCGACGAGCATTTGAACGCGGCGTCAAGATGGTTGGGGCGACCGCCCATTATGTGACCGCCGAGCTCGATGCCGGCCCGATCATTGCCCAAGATGTGACGCCAGTGACCCACGCCGACACGGTGGAAGATGTGGTGCGTCGAGGGGCCGACATTGAGCGGGCAGTGTTCATTCGCGCCATTCGCCTCCACACCGAACACCGCATTCAGGTCTTTGGCAACAAGACCTGTGTTTTTGACTAGTCGCTAGCGACTCGCGAACGACAAATTGGCGTAGTGCCGCAAAATGCCAATGGCTTCGGCCAAGACTTTCGCTTCTGCGTCTTGGGTGGTCGGCTTGCCAACGAGGAACAACGCATGAATGCGAATGGCTTGCGTGGCGGTCACCGTTGGGTCGTAGGTAAAGCCTCGAGACCGAAACGCCACATTGTGGCGGTGGATGAACTCAACCGCATCAAGGACCGCCAACTGGCGCTTCTTCGACTCGTCGTCATAGGTGAAGACCCATTGGTCGGCTCGAGCTCCAAGTGCGGCTCCCGGTCCTTCAGTATCAATGAGGTCTGCGGCGGCCAAACTGCGACAGTCAAAGGCTCGACACGCACGGGGCCGCACGGGATAAATCGAACATTTCCCCCGCACCAGCATGGGGCAGGTTCGATCAGGATTCGCGATCAGGATTTTTGCCCCATTGGCAAAGCGCGTGTCCTCGCGCAAATGGAACGACGAAATCGCCGCCAGGGTTTCGGTTTCGTCGTGACCAATGGTGATGCCTTCAAAGGTGGTGCAACACGCCGTGCAGTCGCCACAAGCAACCGCGACGTCGTTTGAGGCCACCTGATCGAGGCGTGCTTGAATCCACGAGCCGAAGTCGCCAGCGTCGTAGAGGGCCTCGTCATCCATGGCTTCAACATACCGGCATGCCTCTTGTCGACGATTCCGCCAACTGAGAAAGAAACACCAACGTCGCGACATCTAGCCTGACAAGCAGCAGACTCTTTGCAACGACGACCAAGGTGCCAATGACACGACACGAGCGATTTGACGAACTAGCTCGCACCCACTCGGGGGCAGTGCTTGCTTATCTGCGTCGACGCCACCACGGCGATGGCAGCACTAGTCCCGATGACGTGTTGGCCGACGTCTTACTCGTTGCGTGGCGGCGACTTGACGACATTCCTGTTGGCCTCGAGCGTCCGTGGCTGTTTGGTGTAGCTCGCAAGTGCTTGGCCAATGATCAGCGTAAGACTGGACGGCGCCGGACCTTTCAGATGCAACTGCGTCCGGCCGAAGACCGAACAAGTGCCGAAGATGAAGCGTTGGCAGATCTTGCGTTGACAAAAGCCTTGCGCGCGCTGAAGCCAGCAGAGCGAGAAGTGCTGTTCTTGGCCGCGTGGGAAGGCTTGGGGCCACAGGAGTTGGCCGTTTCGCTCAAGGTTTCCGAGAACGCTGCTGCGGTTCGCTTGAGCAAAGCCAAGGCGAAGCTCCGCGCCCAACTTTCATAAGTGGAAAGTTTGTCGTTTCTTGCGACACGTACCAAATAGCACCGAGAAGAAGGATGCAACATGGAAAAGAACAACGACCCACTTGACCGCCTGAGCAAGGCCAATCCAGTTCCTCATGACGTAACGCCGAACGCCTTTGCCCTTGAGCGCATGATTCGAAGCGCCCAAGCGCCACAACCTGGCATCTGGAGCAGAGCGCGCTACGCCATGACCGCAAGCACTGCAGCCATTGGCTCTGGTGCCGCGGTGTTGGCGCTCATTGTCGGACTTGGAAGTGCGGCGCCTGAGCTGCCCATGCTGGCCCTTGGTGGCACAAGTGGGGCGAAGATGTCGGCCTCTGCTGATGCTGTTGCGGGAGTGGCGACAACCCTTCCAGGCATGGTCGGCGGCATGGCGATCTATCACCCGAACTACACGTTCCTCGTGAGTCCCGACTTGGTCGTAAACGGTGACACCGCGGGCTCATATCAGCTCGCAACTTCGAAGAGCGTGAAGCAAGTCACTGAGGATTTGGCCAAGATCTTCCACCTCGATGGTGACCTTGTTGATGGGAGTAACGACTGGTCGCGTAGTTGGTCCGTGACGGGAACCGATGGGGCAACGCTGTATGTCAGCGAAAACGGCGGAATGATGAATTGGTCCTACTCCGCGTCGCAGACCGTGAGTTCTCCAGACGTTGCTGCCACCGAGCGCGTTGCCGCTTTGCCCGCACCATCTAATGACGAGGCCAAGGCCAATGCACGGGAGTTGTTTGATGCCATTGGCTACTTCGGTACCTTGGGCAACTTGGAGGCAAGCCGCTACGACCAGTACGGCGGACAAGACGTTCAGCAAGTCGTCGCGCAAAACGTCCAAGTCAGTGCACCACTTCTCGTGAACGGTGTTGAAACTGATCAAGGGTTGTCGGCGACCTATGACGGAAACGGCCTGTCGGGTGCAAACGGCGTATTGGCGGATCTTGGGGGTGTGGTGAACTACCCAACCATTTCCGCCACCGACGCCATTGCTGCGCTGCAAGCTTCTTGGAATCCTGCTCCTGATGCTGCGACGTCAGTCCCTGAGGCCACCGAGACGACGATTGACAACCCAGACACCACCGGCACGGTTCAGGTAACCGATGGTGCAGATGACACGAGCAGCGCTCCAGCAGTGATGGCGCCTGGTGCAGCCATTGCACCCTCTGGGGTTTCTTCGGACGCGGGTGACGTTGCAACTGGCGTCGCTGCGGACACGACGATTCCGGCGCAAGTTGATCCTGCCCCGACCTACACCACGGTTCCACCGCAAATCGTCACCATCACCACCGCAACGCTTCGCTGCCAGACCTACCAGTTGGAAAATGGACAGACCTGGTTGCTGCCGGTTTGGATCCTCGATGGCTACGTCGGCAACGACGAGGCACAAGCGTTCTCACAAACCCAACTTGCGGTGAGTTCGAACTATGTGAAGTTGCCGCAAAACACCGGCGTGATGACCTACTAGTTGGGTTCCTCTGAGGCTCGGCCCGCGGTTGGGCCGAGCCTTGGGGCAATCGTGAGACCGCCGTCGACTCGAA
>CANFJV010000126.1 GCA_947447225.1 Acidimicrobiaceae bacterium
GACCGGTTCCTTCGCCGGGTCTCAACAAGGTCACAAGTGAAGGCCTCACCTACAACGCCTTCCACACGACGGCTCTGTGTTCGCCAACGAGAGCGGCGATTCTGACCGGACGCAATCACCACCGGGTGCACATGGGCGGCATTCCAGAAATTGCCAATACCTATCCCGGCTATGACAGCGCCATTCCCAAAGAAGCAGCGACGGTTGCCGAAGTACTGCAACAACACGGCTATGCCACGAGTTGCTTTGGCAAATGGCACTTGACTCCTAGTTGGGAACAAAGCCCCGCTGGACCGTTTACGCATTGGCCAACTGGCATGGGCTTTGAACGCTTCTATGGAATCTTGGGGGCCGAGTGTTCGCAGTATGAGCCGCCGGTCTATGACCAAACAACGCCAATCTCGCCCCATGTTGGCCATGAGAACTACCACCTGACCGAAGATTTAGTTGATCAAACCCTCACCTGGATTGATCGGGTCAAGGCGTCGTCACCAACGAAACCCTTCTTCACCTACTTTTCGACCCCAGCGGTCCATGCACCCCATCACGTCGCACCGGAGTGGATCGATAAGTTCAAAGGGCACTTTGACGAAGGCTGGGACGTGTTGCGAGCAGCAATCTATGAGCGCCAACTCGAGCTCGGCGTCATTCCAACCGGTACAAAACTCACACCACGGCCCGATGGCGTCCCGGCCTGGGACGACTACCCCGAGCGCTACCGACCTGTTGCGGCACGGCTCATGGAGACCTTTGCCGGATTCTTGGCCCACACTGACTTTCAGGTCCATCGGATGCTCGAGGGACTTGACGACCGAGGACTGCTCGACAACACACTCGTGATCTATCTCACTGGCGACAACGGAGCATCAGCCGAAGGCACCGTGCATGGGGCATGGTCGGCCCCAAGTTTCCAAAACGGACGACCTGAAGATCCAGAGTGGCTGCTCGCCCACATGGAAGACTTTGGCTCTGCTCGCTGTGAGAACCACTACAACATTGGCTGGGCGTGGGCACTTGATGCCCCATTTCAATGGATGAAACAAGTGGCCTCGCACTTTGGAGGCACCAGAAATGGTCTCGGGATCAGGTGGCCAAAGGGCATCAGTGGATCAGGACTTCGGTCACAGTTCCACCATGTGGTTGACCTTGCCAGCACGATCTATGACGTGGTCGGCATCACGCCGCCGACCCATGTGAACGGCCTAGAACAACTCCCTATTGACGGCACGTCGATGCGCTACAGCTTTGATGCGCCAGACGCCACGACGACGAGAGAGACCCAATATTTTGAGATTCTCGGCAACCGAGCGATCTACCACGACGGCTTTGTTGCCGCCTGCTTTCACGGAAGGCCACCGTGGATTCGCCTTCAAGGGCTTCCTTTCGATGGTGACCAAGAGCACTGGGAGCTCTACGACATCGGAAGTGACTTCTCACAGGCAGTCGACGTGAGTGCGCAGTTTCCAGAGCGCGTAGAAGCCATGAAGGCGCTGTTTCATGACGTCGCCCTCGACAACAACGTCTATCCCCTTCGCGATCCTGGGTCACCGAGATTTGGGGACTTGGCCGTCCCACACAATCTTGGCGACGCAACCGAGATGACCTATACCAAGGCGCATGTGCGCATGCCAGAACCCTCAGTGCTGAACCTCAAGAACTGTTCGTATCGAGTAACGGCAACGATTGACGTCACCGAGCAAAGCCACGGCGTAGTGGTGGCCCAAGGCGGCAACATGGCCGGTTGGGCGATCTATGTCGATACACAACGCATTGCCCATTTCCACTACAACTACTACGGCCATGAGCACACAAGCGTCGCAGCTTCTGCACCCCTTTCGCTTGGGAAATGCGTCATCACGGTTGAGTTCGCTTACGACGGCGGCTTCGGTGCTGGTGGTGATGTTGTGCTGCTCGTGAACAGTGAACTGTCCGGCGTTGGACATATTGCTGCCACGGTTCCCCTCGTGTTTTCCATGAGTGGCGAGACCTTTGACGTTGGCATCGACACGGGATCGGCCGTTGGCCCCTATCCCCACGGGTTCTCCTATGAGGACCACATCTACTCGGTGCAACTCACTCGTCTGAGCGAACCGTCACCAAAGGTCAAGGCCCAAGTAGCAGAAGGTCTGCGACGAGCTGCGTTCTCTGCCCACTGACCACAGGCACCTCGGACTAGATTTGCCTCACCGACTTCGGCGTGACGTTACGACGATGCGTAAGCCCAAGGAGCCGTCATGGCCGATAAGTCCCAGAAGTCCAACAAGAACGTGAAGAAGGTGGGCAAGTCCCTCCAAGAAAAGCGTGCGGCCAAGGCCACCAAGAGTGCAGGTGCACCCCCGCTGATCAAGCCATCAACTGGCCCAAAGGCATAACGCTTACGCGTTGAAGGTGATCTCATCACCTTCTAGGCCAACATTGACCGTGTCGCCGGAGGCAAATCTGCCTTCGAGGATTGCCATGGCCAGTGGGTCTTCGACCCGACGTTGCAACACCCGGCGAAGCGGGCGAGCACCAAACTCAGGGTCAAAGCCCTCCTCGGCCAAGTAAGTCGCAGCCTCGTCGCTGACGACAAGGCGAAGTCCGCGTTCTTCCATCCGCTTTTCCAACCGCCCTAGCTGCACATCAATAATCTGGCGAAGATTGTCTTGCGACAAGGGTGAAAAACGAACGATTTCGTCAATTCGGTTCACGAACTCCGGCTTGAAATACTGCTCTGGAGCGACGGCCAAGTTCGACGTCATGATGAGCACCACATTGGTGAAGTCGACCGTTCGACCTTGGCCATCGGTTAAGCGACCATCTTCTAAGACCTGCAACAAGAGATTGAACACGTCTTGGTGGGCCTTTTCCAACTCATCGAGCAACACCACGGCATACGGGCGGCGGCGAACGGCTTCAGTCAACTGCCCACCTTCTTCAAAGCCAATGTAGCCAGGGGGCGCACCAACGAGTCGGCTCACACTGTGGCGCTCCATGTATTCGCTCATGTCAATGCGAATCATGGCTCGCTCATCATCGAACAAAAACTCGGCCAGCGCTCGAGCAAGTTCGGTCTTTCCCACTCCTGTTGGGCCTAAGAACAACAACGAACCAATGGGTCGATTCGAATCGGCCAGACCTGAGCGGCTGCGTCGAATCGCATTGGCAACCGCTGAAACCGCAGGCTGTTGGCCAATCACTCGTTGGCCGAGCAACTGCTCTAAGTGCAGCAACTTCTCCACTTCACCTTCGAGCAATTTCGACACTGGAACGCCAGTTGTTCGGCTGACCACTTCAGCGATGTCTTCGGCATCGACTTCTTCTTTTAAGAAACGGTGGTCACGTTGCAAGACTTCGAGCTCTTGCGTGGCCGCAGCAATTTCTGCTTCGAGGCGAGGCAGATCGCCATAGCGAATTGCAGAAGCTTGAGCCAAGTCTCCGTCACGCTCCAAGCGCTCCGCATCAACACGATGCTCTTCAAGTTCGGTCTTTCGCGTGGAGATCACGTCAATCTGGTTCTTCTCGGCCTGCCAGCGCGCCGTCATTGCGTCGCAGGTCTCTTGCCATTCGGCCAGTTCGGCTTCGAGTTTGGCTAAGCGGTCTTTTGAGGCTTGATCCGATTCGAGCTCAAGGGCCACCTTTTCCATTTGGCCTTGGCGAATTTTTCTGATGATGACGTCGAGCTCGGTTGGCATGGAGTCAATTTCGATACGAAGTTTCGACGCGGCTTCATCGACCAAGTCAATGGCCTTGTCCGGCAAGAAGCGCTGGGTGATGAACCGGTCTGACAACATCGCCGCAGCAATGAGGGCGGCATCTTGGATGCGCACGCCGTGGTGGATTTCGTAGCGCTCTTTTAAGCCCCGCAAAATTGCGACGGTGTCATCGACACTTGGCTGGTCAACAAAGACCTGCTGGAACCGACGCTCGAGGGCGGCGTCTTTTTCGATGTACTGGCGATACTCATCAAGGGTGGTCGCTCCAACCATGCGCAACTCGCCACGAGCAAGCAGCGGCTTGATCATCTGGCCGGCATCCATGGCTCCTTCACCTGCTCCAGCGCCAACCAAGGTGTGCAGTTCATCAATGAAGGTGATGACACTTCCATGCGCGTCTTCAATTTCTTTGAGAACGGCCTTCAAGCGCTCTTCAAATTCACCTCGATACTTCGCCCCGGCCACCATGGCGGCCAAGTCAAGGGCAATAAGCCGACGTCCTTTCAGCGACTGTGGAACATCGCCTTCGATGATTCGAGTGGCAAGACCTTCGACAATGGCGGTCTTGCCGACGCCTGGTTCACCAATGAGCACGGGGTTGTTCTTGGTGCGACGAGACAGCACTTGGATGACCCGACGAATCTCTTCGTCGCGGCCAATGACGGGATCGAGTTTTCCTGCTCGAGCCAAGTCAGTGAGATCTCGACCATATTTCTCAAGGCTTTTGAACTGCTCTTCTGGGTTTTCAGAGGTCACCCGGTGGTGACCACGGAGCTCGGCAACGGCTGCCAACAGGGCTTTGTCGTCAACGCCAAGTTCTTTGGCAAACGACAGCAACAAATGTTCGACCGAGACGAAGTCATCGCCCATGGTCGAGCGACGCTGGTCCGCGTCCTCAAATCCCGCAAATGCAGTCTTTGAGAGTTCTGGATCTTTGCCGCCCATGGCACGAGGAAGGGCCTTGATGACGCCTTGGAGGCGTTCTGAGACGTGGCCGGGCTGCTGGCCCAGTGAGGAAAGAAGCGGTTGGGTGATGCCTTCTGGTTGTGCCAACAGCGCAAGAAGAAGATGTTCAGGAACAATCTCTGGGTTGCCAAGCGTTTTGGCTTGAGACTGGGCTGCTTGAAACGCTTCTCGGACTCGAAGCGTCCACTGTGTTGGAGTAACGGCCATTGTTAGCGCCTTCCTGTTGATGCCCCTCGGTTGAAGGGAACTGGGCTTTGCCGAAGCGGCACGATCTCTCGTCGGTATTGACGGTGCGTGGCTTCGATTTCGATTCGGGCGGCGACGTGGAGTTGGTCAATGGCTTGTTGCAGTCGAGCAACTTCGGCTTCTAGCGCCAAGACTCGCTTGACCCCTTCTAAGTTGAGACCCGCTTGGGTCAACGCTTGAATACGGGCCAAACGCTCAAGATCTGCTTCGGAGAACCGGCGGCTCCCCCCAGAGGTCCGGCCAGGCTCCAAGAGCCCTTTGCGTTCATAAATGCGAAGGGTTTGTGGGTGCACACCAGACAACTC
>CANFJV010000127.1 GCA_947447225.1 Acidimicrobiaceae bacterium
AAGAAGTAAATGAGGCCGGTTTGGCCTCCAATCTTCATGAACACAATCACGGCAAAGCCGAGTGACGCTAAGTAGCTGAGCACGACGGACGCAATGAGATAGAGCGGTGCAATAAGGCTTCGAAGCACGAGCGCCAAGATGAGTCCAATCGCGAGTGCCGCAAGTGGAACCATGAGACGCAAGTCCTTCGATGACAGCGCCGAGACGTCAGCCAAAATCGGGGCAAATCCGTAGAAGCCAACCTGCGTTGCCGAAGCGGCGTTGCCAACAGTTGTCAAGTGCTCCCTGACGGTTGGCACAGCGTTGAGGGCCGCAGTTGAGGCACCAGCACCAGCAGACATTGCGGTCTGAAACACCACGGTCTTGCCGTCAGCGCTCATTGTTCGAGCAGTTGCGACGTAGGCCTGATAGGCCTGCGATGACGCAGTGCGACATTGTGGCGACACCGTTACGGGAAGTGCCGCTTGAAATGCAGGAAGGGAGAGTGCGGGCCCACAAAACGAGCGGACCGCAAGAATCTCCGCCGGTGGCACTGCCCCACCGAGTTGATCAAATGGGCTTGTCGCTTTGGAGAAATCTCCGGTTGCAACGAGTCGTTGCTCGATGTCGCTCACCCGAGCAGGGTCCTCCCACAGGGAGCTCGAAAACGCCATGACGACCGCAGTTGCCGTGTCGGAGGTCTTCGGGAACGACTTGGCAATAACGGCGTCACCCTTGGCAGTGTCAGAACCTGCCGGTGCAGCCGTCTCGCCACCAAAGCCAGCGGGGCGATCTTGTGGAACAAACGCCGCAAGTGCGCCAAGTGCCACGACGCCAACCGTCAAGGTAAGCAGTGGCTTGGCCAAGAGCCGACCGGCGGTTCGACCCCACCAACCATCGACATGGTCACGTGCCTTCACCTTCATTGGCCAGAACGTTGCTTTGCCAAAGATGGCGACGAGCGCGGGCTGCAACGTGAGGCCGGCAAGCAACATCACCGTGATCCCAATCGCAAGCGGAATCGCCAAGTCGTGGTAGATCCCAAACGTGGCCGAGAGCACGGTAAGCAGGGCCACGATCACGGTTCCAGCTGAAGCGGTAATGGACTCTCCAACCTTGTGCACTGCCTCAACCACCGCTCCACGATGGTCACGACCATTTTCAATCTCTTCTCGAACTCGAAAGACCAAGAACAAGCCGTAGTCAACACCTGCACCAAGGATCAGCACCGTGAGCAAGAACACGGCGATGGCGGAGATCTTGAGGCCATGCTCACCGAGCAGTCCGACGAGGCCACTCGAAATACCACTCGCAAAAATTGCAGGAATCACGATGAGGATTGGCGCCAACAAGGACCGGAAAATGAGGAACAGCAGCGCCAAGATGAACAGCAAAGAGAAGAGTTCAATGGTCGTGTTCTGCGACTTGGTCTTACTGCCGCCTTCCAATGAATCCGCTGTTTGGCCTGCGGGGTAAATCTTGAGGCCTGGGCGCAACGGTGCGCTGGCCATCTCCTTTTTCACTTCAGTAAAGGTTTGGCTCAACAGCTGCTGATTGAAAAACGGCACGTCGGTTGCAATCACGAGTTGAGCAGCATCGCCATTTGGCGCAATACCAATCGCCTTGACTGATGTCACATGCTTGACTTGTGCGACGCGAGCTTCAGCTGCCTTCAGCGCCACAAGGTCTTGTGGGGCGAACTTGCCAGTGAGTGAAACGGCCACGCCTTGAAACTGTGCGTTCTTTGTCGACCCAACAAGCGGTGTGAGCATCGCTGCTGCTTGCTGACTCGGAGAAGACGCCGGCAAAAACGAGCTTGATTGATTCTGCGATTGCTGCGCCATTTGTGGAAGCGAAGTCGCAACTCCCATTGCGACAAACCACACCGCAACAACAACCCAACGCCACTTAACAACCACACGACCAAGCGCTTCGTAAAAACGGTTCACCATGATGTTTTCCTTAATTTTCTGCTAGTTCGGGGCGGGTAAGTTCTTCGGCCAAGGCATCCAAGATTTCAAGCATGGATGCCATTTGTTTTGGAGAAAAGCGTTCGTACACACGACGTAACGGCGAGAGTCGTTGTTCGAGAATTGCTTCTGCCTCAGCGCGATATGACGGGTGCACAGATAGCCAAATGCGACGGCGGTCGGTGGCGTCTTCTCGGCGCACCACGAGCCCGGCATCAACCAACTTCGTCACGAGGAGCGACGCGGTCGACACCGCAATGCCTTCGGACTCGGCCAACTCAGACACGGTCAACTCGCCAGCAACAGAGATGACGGCGATAGCAATGAGGTGACGTGGAGCCAAAGTGTTGTTTGCCCGAACTGCCGCAATGAGCGCGTTCTCTGGCAAGTTCTCAGGTCCCGTCCTGCGCACCCGAAGCGACCACAGCAAAAAGTGTCGAGCGAAGACGTCTGCGTCAGCATTGGCGGGCAAAAGGTTTTGTTTCACAATAGTTTGATGATAAAGGTTTCCCATCTTGTTCGTGACGCGGCGATACTTAAACGCGTGCACCACGAATTCGACGAACCGAGCGACGCCGAGTCCTTGCCGCGCTGGCCAAGCGTGCTACTCGTTGGCTCGCTTGGTGTCGCCCTTCTGTGGGCCAATTTTGCTCCGCACAGCTATCACGTGGTCATCAGCGCGCACGTGGGGAGCGTCCTGTCACTCCCTCATCTTGGAACCGCAGAGGGATGGATCAATGACGTACTGATGGTCGTGTTCTTCTTGGCCGTTGGCTTAGAAGTCGGCCATGAGCGACGCCATGGCGCACTGGCGGAAAATCGTTCCGCGGTTTCACCGGTACTTGCCGCGCTTGGTGGGATGGCAGTTGCCGCCATGAGTTACTTCCTCGTTGCCCTCTCGTGGCACGGCGATGCAACGGTCGTCAGCGGGTGGGGAATTCCAATGGCAACCGACATTGCCTTTGCCCTTGGTGGCTTACAACTACTTGGCGCACGGGTGCCGACTGCACTTCGAGTGTTTGTCCTGGCGTTGGCCGTTGCCGACGATGTGTTTTCGGTGATTGCGCTCGGCATTACCTCTGCGCAGGCGATTGCCGGGTGGTGGGCGCTCGCCTCGGTCGTCGTTATCTTGAGCGTCATTTTCCTGCGGAGAAAAGTGATGGCTCGTTGGCCCTATCTCGTGGCTACCGCGCTGCTTTGGTTCACGATGGCAAAGACCGGAGTTGAACCGATCTTGGCTGGTGCAATTGTTGGTGCACTCGTACCGACGACCGAACAACACGGGCACGCAAGTACCTCTACCCGCCTCCTTCGACCAGTTGCATTCGTGGCGAGTGCTGTGGTCCTGCCGTTGTTTGTGTTGGCCAATGCAGGGGTGGAGCTCAGCACCTCAGCGTTTCACCACACCAACACCTCAGCGGTCGTCGTGGCGCTCCTCGTTGCGAGAACCGCCGGCAAGGTCGTCGGCATTGTCGCAACGGTCTATGTCCTTCACTCAACTGGTGTGCTTCGTCTCGGCAACGGCATCACCATGGGCAACCTGATTGGCGCGTCACTGCTGTGTGGCGTTGGATTCACGGTGCCGCTGCTGTATGCCGGTGTGGCCTTTGCGCATCATGAGGACCTCTTTGCCGCAGCCCAATTGGGGTTACTCCTTGCCTCGCTCATCGGCCTTGTTGGTGGACTTCTCGTTCTCGTGTTTGCCGCACGAAGGACAAAGCCAACAATCACCTGAGGCGAAGTGACTAGGTTTGAGTGGAACACGATCGGAGCCACCCATGAAGACTGCACTCACCGAACTCTTAGGCGTTGAACACCCCGTAATGCTTGCTGGGATGGGTGGCGTGTCATATGCCGAACTTGCCGCTGCGGTGAGCGAAGCCGGTGGTTATGGCTGCCTTGGTGCTTCCACCATGGGTAACGACACCATGGTTGAGCAAATTGCCGCCACGAAGGCCCTGACCAACAAGCCTTTTGGCGTGGACCTGTTGACGGCCATGCCCGGCAGCATGATTGCCCAGACCGAGCTCATCATTGAAGGTGGCGCCAAGATGTTCGTGGCTGGCCTTGGTGTCCCAGCAGAGGTTATTGACCTTTGCCACCAACATGGAGTGTTAGTCGGCTCGATGTGCGGAAAAGTTGACCACGCTCGACGGGCTGTCGACGCTGGTGTTGACCTCGTCATTGTTCAAGGCACAGAAGCCGGTGGCCACACCGGCCTCGTTGCCACGATGCCGCTTGTGCCAATGGTGGTTGACATCGTCAATGGTCAAGTCCCCGTTGTTGCCGCAGGTGGGATCTTCGATGGCCGAGGCCTTGCAGCTGCCCTTGCCCTTGGCGCCGATGGCGTGTGGATGGGCACTCGGTTCATTGGCACCCCCGAAGCCCGTGGACTCCCCCACTACAAAGAGCGACTGTTGGCGACAAAAGAAGATGGCACCGTCATTTCACGAGCGTTTTCAGGCAAGACCATGCGCGTCATCAAGAACGAGACGACGGCCTACTTCGAAGCCCACCCGGAAGAGTTGAAGCCGTTCCCTGAGCAACTTGGGCTGACCTTCAACAAGACCTTCCACTTAGGTGGCGGACCAGAGACCGAAGGTGTTGACCCAGACCGCGAGGGCTACCCCGCTGGTCAAGCCGCAGGTGCAATGGATGCGCTCATTCCTGCTCGAGACTTGGTTCTCCAGATTGTGGCCGAAGCCGAAGCAACCCTCAAGCGCTTGTCGACGCTCGCCTAGTTCTTTTCGAACAAACCAACTGGACAACTGACCCCAGTTCCGGCCAGTCCGCAGTAGCCAAAGGGGTTCGCTTCTAGGTACTGCTGGTGATAGTCCTCGGCAAAATAGAACGGCTTGGCTTCGGCGATCTCGGTCGTGATGGGGCCGAACTTGGCACTCATCAACCGCTCCTCGAACATCGCCGCGGCCTGCTGCGCAAGGGCGGCCTGGGCAACCGTCGTGGTGTAGATCGCAGAGCGATACTGCGTGCCAATGTCGTTTCCTTGCCGCATGCCTTGTGTTGGATCATGGTTCTCAAAGAAAACCGACAACAAGGTTTCATAGGAGATCACGTTCGGGTCAAAGGCCACGAGCACGATCTCAGTGTGGCCAGTGTTTCCCGTACAGACTTCTTCGTAGGTTGGATTCTCGGTGAAACCACCTTGGTAACCAACTGCAGTTGT
>CANFJV010000128.1 GCA_947447225.1 Acidimicrobiaceae bacterium
GACCACGTGTTCAACCGTCCAAATTGACTCAAAGCCAGCGGCTTCGGCTGCTTTTGCAAACGAGGTTGCGCCTTGGCCGTTGGTGAAGGGTCCGGTGTTGGCAAAAACGATTCCAAAGTCCATGGATTTACCCTAATTCATCAAGTGTCAGCCAGAGTGACAACTGTTAGCATCACCAAATGGCCTACAACTTCGGCACGATCAATGGTCCCTATGCCGCTTCACTGTTCACCTATGACCCTCACGCTGATGGCCCAGTGTTCATGGTAAACTTCATGCGCTACAAGGAGGTCGCGGTCTACGACGATGGTCGCGAGACCACCCTTTCAGGCCAAGAAGCCGACGATCTCTACGCACCACTTGACGTGCTTGGGCGCATTGGCGCCGACGTTGCCTTTCACGGTGAAGTCGAAGGACTTGGGGAACGTGAGTGGCACCGCATCGGCATTGTTCGCTACCCAACACGCAAGTCCTTCATGGACATGCAGAGCCGTCCTGACTTTCTCGAACGCTTTGTCCACAAAGAAGCCGGGATGGAATTCACCATTGTGATGACCACCCTTGCCACCTCCCCGCTGCCAGATGAGTTGCTTGAAGCCGAGCACCTCACCTTCCTCGGCCTGCCCGAAGGCGCAGCATTTGAGAGCACACAGCCCTTTGGTGTCTTGGCCGTTGAAGATGTCGTCATTGGTGACGAGCGTCGCTTTGATCGCCTGGTCGTCGTTGGCGGTTCTCTTGAGTTGTTCTCTTTGCCCGAGGGTGCCGTTGTTGCAACTGCGGTTCGAGAACTTGACGCAATGGTCACCTTGGTGGCTGAAACCATAGGAGGCTAGAGCATGGCGTTTCGTGGACCTTTTCAACTGTTTGGCTTAGAGCGCAGTTTCTTCACTCGCAAGATGGAAGCAACGTTTCGCGCCATGGGCGTCGACTACGAGTTTCGCTTGAAGACTCAAGCGAGAACAGAGTGGCTTGAAGCCCGAGCGGGCACGCATCTCATCCCGGTGGTGTTGACCCCAGAAGACTGGATGCTGTGGGACTCAACCCCCATGGCCTTTGACTTAGAGCGCAGGTTCCCTGGTCGCAACATTGTGCCGACTTCACCGGTCCAACGCATGGCCTGTCTGCTCATTGAAGACTGGGTCGATGAATGGCTGCCACGAGTGGCGGTGCATTCACGGTGGATGTATGACGACAACGCGGCGGCTATTGCTCGAAGCCTTGGCACCAACGTCGCCGGATTCTGGGTTGGCGAAGAGATCCCGCAAGACAAAGAACCAGAAGTTGCCTTCATTGCCGACTTCATTCGAAATGGGTTTGGCAACCGAGCCTGTAACGGCTTGGCCGCAACGTCGGCCGAAGAGGGCCCGATTCGGGCCGGTTTTGATCACCAGTTGGATCTTTTGGCTGCAATCTTTGAGACGCAACCATTCTTGTTCGGTGACCGAATCTCGTTGGCTGACGTTGCTCTTGTTGGCGCCTTTGTCTCGCACTTCCTCGGTGACCCAGAGCCTCGGACCTGGGTTGAAGCTCGCCAGCCCTCACTTGTTGCGTGGGTGGAGCGAGCCTTTCACACGACCGTTGGCGAAGAAGACTGGTTGCCCGACGATGCGCTCAACCCTTTGCTGTTTCCCTTATTTGACGAAATCGCTCGAGAGTTTCACCCGCACTTGGCCGCGACCTATTCGGCAATGTCGGCCGGAAGCAAACGGTTCGAGATGAACCTTGACGGACGCGACGTTGAATTCATGGTGGTGCCGTATCGCGAAGCGTCACGCCAATTTGTTCGAGACGAGTTTCTGCAGTTGGACGCCACGTCTGAGGCAAAGGTCAAAGAAGTGCTCGGCAGCAGAGGTCTCCTTGACGTCTACCAACTCGAGCCACTTGCAACGTTCCATCACCAGTCACCGGCAGGAACGCGTCACCCGGTTCTTTAGCGAGTTGGTCCCAATAGATCGTTCAGCGTGTCGATCAACATCGTTGTGGTCATGGCCTTTGAGAACTTCCTCGTGACCCGGTAGTAGTCGAGACCTTCGAACTGGGTGAGCGCATCAATGGCGGCAATGGTCGAGCGGCTTTGCTTCCCATCCATGGCTTGAAGTTCTTCTTCGAATTGTCCAACCGTCTGAGCGCGCAGGCGTTCTTGACTGAGTTCGGCACTGGCTCGAATGAGTTCGTTACCTGCTGCTCGGCGACGAGTCGCTCGAGACAAATCAGCGTTTGCTTCATAGAGCTCAATGCGCGATTGCACGAAGCGATCAATGCGTTGCTCAAGCGGTCCAGTTCCAAACCCTTGAATACGAAACAGGGGCCAGAGGCGTTCCTGGTTGCGTTCAATGGCGGCCAAGATGAGCGCATCTCGGTCTTCAAAGTAGCGATAGACCGAGCGAGGCGACAGTCCACACACCGCAGCAATGTCGTCAGGCGTTGGATCCCGGTCGCTGGTGAAAAGTTCGATCATGGCGTCGAGCACTGCGTTTTTGTTTCGGTCCCTGCGCGCCCGACGACCGTCGGTCAGCGTCGCTTCCACGTCGCTCGACATCGCCATTAGGCCTGTGGGCGAGGGCGACGAAGCTTGGCCAAGTCGTCATTTCGATTCATGGAGCGACTCTGGGTCTTTTGGTGGGTGAGAATCCAGAATTCTTCCGCTTGGATGGCGTAGAGCACCCGACCGGCCACATCATCTGGGTTCATAGCGACGGTGCTCATGAAGTTGGCAATGACGTTCAAATCAACATGGGCTGGCTTTGGGATGCCGAGGGCAGCCGGGGCGTTTCGGGTTGATTCAAAGATCTTCGTGTCAACAAGTTCTGGGCAGAGGCACGACACGTTGACCTTTGTTGCATCGAGTTCCATCGACAGGGCTTCTGACAGGCCAACGACGCCATATTTGGTTGCGTGATACGAGCCAAGCATTGGGGTAGCGACAAGACCGGCTTCTGAGGCCGTGTTCACCACGTGGCCTTCATCTTGGGCAATGAAGTGCGGCACAAAGGCGGAGGTGCAGTAGGCGACACCAAGCAGGTTGACACCAACAACCCAGTCCCAGGTGGCTGGAGTTTCTTTTGAAATTTGGCGACCTGAGGCAACGCCAGCGTTGTTACAGAGCACATGGGCACCGCCGAAGGTGGCGAGCACTTCATCTCGCATGGCTTCAACTTGGGCGTTATCTGCGACATCACAAACAATGCCAGCGACGTCGCCACCTTGGGCCTTCAACTCCGCGACCGCTTGGGCAAGCACGTCGGCTTCAATGTCGACCATGGCGACCGCCATACCTTCGGCGACAAAGCGCCGAGCCATTGCTCGGCCAATGCCGGATGCGGCACCCGTGACAACTGCGACTTTTCCGTTGAGGTCTTTCACGGGGAACTTCCTTTTTCTAGGTGGTGGGTGGTAGTCAATATCTTGGCGGAACAACACCATGCTTGTTCACTAGCGGTGAGAAAGAATTGTCAGTAGGGTTGCTACTACTACTCCGAAAGTAGCACTGAGCAGGTAGGGCAGGGCGAGGTCGGGGCAACCAACAAGGAGCGTCATGGCAGAGCGACTAATTGATGGACAGCGTGGACAGCGTTACGGCGAAGCGCTTGGCGTCTTCGCCAGAGGCGACGAGTTCTATGCCGAAGTCTTTGGCACGCAGTTGATCAATGACTGCCCGGCAGAGTTGTGGGACACCTTGGAAGCTTCTGCAGTAGCTGAACAAATGGGTGCCTTGTTCGTGAAGTTGAACGGTCCTCGCCACTGGGTCTTGGACGGCTTTGGCACAAAGCGTGCGCCAGTTGAGCCAGTGATGGCAACGTTTAATGGCTTAGAGATGCGCCGCATTGCCATTTTGGAATTGGGCAAAGCTCCAATGCAGATCCCGTACATGGACCGAAAAGTAGACCGCGGAGCGATCTTTTTCTTCGATGCGGGAAAGCCGGTGTTTGAACTGGTGAACCCTGAGGGCCTTGCCTATGTGCTGCAGGCCTATTGCGTCAGTGTGGACCCGACCATCAACGAAGACAACTTGGCCGATCTCGGCGCGAAGTTGAACTTGCCTGAAGGCTGGACCTACCGCACTCGCATCTTGGAAGAAGAGTTGGTCATCGACACCTCTGACACCTTGGCAACGGTGTTGCAAGACGAACTCGAGAACTCCTACACCCTGCCCTTCTAATCTCGGCTGATCTCTCTCATGACAAAGGGGAGCCGAGTGGGCCTCGTTCACTAGAGTTGCCACATGGCCAAACGTCGACCTCGAACTCGGTCGGTCGTTGTTCGTCAAAACCGGGTCCGCATTGCTGCCGTGCTCTCGGTGGTCCTCATTGTGATGGCGTTTTTGACCGTGCATGCTGCACGCACGTCGAAGAGCTTTGTCGTGACAAGCGACGGCAGCTTCACTGATCAGGCCAATGTGCTGTTGGCCGATTCGGCTGCGCTCAACAACGAACTCAACGCCGTGGTGCTTGTTGGCCCAACGGCAAATCGCCAAGCGCTGCTTGCTGACTTGACCGGCCTCACCCAGTCCGCGGCTCGAACCGCGTCCTCGGCGGAGTTGTTGAAGCGCACGGCAACGACGAACAATGCCTCGCACTTGGTCGCCTCGGCACTGTCGAATCGATCTGAGGCCGTAGCGCTCCTGGCCAAAGCAACGGTCCAAGTGTTGACCTTGCAAGCGGTTCCCGGATCAGCCACGACCGCACTTGCTGATGCAGTGGCGAAGACGGATGCGTCAGTGGTGGAGTTAACAAAAGCAAGAGCAGCACTGTGGCGTGGACCAGCCAAGGCACAACTCGCCAAGGCCAAATGGGACGACTTCCGGGCCAGTTTGACCCCACAAGGCCAAGCCACCTTTCTCAGTCGTCTTGCGAGTTCACCAAGTTTGGCTGCGCAGCACAATCTCGCCATTTCGGCCATTTCCGTTACGCCTTCGGCGCTTCCTTTACAAAGCACGGGAACCAACATCGTGTTGCTGCCGACGACGTCAATTGGGGTGGGCGTTGTCATTGCGAACCACGGCAATGTCGACGAAGCACCGGTGGCCCTTGTCATCACCTTGCTCGGACTCGACAACGGAGTCTCCAAACAAGCAACCGCACATGTGCGCATTGAGGCCGCCACGAGTGAAGCGGTGAGTC
>CANFJV010000129.1 GCA_947447225.1 Acidimicrobiaceae bacterium
CGGAGGTGCTCAGTCAACCGGGTGATCCGATCCGTCAACAGCGCGATCTGCACCTCGGCAGAGCCCGTGTCGGACTCGTGCTTGCGGTGCGCTGCGATGATGGCGGGCTTTGCTTCGGAAGTGGCAGACATAGAACGAACAGACCTCTAGCAGGCGGTTCGGCGAGCGTCTTGCATAGACGCTGCCTGAGCCGGGTTTTCCGGCAGGGCAATGCTAGCAGCAACTTTGGCCAAAGGCCGTCACTTGAGTGGCTGGAGCAATGCTTTCGTCTTCGACACGTCAAGATGCATCTGCTCGATCAGCGCTTCAACACTGTCAAATCGCAGTTCATCACGGAGTTTCACGTGAAAGGCCACCTCAACTACCTCTCCGTAGAGGTTGCCAGAAAAATCAATGAGGTAGCACTCGACCAATGGTTCTGCTGCTTCATAGAAGGTAGGACGACGACCAACCGAGATGGCGCTGACGTAGGTCTCACCATTTTCCCGAGTGAACGTTCCGGCGTAGATACCGGGACCAGGTTGCGCCGCGCTGTCATCAAGGCCAAGGTTTGCCGTTGGGAAACCAAGTTCTGGACCTCCCCGGCCGTCACCGTGCTCGACGACGCCTGAAACCGAATACGGGCGTCCGAGCAGTTGTGCTGCTTCATCGACTGCACCATCCCTGACAAGTTGACGAATGCGAGTCGAGCTAATGGGCTCATCGTCTTGCTCGGCTAGTGGCACAGAATTCACCGTGAAGCCATACTGCGCGCCAAGTTCTCGAAGGAGCGCGACATCTCCTCGGCGATCTCGACCAAAGCGAAAATCTTCGCCAACGGCAATAGAAAGGACCGCTAAACGATCAACGAGTAGGTCCTTCACAAAATGCTCGGGCGTCTCTTCAGAGCGCTCGAGATCAAACGTAATCACGCAACAGCGGTCAACCCCGGCTTCTTCCAACAACGAAAGCTTTCGGTCAAGCGTTGTGAGCATCTTCGGCGCCATTTCCGGCCGGAGCACCGAAAGCGGGTGCCGGTCAAAGGTCACGACCGTTACTTCAACGCCATTGCCAGCTTCGCTCTTTAATTGGTCGACCACACGTCGGTGACCAAGATGCACACCGTCATAGACGCCAATCGTGGCAACGCAACCTTGAGGGCCCGGTATAGCTGACTCAGGAACATCAATGCGCACGGCTTCTAGGCTAGACGGGTAGTTCGGAGTAAAAATCCGCTACTGCGCCGCAAGCACGACGGAAGGAACAATCCGGTCCGATTCAGTTGCTTCATAGACCGCAAGCAAATTTCCACCACCATCAACAAGTGCATATGGCCCAGTGCCGTTCGCCCCAATCGTCACACGGTCAAGTGGTCGGCCACGACTGATGTGCACCGCGTCTTCGGCACTGACGGTGGTCTGATCAAGATGCGCAAGTGCTTGGGCAGGCGTGAGTACCGAGTGCGGGATCGCACCTTGTGCTCGAGCCGTCTCGGCATCAGCGGTGAGTTGATCAAGAGTTCGGGCCTCTTTTTCTGAGAATGAACCGGAACGGTAGCGACGCAGTGTTCGCAAATGAGCACCACTGCCGAGTGCGGTTCCCAAATCTTGTGCCAGCACCCTGATGTAGGTCCCTGACGACACGGTCGCATCGAGAAGCAAAATATTTGCCTCTTCTGTTCGAGTGACTGTCAACTGAGAAACCGTTACTGGTCGTGGTGGGCGCTCAACTTCAATACCCTGGCGAGCAAGTTCATGGAGTCGCTTTCCATCAATCTTGATTGCCGACACCATTGGGGGAATTTGGAGAATCGACCCCGTGAGTGAGGCAATTGCAGCCTCGAGCATTGCTTCATCGAAGTCGACGTCAAAGGTTCCCGTGATCTCGCCAGAGTCATCAAGGGTTGAGGTGGTTTGCCCAAGGACCACCTCGCAGGTGTAACTCTTCTCTCGATCGGTGAGATAGCGAAGCAGTCGCGTCGCTCGTCCAAGACCCACAAGTAAGACGCCGGTCGCATCTGGGTCAAGTGTTCCAGCGTGGCCGATACGGCGCTGACCATAGATTCGCCGACACCGAGCAACCACGTCATGGCTAGTCCAGCCTGCTTCTTTTTCCACCACCACCAGACCATCAATGCCTTGAGGCTGGGCTTTGTTCACTCGCTTGACTCTTCGCTGGCCTTGCGCAGGAGTTCGTCAATACGAGCGCCCGCCACAATGGAAGGATCAACGGCAAAGCGTAACTTCGGAGTGCGCTTCAGGGTGACTTCACGAGCAATGGCGTGCTGCAAATGAGCTCGTCGTTCTTCGAGCGCCGCTACTTGATCGTCTCGGAGTGCATCAAAATACACCGTGGCAAGTGAGAGGTCGCCGGTTACGTCAACGTCAGTGACGGTCAGACGTTCAAAGCGCTCATCGCCATCACGGAGCCGCTCAATGGCTTCAGCCAACACTTGGCGCAACACTTGGTTGACGCGAAGCATTCTGCTGTAGCCACCAGCTGGCTTCCCGCGATGTCCTCGAGCTCCCATGAAGCTAGGTCCTTGGGATCTCTCGCTCCTCGAAGGTTTCGATGATGTCGCCGTCTTTCAAGTCTTGGTAGTCGGACAAGCCAACACCACACTCAAAACCAGCAGCGACTTCACGTGCATCGTCTTTAAAGCGACGCAGCGAAGTAATCGAACCCTTCCAGATGATGGTGCCCTCACGAAGGAATCGAACCTTCGATCCACGAGTAATGACACCTTCACGCACGTAACAACCAGCAATGGCGCCGATCTTTGGCACACGGAAGACTTCTCGCACTTCTGCTTCACCGGTAACCACTTCTTCAAATTCCGGTGCCAGCATGCCGACCATGGCTGCTTCAATTTCTTCAATGAGCTTGTAGATAATTTCGTAGGTACGAATATCAACATCGCTCTTTTCGGCCAAGTCGCGGCTGCGCTTATCCGGACGAACATTGAAACCAATGATGGTGGCGTTCGAAGCTGACGCCAACTGAACGTCGTTCTCGGTGATGCCACCAACACCACGGTGGATGAAGTTGAGCTTCACTTCGTCACGCTCAAGCCGCTTCAACGACTCGGTGCATGCTTCCAGTGAACCTTGAACGTCCGCCTTCAACACGATGTTGAGGCTTGCGGTTTCGCCACGCTTGATTTGTTCGAACAAATCTTCGAGCTTCGCACCTGTCGCCGCAGTGGCAACAGGATTGTGACCGGTGAGGCGGAAGCGCTGGGCACGAGCTTCACCAAGGGTCCTGGCTCGAGCCAAGTCGCTGGCAAAGCGCACTTCGTCACCAGCATGAGGAGGCTCGGAGAATCCGAGAATCTGCACTGGTACCGACGGGCCTGCTTCTTTGATGTTCTTGCCACGGTCGTCAATGAGGGCTTTGACCTTGCCCCACGCCGCACCAGCAACCACCGGGTCGCCAACACGCAGCGTGCCGTTTTCGATAATGACGGTTGCCACCGGTCCACGACCTGGCTCCAAGTTGGCTTCCAAGACGGTTCCGCGAGCAACACCCTTCGGGTTCGCCACCAATTCTTCAATTTCAGCCACCAAGACCAACTGTTCAAGCAGGTCGTCAATGCCGTCGCCTTTGAGCGCCGATACCGGACACACAATGGTGTCGCCACCCCATGCTTCTGGGATCAGACCACGCTCTGCAATTTGTTGCAGCACTCGGTCTGGGTTGGCATCAGGACGGTCCATCTTGTTGACCGCAACAATGATCGGAACGTCAGAAGCCTTGGCGTGATTAATCGCCTCAATGGTTTGCGGCATCACACCGTCATCAGCGGCCACAACCAAGATGACAATGTCCGTCACCTGAGCACCACGAGCACGCATGGCCGTGAAGGCTTCGTGACCAGGGGTGTCAATAAAGGTGACGGCGTGACCATTTGAGGTCACCACTTGATACGCGCCAATGTGCTGAGTAATTCCACCGGCCTCGCCTGACACGACGTCGCTCTTGCGAATTCGGTCAAGCAGCGAGGTCTTTCCGTGGTCAACGTGACCCATGACCGTGACGACTGGTGGACGAGGCAACAAGTCCTCTTCGGCGTCATCTTCTTCATCATCCTCGAAGAACTTCGCCAACAACTCGGCTTCGCGTTCTTCACCTGGGTCAACGAGACGAACTTCAGCGCCTAGTTCGGCGGCAAAGAGTTCAATCATGTCGTCAGTCAACGATTGTGTGGCCGTAACGGTTGCGCCTTGCAAGAACAAGAACCGAACGACATCTCCACCAGTGCGGTTGAACTTCGGACCTATGTCTCGAGCGGTAGAGCCGCGCTCAACAATGATCTCGCCTTCTGGCACTGGAGCATTCGAGGGCTGATACACCGACATCTGGGTCGGCTCGAGCTCTTCCAAATTACGACGCTTGCGTCGGGTACGTCGCTGTGGTGGGCGCCCACGTCCACCGGGGCCGCCACGTGCACCAGGAGGTCCACCAGGTCCACCAGGTCCACCGGGGCCACCAGGTCCACCACCGGGACCGCCGCCAGGACGACCGCCGAAGCCACCGCCGCCGCCATTAGGACGACCACCGAAGCCGCCACCCGTTGGGGGGCCACCAGTGCCGCCACCAGGTCGAGGACCGCCAAAACCAGGACGAGATCCACCAGGACCACCAGGCCCACCGGGTCCACCGGGTCCGCCGGGGCGACCACCGGTTCGAGGTCCACCGGTTGCAGGTACCGGCCCACGACGACCCGGAGGAGGAGGAATTGGACGACCAGATGCACTCATTGGTCGACCGGGAGGAGGTGGAATCGGCTTGCCCGAGGGGCTTAATGGACGAGGAGGAGCAGTAGGAGCAGCTCCTTCAGGTGCCGCCGCTGGTGCAACTCCTTCAACGGGTGAAGACGCAGGTGCTTCTGCCGGCGTGGCCGGAGCAGCAGGCGCAGCAGCGACATTGGTCAGTTCAACGACAGGAGTACTGACAACAGGCGCCACGGTCTCCGTTGGAGCTGTTGCAGTTGGCGCTGGAGCTGGAGACACTGGTGCTTCCGGCGTGGCTGTTGCTTCAGCCTCAGGTGCTGGGCGCGGCGCAGGGCGCACAGGGGCTGCTGGCTGCTGGCGAGTAGAGGAAATC
>CANFJV010000130.1 GCA_947447225.1 Acidimicrobiaceae bacterium
ATGTTCTCCGGTCCACCACTGGCTTGAAGACCATTGACGTCGGTGTGGTTGACCAAGAAGCCGAGATAGAGGTAGTAGCCAACTCCACCAATGAGCAGTACCACCGTCAGTAGTGCCCCAAGAATTCCAGCCCGTCGAGCCCAGTAGCGTCGCTGTGAGACCGATGATCTTGTGCGCGGCCGAGGGGCAGCAGATGATCTCGAGGGAGTTGAGGTCTGAGGAGCGCGACGAGATGTAGGGCGAGGTGAACTCGATCGGGCTCCAGGCGAACTGGGCCGAGTAGAAGACCCGTTTTGCGGCCGCTTGCGTGGAGCTGGTGCTTTGCCATGCGCGGGTGTTGGTCGCTTTGGGCGTGGTTGACCAGGTGGACGAGACGGTTCTCGTCGATTTGGCGGACGTTGGTCGTCGCTACTCACCATGTCCACGCTAGTGAGGTGAACTAGACGAGTGGTGCCGCTTTCGTAATTTCCTCGGTGGTGGCGAGCGTGGCAATCAGCCCAATGGACTGCTGGAGCACAGCGTCGGCGTAGTCACGTGGCGTTCCTGCGACGGCATCTACTCCAACAACGAGTTGATAGCCGAGATTGGCTGCTTCAATGCAGAGCCCAAGGACACCGAGATTGACCGAGACGCCAGTCACCACAAGCACGGTGACGCCCAGACTTCGCAGAAGTTGGTCAAGTCCTGTGCCAATGAAAGGCGACACCCCAGTCATTCGTGGCACCACAAAGTCACTTGGCAGTTGACCAACTTCGGGTACGACTTCGCTGGCTGCACTTCCTCGAACGAGATGGTCGGGAATCCTTCGCATTGCTCGGTGAAGCGGAGTGTTGATCACCGAACCAGCCCAGTCAGGCTCAAATTCAGCCACGCAGTGCACGATGGGCCAACCACGATCACGTCCAAGGCGACAAAGCTCTCCTGCATGCTGCGCAGCGTGGGTATCGCAGATGGCGTCTCTCAGCGCAGGAAAGGTAGCGAGATCGCCAACCACGCCTCGTTGGAGTTCCATGGTGACAACAGCAACCGTGGCACTTCGACCACGCTCATAACAATTCCCGAGCAGCAACTCCGGCAGGGAAATTGCCACTTCAGTCAGTTGGTGTTGCAGTTACCGCCACGTTGGCCGCCCAGCGGTAGTCGGGCTTTCCAGCGGGGGAGCGCTCGATGTTGTCGACGATGAAGAGCCGTCGAGGCACTTTGTAGCCAGCGACAAATCCACGGCAGTGCTCTTGCAACGATGCCAGGGTCAGCGCCGTACCCGGACGAACGGTGACGACGGCGGCAACCGTTTGTCCCCAGCGCTCATCGGGCGCACCAACGACGGTCGAGTCAAGCACATCTGGGTGCGAGCGAACTGCGGCTTCAACTTCTTCAGGGAAGATCTTCTCTCCACCGGAGTTAATTACTTGGCTACCCCGGCCAAGGAGAGTCACACTGCCGTCGGCTTCAACGGTGGCGAAGTCGCCCGGCATGACGTATCGGACGCCCTCAACTTCAAAGAAGGTCTCCGCGGTCTTTTCCGGGGCCTTGTAGTAGCGAAGTGGGATGTCGCCGCTTCGTGCAATTCGACCAATGACACCGGATCCGGGTTCCACCGGCTTCATGTCATCGTCGAAGACCACGGTGTCACCGAGGCGCGTCACGGTTGGGCCGGACTTCATCGCCGTTTGGCCCTTTGACATCACGGTGAGTCCGTTGTTGCCACTTTCGGACGAGCCAATGGCGTCAGAGATCATGATGTTCGGCAGGACCTCAAAGAAGTGATCCTTGACCGGTGGCGTAAACAGTGCCGCCGAAGAAACGACGGCCAACAAACTCGACGTGTCAAATTGACTTGGGTCGTCGGCCAAGTACTCAATCATGGGTTTGCCCATGGCATCACCGGTGATCATGATGGAGTTGACCTTCTCGCGGTCAACGAGCGTCCACACCTCTTGTGGATCGAACTTCGCCATGAGCACGATCTTTGAGCCAACGAAGCTTTGTCCCATCACGCACCACTGTGTTGCCCCATGCATCAGGGGCGCAACGGGTAGGTGGGTCAGCACAAAGCCAGAGTTGCCCTTCGCAATGAGCTCTTCAGGTGACGACATGCGAGTCTTGGACATTGAGTCCCAGCCACCACCGAGGGCGTAGAACACGTCTTTGTGCTGCCAGACGACACCTTTTGGCATGCCAGTTGTGCCGCCGGTGTAGAGCATGTAGATGTCGTCGTTTGAGCGAGGGGCGAAGTCGCGCTCTGGTGAACCAGTTGCGAGAAAGTCCTCGTAGTGGAGCGTTGCTGGAGTTGGGTCACTCGTGGTCGAGTCGTCTTCAATGACGACCACGTGCTCGAGGGTGGGGAGTTCTGGAGCCAACCGCGCCACATTGTCGGCAAAGGATCGCTCAACAAAGAGCACTTTCAAGTCGGCATTGGTGAACAGGTAGCGGAGTTCTTCTTCGACGTAGCGGTAGTTGATGTTGATCCACACGGCGCGAATCTTGAAGGTCGCCCAAAGAATTTCAATCCACTCGACCGAGTTATAGGAGTAGATGCCAACGTGATCGCCTGGCTGCACCCCGAGGTTTTGGAGGGCATGTGCGAGTCTGTTTGCTCGCTCTTCCATTTCTTTGTACGTCCGTCGCTTCCCGGCTGCGACGACGTACTCGCGGTCGGAAAAGTGATCAACCGCGTTTTCGAACAAGGTGGCCAAGTTGAAGTCCATTGGCGAAGGATAGAACAGCAGACTGCCGATTGCCCAACTCGCTCTAGGGCCTGTAGTTCGTTTTGCGTGCGATAAATCGTCACGTGGCCGAAATACGTTCGGAACATTGTTTCCGTAACGTTGCGTCATGCCGGTTGAGTTCGACGTCGATGCGAGTGGCGCGTTTAATGAGATGTTTGAACGCCCCGGAACTCCACGGCCGCTGTATCGAGCGGTGGTTGAAGAGATTCAGCGACATTCGCTGGCAGAACTCCACGAGCGTCGCGATCTGCTGGCTCGAACGTTCTCTGATCGTGGTGTGACCTTTGCCTATTCCGGTGAAGAACGGCCCTTTCCGCTCGATCTTCTTCCTCGCCTTATTGCTGGCGTGGAGTGGGATCATGTTGCACGAGGAATCTCGCAGCGCGTTCGAGCGCTTGAAGCATTCTTGGACGATGTCTACAGCGAAGGTCGAATCTTCGATGAAGGCCTCATTCCACGGTCCGTCATTGCGTCAAGTCCTAACTTTGTCCGAGCGGCAAGTGGTATCGAGCCCGGTAATGGTGCACGCATCACGGTGTCGGGCGTTGACCTCATTCGAGATGAAGCTGGCGACTTCCGTGTCTTGGAAGACAATGTGCGAATTCCTTCGGGAGTGAGTTATGTCATCGAGAACCGGCGAGCCATGACGCAACACGCCAGTTCGCTGTTTCATTCCTACCGAGTGCAGCCGGTTGATGAATACCCTTCTCGACTGCTCAACGCCCTTCGCAGTGCGGGGGCAACTGCTGACCCGGTGGTGGTGGTGCTGACCCCAGGTGTGCACAACGCCGCATATTTTGAGCATGTCTTGCTGGCGCGAATGATGGGGGCTGAGCTCGTTGAAGGTAGCGATCTTGTGTGCCGGTCGAACAAGGTCTACATGCGCACAACCCACGGCGAGCGGCGAGTCCATGCGATTTATCGTCGGGTCGATGATGAGTGGCTTGACCCACTTCATTTCCGCCCCGATTCCATGGTGGGTGTGCCAGGTCTTGTCAATGCCGCTCGAGCGGGCAACGTCTACATTGCAAACGCACTTGGCAATGGGGTGGCCGACGACAAACTGGTCTACACCTACGTTCCCGACTTCATTCGCTACTACTTGGCCGAAACTCCGCTGCTGCAAAACGTCGAGACCTATCGCTTAGAAGACAATGAGGTGCGAGCCGAGGTGCTTGCACATCTTGATCGTTATGTCGTCAAACCCGTTGATGGTTCTGGTGGGAAAGGGATTGTGATCGGCCATCTTGCGTCTCTCCAAGAACTTGCCGATGCCCATGCCGCAATCTCGCTGGCCCCAAGAAATTGGATTGCGCAGCGCCCCGTCGCGTTGTCCACCTTGCCGTCGTTGACCGACGTCACACTTGGCGCTCGCCATATTGACCTTCGGCCCTTTGCCATCAACGATGGTGAGGAAGTGTGGGTGCTGCCAGGCGGACTGACGCGGGTTGCCTTGCAAGAAGGAGAACTCGTCGTCAACTCGTCGAAAGGTGGAGGCTCAAAAGACACTTGGGTGGTCAATTCGGCCGCTGAACGCTTGCGGCAAAGCGAAGGTGTCCCGACTCCAGCAGTCGCCCACTCAGTCATCGAGCGACCGTCGATGCCCTTTCGACAAAACGATCCAGCCAACCGCGCCGAGGATGACCAATGAGCGAACGAGGAATGCTGTCACGGCTGGCCGAATCGCTCTACTGGATCGGCCGATATGTCGAGCGAGCTGACGACACCGCTCGGATCATTGATTCCTACGTGCATCGGATGGCAGAGGCTCCGCTTGAAGAACAGGCCGCGACGATTGCCAACCTCTTTCACATTCTTGGGGTCGAACATTCGACGACGACACCCTTAACGGTTGACGATGCCCTTGCACTGCTTGCCTATGACGCCTCGAATCCGAGCGCAATCGCTGGAGCGTTGCTTGGGGCCTACGAGAACGCCCGGCGAAGTCGAGACATCATTTCTTCAGAGATGTGGGTGGCAATTAACGCCACCCGCCTTCGACTGCCCTCGGTGAAAGCCACAAGTATGGGTCTTGGGCCAACGACGTATCTTCAATATGTCCGTGAACGAGCAGCGTTGTTCTTAGGTCTTGCCGACTCGACCATGAGTCGAGATGATGCATGGCGTTTCCTCATGCTCGGTCGATCAGTTGAACGCATCGACATGACCGCGCGACTGTTGCGATCACAAGCAACTGGTGGCGTGGGAGATCCTGGTTGGATGGCGTTCTTGCGAGCATCTGGGGC
>CANFJV010000131.1 GCA_947447225.1 Acidimicrobiaceae bacterium
GCCGACGTCGAAGCAACCTTTGTGCAGATCTTTGCCCTGGTCGGCGAAGCCATTGCTGGGGCCACCCATGCGCTGCTCACTGGCGACCGTGAAGTGGCAAAAGCACTCGTTGCTCAAGATGAACGGGTCGACCAGCTTGTGCGCCACATTGCTGACTTGGCTCAACGGGCCTTGGCTGAAGGTCTCGGCACGACCGATGAGCGCTACCAGCTCATTGCCGTGCTTCGCATGTTGCCGGACTTAGAGCGAAACGGCGATTTGGCCGAGCACATTGCTCGCCGAGCGGCTCGAGGACTGGGCGCAGAGATGTCACCTCGAAGTCGAGGCCTCATTGAGCGCATGGGTGAAGTGGCGGCCACCATCTGGCAAGCAACCGCCACTGCCATTGATCAAAAGGCAGATTCGGCTGCAGCGATTGAAGACTTGGACGATGAGTTAGACGATCTCCACGTGACCCTCACCGCAGAAGTCAGCTCCGGCTCAATGGCGTTACCGGTTGCGATTGAACTGGCCATGGTTGGCCGCTTCTATGAGCGATTCGGTGACCATGCGGTCAACTTGGCTCGGCGCCAAGTGGGCACCGCATTTGCCGGGACTTATCCGACGAGGCCCAAGGCGTAGAGGTCTTCAGCGATTTGGACAGCATTGAGTGCTGCACCCTTTCGCAGGTTGTCGCCAGAGACAAACAGCGCCAAGGTATTGACGAAGCCTGGGACCTCACGAATGCGACCAACGAGCGACGGGTCAATGCCCGCGGCTTGGAGCGGCGTTGGCATGTCCGACAACTGCACCCCCGGTGCTCCATCAAGCAAGGCCGTGGCTTCGGCTGGGCTAAGCGGGCGCTCAAAGGTCACAACGAGTGAGATCGAGTGACCAGTAAAGACAGGAACTCGAACACAGGTACACGCAACTGCCAAGTCTGAGATATGGAGGATCTTGCGAGATTCGTTGCGAAGCTTGCGCTCTTCGTCGGTCTCTCCACTGTCGTCTTGCAGCAAACTTCCCGCAATCGACAACACGTTGTGGGCAATTGGTCCGGGGAATTTCTTTGACTCCGGATAGGCAACGGCCTTGCCATCAAGGGTCAAGGCATCTGCACCTGGGACCGTTGCTTGGAGTTGCAGCTCAAGCTCCGCCACACCCTCTCGCCCACCGCCAGATACGGCTTGGTAGGTGGATGCCACGATCGAGCGAAGCGACGCCACGTCATGCAGCACCTTGAGCACTGGCATGGCCACCATGGTCGTGCAGTTGGGGTTGGCCACAATGCCTTTTGGCGTTGAGCGCAGGTCGTCCTTATTGACTTCACTGACGACGAGAGGGACCTCATCATCCATGCGCCAGGCCGAAGAGTTGTCGACCACAATTGCACCAGCAGCTGCGATCTTTGGCGACAGTGCCTTCGACGACGTGGCGCCAGCGGCGGACAACACGACGTCGAGTCCAGAAAAGTCTGCCGTTGCGGCGTCTTCAACAGTGATGGTGCGGTCACGGAAGGTAAGGGTTGTTCCCGCAGATCGCTCAGAGGCAAAGAAGCGAAGTACTTCTGGGTTGTGGCCCCGCTCATCGAGCAGGGTCCGCATGACCGAGCCTGCTTGTCCAGTTGCTCCAACAATGCCGATTTTCATCGCCTCAGCCTACAGGGGCACTCTTCTTCGACTGTTTGGCTCACGGGGAGTTTGCCGATACTTCTTGTGCTGAAGTTGTTGTACTGCACCATGAACTGGAGAGATGGCCACCTTGGTGGTTCATCCTCCAAGGACCTTTGGATCTAGGGTGCGCTCGGGAATGAAAGGACACGCATGGATCTCCTCTTGACCTCCGCAGGTATTCGTAACCCGAGTATTGAAGCCGCACTGGTTGACCTCCTCGGCAAACCCATTGAAGAGTCGACGGCACTGTTTGTTCCCGCTGGCATTTACCCCTTCCCCGGTGGAGCCTTCAATGCGGTTGAGGCAATGCGTGGCGGACGAAATCGACTGTGTGACCTCAACTGGAAGTCGCTTGGCCTGCTCGAGCTCTCCGCCCTTCCAACCATCAAGCGTGACAGTTGGGTCCCGACCGTGAAAGAGACCGATGCCCTGCTTGTTTGGGGTGGCAATGTGCTCTACCTCTACTACTGGATGAAAAAGTCCGGGCTGGCAGACCTTTTCTCCGAACTCAACAACCTTGTCTACGTCGGCGTGAGCGCAGGAAGCATCGTCATGACCCCGTTTAACTGCGATGTTGACTTCAATCGACAGTGGGTTCCAGAGGGAAGCGATATTCCCTTAGATGACCCTCGTGGCCTCGGAGTGGTCGATTCATGTCTGTGGGTTCACGTGGGCAACCCAGATCCGATCTTCGAAGACCACAACTTGGCCAACGTTGAGCGATGGGCCGGAACCGTCGACGTCGACGTCTATGCCCTCGATGACGAGAGTGCGCTCAAAGTGCGTGGAGGCAAGATCGACGTGGTCTCCGAAGGCAACTGGGAAGTCTTTGGACAACGTCGTTCCAACTGACGAGATTCCGTCAAACGAAGTTGAGTTCCAACGCGCGGAGCACGCAGCGGCAAAACGGTGCTCTCGCCGCTCGGGCCAAGTGGTAGTTCCGAGAGCGACGCCTACGCGTCGAGACCGAAGGCAGTGTGGAGCGCCCGCATGGCGTCTTCGACTACTTCTTCACGCACCACACACGAGATGCGGATTGACGAGGTCGAGATCATTTCCAAGTTGATGCCGAGGTTGGCCAAGACTTCAAACATGGTGGCGGTTACACCTGGGTGCGTCTTCATTCCTGCACCAACAAGTGACACTCGAGCCATCTGGTCGTCGTAGGTGATCGCCGTTGCGCCAAGTTCACCTTGCAGCGACTCACAAGTCGCAACAGCCTTTTGCAGGTCAACCTTTGGCACGGTGAAGGAAATATCCGTTGTGCCATTGGCTGAGGTGTTCTGCACGATCATGTCGACATTGATGCCTGCAGTCGCCACCGCTCGGAACAAACTGGCGGCAACACCGGGGCGGTCTGGGACACCACCGACGGTGATCTTTGCTTCTGAGGTGTCGTGGGTGACGGCGGTAACGACGGCGTATTCCATGGAGGGCTCCTCCTCTACGACCCAGGTGCCAGGCTCCCAGGTGAAACTCGAACGAACGTGAAGCGGAACACGGTGGTTCCGAGCGAACTCAACACTGCGCAACATGAGGACCCCAGCACCCGTTGCCGCCATCTCGAGCATCTCATCGAAGGCAACTCGGGCCAACTTGTGGGCCTTTGGCACCACTCGTGGGTCTGAGGTGAACACGCCCGACACGTCGGTGTAGATCTCACACGCATCAGCACCAAGGGCGGCGGCCAAGGCCACACCAGTGACATCAGAGCCACCACGGCCAAGGGTCGTGATGTTCTTGTCTTCGCTCATGCCTTGGAAGCCAGCGACGACGGGGACCATGCCTTGGTCCAAGGCTTCCCGCAGGCGGTGTGGGTGAATCTCGGTGATGGTGGCCTTGGTGTGGTCCGACGAGGTCATGATGCCCGCTTGGCTACCCGTGAATGAGGCTGCTGGGATCCCACGATCGGCGAGTGCCATGCACAGCAGCGCCATTGAAATGCGCTCGCCGGTCGTCAGCAACATGTCGAGCTCACGTGGCGGCTGGGTCGAGGACACTTCATTGGCCAGGCGCAGCAGATCATCAGTTGACTTGCCCATAGCCGAGACAA
The DNA here is from genome assembly GCA_947447225.1 of Acidimicrobiaceae bacterium. GTDB lineage: Bacteria > Actinomycetota > Acidimicrobiia > Acidimicrobiales > RAAP-2 > CAIQEU01. The sequence goes on from CANFJV010000131.1 coordinate 3,706, forward strand.
CGGCGACGACTTGGTTGCCCGCCTTCATGGTTCGGGCAATGTGGTCAGCAACGGCACGAATGCGTTCGGCATCGCCGACCGAGGTTCCACCAAACTTTTGGACGAGCAGGCTCACGATGAAAACGGTAGTCGGCGGGACGGCGTGTCTTCGACGCGTTGGACCAGAAGATAAGTGAACCTGAGTCGGCCAACTAGTGTCTTTGCCATGCCGAGTGAAAAGCGTGCAAGACAACGTGCCCAGCGCGAAGCGAAGCGGGCCCAAGAACAAAAAGCAGCCAAGAAGAAGGCCCTCTTTCGCCGAGTCGGCTTTATTGCCCTTGGCGCCGTTGTGGTGGTGGGATCAGCTTGGCTGATCTTGAAGCCATCGTCGACGCCAACAACAACGACGACAACGCAGCCCTCAACGTCAACCACGATGCCGAACACGCCATCGACGACGTCAACCACGGCGGCGAACTCCACCTATGCAGCCGCCCAAACGGCCGCAAACGCGAAAGCAGTGGCTGCTGGATGTCCGGCCAACCCAACTACTCGGGCGAACACCTTGAGTTGGAACAACCAACCCGCGCTCACCATTGACACGAACAAGACCTACATCGCAACGGTGAAGACCACTGCTGGCACGTTCACCATCACGCTCGATGCCAAGCAAGCTCCAGCCACGGTCAACAACTTCGTCTTTTTGGCTCGCCAAGGCTTCTACCACTGTGTGAATTTCCACCGAGTCATTCCTGACTTCGTGGTCCAAGGTGGCGACCCAACCGGGACCGGTACTGGTGGGCCTGGTTATGCCGTTTCTCCTGACGAATATCCAAAGGCAGCGGCGAATCGAGCGCTGCAGTATCCAATTGGCTCGGTTGCAATGGCCAACTCTGGTGCTGGCACCAACGGCAGTCAGTTCTTCATCGTCACTGGCGTGAACGGCGAAGGTCTGGCTCCGCAGTTCACCTTGTTTGGTCAAGTGGGTTCTGGCATGGACACGGTCAACACCATTTCCGGTTACGGCACCCCACAGGGCACCCCACCAAATGTGATCGAGCGCATGTTGTCGGTCACCATTGCCGAGCGCTAACGCGCCACGGTTGTTCTCAACA
>CANFJV010000132.1 GCA_947447225.1 Acidimicrobiaceae bacterium
GGGCTCGACGTTCTTCCACGTGAAGGGGGTGGAGTTGTGCCGCCAAACTTCCACCGATTGAAACAGCTCACTCCACCGCGGATCGGTTGGTGACGCACGTTGCTCGAGTACTTCTTCATCAGTTGCCATAGAGCAACCATGCAGAGACCATGTGACATTTGGACGCTACGTCTTCTCACCGCCCGATTGCGTGTGCGTGCGTGTGAGCTCATTCTCGAGAGCGAGGCTTAGTACGGTGAGGGTTTCCAGTCCGGAGCCACCAATGAGCGAACCCGATCTAGGGCCATCAGCCAAAATCCCTCTTCAACATTGCTCGCGAGGAGTCCTTCAATGAAGCGGTCTTTGCGAGCAACGTAGGTCAGATATTTCGCACAACTCGCTAACGAATACTGTTCAATTGCTTTTGCCTGCTCCTCCCAGGTTGTGGCCATGATGGGTGCCTTCCACTCAAGGTTGGTGAGTAAGAGGCCGACCTTGAACATGAGCGAAAACGTGACATTGAAGGTCTCGTCGAACTGCACCCACGGCATTTGCGTTGAGCCTGGCTTGAAGTGCTTCCGTGTGAATGGAGTGGGACCGTTTCGCCAGAGTTCGATCGATGCAAAGAGTTCATGCCACCGTGGGTCCGTGAGCGGTGCAAGTTGATCGAGTACTACTGCGTCATCGTTCATTCCAAGAGTCTGCAACTGCGTTGTGACGAAACGCGGTCAGATCTGACGTTTCACAAACGGCACGTTGGAGCCACAAGAACCCACGATCGTTGATTTGAAAACTTCGGGTATTGGTAGTGTTCGAGCGTGCAGATGGCAAAGGTATTCCTTGTTCTCGGCGTTTTCCTTGCTACACCAGTTTTTCTGTACGCGAGCGGGGACCATGGCGGCGCTTTTCTCACCGGAGCGATTTTCCTTGGTCTGTTGGTGTTGGTCGCAATTCGTAAGTGGGCGAATCCAAATCTCACGAGTGAGTATCTCGAAAAGGCAAGGGCCGTTCTCGGTAATGACCCAGAGGTCTTGGCTGCAGTGGTGATGGCGCCAAAAGATGCAACGGGCGCACTCATCTGGTCAATCCTGAAACGCTCGCTCGGTGGTGAGATCGTGGGTGGCCTCGCAGGCTCTGTGGTTGGCGCGGGAGGCATTGGCGCAGACATTGGCGGCACACTCGGCATGTTGAGCGGCATGCATGCACAACGTCGGGCAAATGCCGAAGCTCAGGGACTCTTGCCAGTGGTGCTTGTTGCTGCGACGGCAACCACGATCTCAGTACTCGATTGGGAACGGCCCGACCAAGTGTTCTACGTCGCAACCTCTGAGACGTCCATCACGCCAACTCGGGTTCTTGCGACCTTGGATCGCGCAACGACCGTGGCAGCGCTCAAACGAAACGGACTAACGGGATTGCTCTATCTTGGCGAAACCACGACGGGCAAGTCCATTGCTTTCCAGGGCGCACTTTCACCGATGTCTCCCGATACAAAGCCCATGCGAGCGCTACTACAAGTGCTGAACGTGACGTCGTAACCCTCGATACTTCACTGCGTTGGGCTCAACTACTGAGTCGCTGCGTGAGATCGGCTTTTTCCGCCTCGCTCATGAGGAGATAAGACCCTGAACGAGTGGGTCTTGTGTAGAGGTCGTCGGTTGTCGCCAATGCCTCGCTGCGCAAGGATTGCTTCAGCACCTTGGTTGTGGCGGTGATGGGGAGTTCCTCACAGAGGCGGACGTAGGTAGGTGCCCACTTTGTCCCGAGGTCACTTTGTTGGGACAAAAACTCTGCAAATTGTGCTCCATCAAATTGCGCCCCTGGTCGAAGTTGCACAGCGGCCATCACCGCGTCACCAACCACGAGGTCAGGCACGGCATACACAGCGGCCAACATGATGTCACGGTGGCGAACAAGAATGCCCTCGACAGGAGCAGCGGCAAAGTTTTCCCCGTCGACACGAAGCCAGTCAAAGTCTCGACCAGCGAAGTAGAAGAATCCCGCCTCATCGCGATACGCGAGGTCGCCGGTGTGAAACCGGCCTTCTTTCATGCGAGCAGCGTCGGCCTCAGGATTTTTGTAGTAGCCCTCGAAGTTGGCACTTGGACCCGACACGAGCGCTCCGGTTGCTTCCTCGGCGTTGACGAGCTTGCCGTCGGCATCAAAGATTGCTCGTGGGCACTCGTTGCCCTGTTCATCGAGCACAACGGTTCCTTCTGGAGCCACGCCAAGCGCGCGTTCAGGAGTGTCAGGAGTTCTCGTGACCGAAAGGCCGCCTTCGGTTGAGCCGTAACCATCGACAATGGTGCAGCCAAAGCGCTCAATGAAGGCGCGGCGGTCATCTGCACTTGACTCATTGCCGAAGCCAAGCTTCAAGCGGTGCTCTTTATCCTTCGGTGAAGGTGGTGTGGCCAAGATGAAGGCCAAGGGCTTGCCAACGTAATTGAAAAACGTTGCGCCACTGTTTCGAACATCGTCAATGAACCCGCTGGCGGAGAACTTGCCACCAGTTGGGAGTGCGAGCGCACCGCCGACTCCACGACATGGCGAGTAGCAGGCCATCATCGCGTTTGAGTGGAACAGTGGCATTGGCTCATAGAACACGTCCTCGGCGGTGAGCCCAAACATCTGACCCATGATGGTGCCAATGAACGCCAGGCGACCTTGACTGCACTTGACCGCCTTCGGAGCACCAGAAGTTCCCGAGGTGAAAATCAAGGCGGCAAGGGTCGTTGGGTTAACGGAAGGGTCAGCAATCTCCTGTGCGCTGGTGCCTTCGAACGCGGCAAAGGTTGCTGAACCGCGTTCGCTGTCACAGATCACGACTCGTGGGTTGTCTCGGGTGACGGTGCCAATTGCGTCGCCAAGGTGAAGTCCGTCAATGAGCGGGTAGAGCGATTCGCAAGTGACGAGCAATTGGCAATCAGCGTGGGCTAAGTCTCGGGCCAAGTCACTTCCACGATGCGTTGAGTTTCCACCAACAACTGTTGCGCCGACGAGGGCAGCGCCATCTAAGAGGTAGACGTAGTCCTCGCAGACATCAAGCAGGGTGCCAACGTGAAATGGCCCGTCAACGCGGTTGGCCATAAGCCATGCGGCACGCTTGGCTGCTTCAGCGACGACGGCGGCGTGGGTGTGACGACCAGTTGGGCCAATTAAGCCAACGGCGTCGTTCTCGGCGAGTGCTAAGACAAGGCCTTGCATCGTTGGAAAATCAGACATCGTGAACCCCCCTGTTCGCATCAGAATCTAGTGCGTTGCTGCAGAGGGCTCCGGTTGAGCGATTGAAAGAACATGCCCTCGCAACAAATGAGGTGCTTAGATCCTCGGGCCGTTTCCCTGCGCATTGCAACCAGTTGGATCCCAAGGCTTGAGTGGCTCTGCCGTGGCAGAAGGAGCCGAGAGGCGATTGTCGTTTGCAACTGCGGCTGGATCAAACACCGTGGTTGGCGCATGTGCAGCAATGGACGACGTCGTTGTCTTGCCCGGAACCGTGGTGGTCGCCGGTGGCGTTGCGGGTGCGAGGTCCAAGTCTTGCCCGGTCACGACGGTGACGTCTGCACCTTTGTCAACCCGAGACGGGTCGTAACCCATGACGACAATGCCGTGGAGCTCGTGCATAACCCGCTCGGCCTTTGCCAAAAATGGGTTGACCCAGTTGCCTGACTTTGGTGGCGGTGGCCCGCCATACCAAACAATGGTTTCGCCAAGTGGTCCTGTTGGGGCACGAGTTCCGGTTCCCGTCACGACGAAGCCACGGCTGCTTATAGCAGTGGCGACGACACCTGCTTGACCAACGGTTCCTGAGCCATTTTGAATGGAGACCTTGATGGAGTTCGGCGACGGCAGCGCTGCGCCATCCCAGGTGCTTTGGAGATCAGTGAGTCCCAAGACCTTGGCAATAGTTGCGGAGCCACCAGGCTGAACCGGAAGCACCACATCGCCATAGTTGCCACCTTCATACCTGTAACCGCCGGCATAGTTCACGAGGATTGGGTAGGTGAGTTGGGGAATAGCGCCAATGGGTACTGAGGCAAAGGTGGCGGCGAGCGAAATCATGTGGTTCTCCGAGAACGACTGGTCAACCGTCAGGTTCGGGACAACCGCTTGAGCAAGCGCCACATCGGTTGCAGGATTAGAAATTCCGGTGGCAGCGAGTTTTGCCCCCATGACCCGCATGAATTCGTGGGTTCGCCGAATACGAGCGAGGTCGGATTGTGCTTCTTGTGGCCAGGTGGAGTGCAGCGTGCTGCCACCAGCGGGTTGGATTTGGAGATGGCGAGCTCGAACGACTTGGAGGGCGTGAAAACCATCCAAGTGATAGCAGCCCTTGTGGTGAATATTGAGGCCCGACTCTTGATCAAAGATCGGTTGTGAGAACCACATATTGACGCCGCCAAGTGCGTCGACAACCTTGGCAAAGGTTTCAAAATTCAGTTCGACGAAGTGGTGGATTGGAATCCCAAAGTCCTCTTCAATGGCATCGACGAGTTGACCAGGACCTTGGTAGAGCGCGGCGTCGATCTTGTTGCCACCTTCTTTTCGGGCGTTTGGAATGAACACATCACGCGGAAGCGACAGCAATGAAATCGTGCCCTTTGCCGGGTCGAGGTGGGCGATCATCACGATATCGGCGTTAATGCCAGTGACTCCTGACGAGCACAGTCCATAGGCCGCATTTTGTTGTTTCAGCGCACAGCGATCAGTGGACCCAACA
>CANFJV010000133.1 GCA_947447225.1 Acidimicrobiaceae bacterium
CACGGCAACGTGATGAGGGCTCTGGGTCGGAACCGAGTACTCAGAAGCAAGTCAGTCTGGGATGTCGGACGGTGAGCAAGCACCACTGGGCCACGAGGCTCAGTTGGTCAAGGCAAACCGGTGGGTCCAAATAGGACACACGCTGTAAGGCTCGACTGATTGAAGAGTTTCAACACTGCCCTCGGCGTCTCGCCGAGGGCAGTGTTGCATCTCGGTTTAGCCCTGTGGCTGATTCCACTCAATCCAGCCACGGCCGAAGACACCATCACTGGTCTTCGCCTCCACCATGGCTCGCGGAAAGCGATCAATTTTCCCTTCATCGCTGACGAGGAGCAATGGACCGAATCCGGTTGGGGTGACGTCGACGGTGAAGCCACCGGGCTCGATGACAAAGTGCGCACTGCTGGCGATCCCATCAGTGTCTTTGACCTCGCTGGTGTTGGCAACCTCAAGGCTTTGGACGTCGCCGTCTCGCTGGAGATAACCAAGTGGTGGAACTCCATCGATGCGGATATCGGCCAAATGCAACTTTCGGCCATCGTCAAAGTGAATTGCCGACCAGCACCAACCAAAACTCCACCAGTCGCGAACACCCCACGAGTGATCTCGTTGGCCGGGACCAGCCAAGGTGAACACTTCGCCGTCAACGGTGATCGTGCCTACAACGGTGCAGGGAATCTCATAGCGAGTAGTGATGGCGTAGTGATAGGGCACACCAGCCGTTGACCAGGTGAGCTCCATGGCGAGATCGACCTCTTCGCCTTGGGTCTCGTCATAGGCCGCTTCGGGTGTGGCAAACGACTTGGCTGGACTTGTTGCGGTCACCGTGACGGACTGCAACTCCTCATCAACGCAGTAGGTCACCGTTACCCCTTGGTCGTCAATGTCAAAGCCGTTCTTCGGAGCGGCAAGGTCATAGCGAGCAGCAACAATTGGCCCGCGTCCCACAATCGTGACTGCTGCGGTCCACCAGATCACCCCAAGATTTGGGTAGAGGCCGAGTCGCACGTAGCCGCCAACGTTGCCGCTTGCGTCAACGACGTCTAAGTAGACCGACTCATTGAATAACGGCTCGTCGGTTGGTGTGTGGCGTTGTTCGTCGATTCCTTCAACTTGGTGTGCAGCATCCATTGCCTACCCCCTTCGATGTTCGAAGGTTACTGATCTTCACCATGGGTGACAGAGCCCACCAAGTTGTGCTTGAGTCGAGTCCATGACGACGACCAAACGACCAGACTTCTTCTGGTTTGCCGCACTGTGCGATGACGACACGACCAATCTCGGCAATCCATCGGCCAGCATTGCGTCGAGCTATGACCACTGTGCCGCAGTGGTGGCTGAAGCCGCCGCGCAAGGGTTTGATGGCGTGCTCCTCCCAAGTGGCTACGCCCTTGGCATTGACACGGTGGCCTTTGCCGCAGCAGTTGCTCGAGATGTTGACGATATTGACCTGCTCGTGGCGATTCGGGTTGGTGAACTGTGGACTCCACAGCTCGTTCGACAACTCGCGACGCTCGACCAACTCAGTCACGGTCGTCTCCGTATCAACATCATCTCGAGCGACCTACCCGGCAGAGCAGAATCGGGAGCGATTCGCTACGGCCGAACCGCACAGACAATGGAGCAACTCCGCCGGGGATTTGCCGGTGAGGCCTTGACCGTGGAGGGCGCTCCGCTTGCCCCACCTCGCATTGTGCAAGTGACCAAGCGCACCCCACCGCTCTACTTCGGAGGACTCTCACCCGAGGCACGGACCGTCGCCGCAGGCGGTGCCGATGTCTACCTCATGTGGCCCGACACCGAAGGCGAAGTCGAAGCGATTATTTCAGACCTCACCCAACGAGCCGAATCGGTTGGACGAGAACTCTCCTTTGGCTATCGCGTCCACGTCATTGTCCGTGACAGTGAACGAGAAGCGCGCGAAGCGGCCAGCGCACTTGTCGCAGGACTGAATGATGATGCTGGAAGCGCAATTCGAGCGAAGTCCCTCGATGCGACCTCGGTCGGTGTTGCTCGCCAACAGAGCCTGCGAGGAGACGCCGATGACGACGGATTCGTCGAGGAGAACCTGTGGACCGGCATTGGTCGCGCCAGATCGGGTTGTGGAGCAGCCATCGTTGGCGACCCTGACCAAGTTGAAGCGAAACTCCGTCGCTACATGGACCTAGGGATCTCCTCGTTTATCTTGTCGGGCTACCCACATCGCGAAGAGGCTCGTCGATTTGGCGAGCTTGTGCTTCCTCGGTTTCTTTGAAGGAAACTCGCTTACCTCGACTTTTGCAGTGCAACTTCACAAAAACCAAACACTCTTTGATTAACCATCGCAGCGTCGATGAGTTGTTCCAGAACGTCGCCTGTTTCACGAAGAGTGAAACACTTCGTTATGGCAACTTCGCAACTGCTGCGTTCAACCGATTGAGATAGCTCGCGCAGAGTACTCCGATCGCCTCAGTCGGCATAGCGAACTCCAACGCACGGGTGGCCATCGTGATTCCGATCCCGCCGCGTCCACCAAAGAGTTCTGTCAGGAGCTCGATTCCACGGGCCGCTGATGCACCAGCGACGTCATGGAGCACCAGGCGGCGAACGGTGTGAGCAAGTTCTGTTGGGTCAGAGGTTTGCATGAGTCGAACGACATCGCTTGCGTCCTTGTCGACCAGACGATGCGGCTTGCCCGATTGTTGACGATCGTTGATCTTGTGTGCCTTTGCAATCAACAGTGCAGCGGTCCCCGCAACCTTGACGTTGAGGGACCGCAGATCACTTGACTCAAGTGCCGTCACGGTCAGGATTGAGTGATCAAACAAGACCGCCTCGATGCCCGGAACTGTCCGGGCTGCCCTACGGCCATGGGCACCAAGATTGGCACCTCGCGACTTTCCGGTGACCAGAGCCTGCGGTACGAGGAGATCGATGGGGACGTCTCCTTTGGTCTCGCCAAACTGGACCGTTGCAACCCAGGTTCCAGGTTGGATCTCACCCGCATTTCGCTCTTTGAGGGAGAGGCCGGCACGGGTCATTGCCGCCTCGAGCATCGGCTCTTCGCCGAGAAGTCTCGGGTCAACTGCGAGGTCACCGTCGGTCGTATAGGGGGCAACCGCGAGGTCCGTTGCGCCAGCGCGCAGATACACGGCTTGTGCTCCGGTGATGATGATGGCGTGTGCGTGATCTTCAAGTGCACTCAAAACGTCGAGGAGAACACGACGGGCTTGCACATAGCGCGGATCCATTGGAATCTGAGAAGCAGTCATGATCCAAGTGTGCGCGCGAGGTGTTCTCCTACCGATGCTGATTGCCACGCAGCACGGTGGTCAAGCATCCATTCAAGAAGCGCTTCACCTTCTGCTGGCATACGCCCATTCCCGGTTAGGCAGTCAACAACTGCTTGCGCTGGGGCGACGAAGGAGATGCCACCTTCCTTCTCGGTGCCAAAAAACACCCCGTCATCGGCCGGCTCAAGGAGAACAACATTCGCGCCTCGATCAGTTGGTAGCAACTGCAATTGGCTTGCAAGAACCTCGGCATTGCGGCAGTAGATCATGAGGAGCGACGGCGCTGCAACCGGAGCATGACGAACTGCAGCAAACGATCCTGAGACTGCGATGTCTGCAGCAGGTGGACTCTCTGCGAGTCGACTCACGACGGGGTCGAGACCGTTGGGCGCGAGAAACTGCACCGCACGATTCGAGTGAAAAACTTGGTAATTCTCCGCCCAGCGACGGAGCATTTCAGCGAGCGCTACGCCCACCACACGGCCCCGTGGGCCGCGATCAATGAGCGCATCTCGATCAAGGGTTTCGAGGAGGCGCGAGATATACCCAGCAGTCAACGCTGTTGCTGAAGCAATCTCAGTCACCGAATATGGAGGCTCTACTTCAGCGAGAAATCGTAAGAGTCGCCCGGCCTTTGGTCCACGAACCCGTGAAATGACCTGATCGACTGGCTTTGGATTGCGAGGGGACCCACTCATTTGGAAGTAGAACACCGGCTCGGACAAGGTAAGCCGAATATTGCCTGTGAGATCGAGGAAATTGATCTCTGCTTCAGCCAAGAGCTGCTGCGACCTTTGGCTGAGCCATGGCGCAATGACAAGCAGCGCAAGTGGATCTTCTCCAACTGCCGCAACGCGCGCGTTCATCTCTTGAGCGATGACGTTTGCCTGCCTTGGTTCGCATGACGTCATGAGGAGTAGTGAGCAGTCCGCTGTTGTCCCGTTCGGTCCACTGAGTCGGAGAGTCGAAGTAGCGCTGTTCGCACCCTCGTTACGAACCGCGTCACCCTCCATTTGAGTGAGCGACCACTTTGGAGGGAATCGTTCATTGATCAACAGCAACGCTTGCTGCAACAACTTCTCGTTCTGTCGCTGGCGTTGCTGCTCCATGCGGGCAAGTCTACAAAGATTTCGTCAAAAGTAAAATTTACGATATTTGTAAAAAATGAATTCCACGAACTATTGAAGTACCTCTGCCATCGTCACGACCCGACCTTGTTCAATGGATCGTTGCGCTGCCACACCAATGGCCACTGACCTCAAGCCATCGTGGAGGCCAATTTCTGGGGCGGATCCCGACCGGATGGCTTCTGCGAAGCGCACATGTTCGACATAGCTTGCGCCGTGGTGGTAGCCCTCGTGGCGAATGGA
>CANFJV010000134.1 GCA_947447225.1 Acidimicrobiaceae bacterium
ACGATTGTCCACAAGGGCAACATTCAAAAGTTCACCGAAGGCGCCTTCATGAAGTGGGGCTACGAGCTCGTGCGTGAAGAGTTCAGCGATGTGGCCGTTGGCTGGGATGACTGTGGTGGAAAGCCAGGGTCAAAGATCTTGGTCAAGGACTCAATTGCCGACATCACCTTGCAGCAGGTCCTCACTCGTCCCGCGGAGTTCGATGTCATTGCGACGACCAACTTGAACGGTGACTACCTCTCCGATGCCTTGGCCGCCCAAGTTGGCGGTATTGGCATTGCTCCTGGTGGCAACATCAACTATGTCACCGGTCACGGCATCTTCGAAGCCACGCATGGCACCGCACCAAAGTATGCCGGCCAAGACAAGGTCAACCCTGGCTCAGTGCTGCTCTCGGGCGTCATGATGTTCGAACACTTGGGCTGGGATGCCGCAGCCAAGGACATTGTCACCGCCCTCGAAGCCACGATCGCCGACAAGATCGTGACCTACGACTTCGCTCGAATGATGGACGGAGCAACTGAAGTGAAGTGCTCCGAATTCGCCAGCGCAATCGTCGACCGCCTCTAATCACCGTTCTGCTTTTTACCTGATCATCTCAACCTCTTGAAGGGAATTCCCATGGCAAAGTCACCACTGCACGTCACCGTCACCGGCGCTGCCGGCCAAATCGGCTACCAGCTCTTGTTCCGCATCGCGAGCGGCCAGCTCTTGGGCGCCGACCAGCCTGTCGTGTTGCGTCTGCTCGAAATCGAGCCAGCCATGAAGGCCCTTGAAGGCGTCGTCATGGAACTCGATGACTGTGCATTCCCGCTGCTTTCCGGCATTGAGGCAACCTCGGACTTGGACGTTGCCTTCACCAACACCTCGTGGGCGCTGCTCGTTGGTTCCATTCCTCGCAAGGCCGGCATGGAGCGTGGCGACCTGTTGAACGTCAACGGTGGCATCTTCAAGCCACAAGGCGAGGCCATTGCTCGAAACGCTGCGAGCGACGTACGCGTCCTTGTGGTCGGCAACCCTTGCAACACCAACTGCCTCATTGCTCGAAGCAACGCCCCTGAGGTCCCCGCAGACCGCTGGTTTGCCATGACCCGTCTTGACCAAAACCGGGCCCAGACCCAGTTGGCCAAGAAGGCCGGCGTGTCGGTTGCCGATGTCAAGCAAATTGCCATCTGGGGCAACCACTCGGCTACCCAGTTCCCAGACTTTGCCAACTCGACGATCTCGGGCAAGCCAACGACCGACGTGATTTCCGACCAGGCCTGGCTTGAAGGTGACTTCATCTCGACCGTGCAGAAGCGTGGTGCTGCGATCATCGAAGCTCGTGGAGTTTCTTCTGCTGCTTCAGCAGCAAATGCCGCCATCGACACCGTCGTTGGTCTTCGAACGAAGACCGAAGCGGGCAACTCGGTTTCCGTTGCGGTGTGCTCAAACGGCGAATATGGCGTTCCAGAAGGTCTGCAGTTCGGCTACCCGATCATTGCTGACGGCGAAGGCGGCTGGTCAGTGCTCGAAGGCTTGAGCCACGATGAGTTCGCCAAGGGCCGCATTCAGGCCACGACCGATGAGTTGCTTGGCGAGCGTGATGATGTGAAGGCGCTTGGCCTGATTGGCTAAGAGCTGTCTTACTTGTTGAGCGACGTGCGCACCGCGAAGCGTCATTGACGAGTGCTGCATCTTGACCACATTTTGTCAGCGGGGCCGTTTGGACCTGAGCGGGCTTGCGCTTAATCTCTGGGTTCTGTTAGCGGCGGTGCCGGTGGAGGCGGTGGGTGAAGTTCCGTTTCTGTCTGGGTGGCGTCTTCTCGCAAGGCGTTTGCGGCGACCAGCAACACGATGCCCAACAGCACCAAGATGAACGCCACAGCCATTGACGATCCGCCGTTTGAACCATTGCCGCATGACGGTGAAGGATCGGCGTCGGAACGATTGCAGCCAATTGAGGTGAAGAGGTTCTTGAGGCCCATGGCCAAACCTCCAATGACTCCTGCAACGCCTCCGACCAAGCACACCGTCACCCAAACGGGAGAACGTTGTTGCTGAGGAGCAACTTCTCAGCCCACGGGCTCATGGTAATCAGGGCCCCCATTTTTGGGTAACTGCTCTCACGTGGTGAATCGTCGCTCGAAGTGCCTGAGTGGCCGTGTCGAACCTCACCGCCTCGGTAGCCCTATCAGTTGCCCGCAACTCACGTACCACGGTGATCCACGAGATCATGTTCAGTGGTCGAGGCCGATGCTTGGAACCCTGGCGCTTCGCACTGGCACGATTCGCTATCGTTTGCCGAGAACAGTGACGACGCTGACGCTGAATTCAATGACGTTGTTGTGAAGTGATGCGTGAGCGAACTCGTAGGGAGAGGCAATGTTGTCGAAGCGAATCTTGATACCACTCGTTGCTGCGTTCAGTTGCATCCTTGGTGGTCTGCCAGTGACTGCTGGTGCGGCGGTTTCGTCAACTGCACCAGCCATCAACGTGACGAGCGGGACAACACAACCAACCGTGTTGAACGGGAAGCGATTCTCCACGTTGACCCAGCGAGCAGCAACCGTTGGCGCTCCTAGTGGTGTCACTCAACTCGTCGATGGCAACCTTGGAGTGACCCAAGTAGCGGGGAATCCTCGGCGTGTGCTCGTTCGGCCAAAGACCTTGGTGAGTAGTTATCAGGGGCCAACGTTGCTCCTAACGGCGCAGAACACACCGCCAAATGCGTCATCGACCGCATATGGCATGCAGCTCGATTTCGGCGTTGGCGTGACGGCGATTCGATTTTCTGTTCTCCCAACTGCCGCAGCGCTCGGAAAGACGTTGGTGGTTGTGGCGAAGAACGCCACGGGCACACTTGGTACCACGAAGCGGTTTACCTTTGCGCGATCTGGATCGGTATCGAAGAAGTGGGTGGTTATTGGGGTGCCAACTTCACTTGGCTCCGTGAGCCTCACCACGTCATATGCCGCTTCGCTTGGCGACTGGGGCGTTATTCGGGCCACACAGGCCGCTGACTACGTTGCGCTGGGCGATTCGTACGCATCGGGCGAAGGGTCATTTTCCTACCAGGCCGATCAAAATATTTGTCATCGAGCAACGAATGGCTATGCCGTCCAACTCGCTGCGGCTCGACATCTCCGTCTCCAATTTGGTGCCTGTAGTGGTGCAGTGACACGAGATCTCTTCTCGCAGAACTCAACTGGGAATTCAACTGAGGCCTACCAAGAGCGCTTGCTTGGACCGTGGACGAAACTTGTCACCATTTCCGTTGGTGGCAATGACCTTGGCTTTGGTGACGTGATGAGTGATTGCATCAAGGCGTATCTGTCGACCTGCCAAGCCGACACGCAGACTGATTTCCCTCGCGTGCTTGACCAACTGTTGTCAGATACTCCTTCTTCGGCGGTCGATTATCCCAACTCCTCTGACCATCACGTCATTGTTCACGGGCAGAGTTTGCGCAAGATCTACGAAATGGTTGCGCTTGCGGCACCCAATGCGAAGATCTATGTCCTTGGCTATCCGCATCTCGTGGTGAATTTTGACAATCCTGGAACTTGTTCATTTTTCTTAGGCATCCGGACTGGATGTGACACTGCACCGGTTCAGGTGTGTCGCATCAACTGTGGTTCGATACTCAGTAATTGGTATCTCTATGCATCAGATTGCACCTATATGAATTGGGCCACGGACCAAGCAGATAGTGCCATTTCGGCTGCTGTTGCTGGCTTGAATAATTCACGACTCCGTTTCCTTGATCTTCGGGTTCCCCTCTCTGGCCACGAGATTGGCAGTTCAAGTGAAGGCGTAAACGGACTCGATTTCACGTCAGAGCATTCGATTGATGCAGCAGCAGAGAGCTTCCATCCAAATACCTTCGGACAGAATTTGATTGCGGCGTATCTCCTCACCCATGCGACGCTGTAGACCCTGAGCCTCAAGTTTCCATTGGACCCAAAGTGCGCCATGTGCGAGATACTCTGAGGATTTGACCGCATCGTTGCTGCTTCAAACTCACGGTAGGTCCCGTTGCTCGTTGGCACCTTTCGAACAGTGCATGCCAATGGATCGTGCCGACGCCTTGCGGCCTTGCGGTGGCCGACGCTCTAGCTGGCCAAGGTTTGTGCCTGCTCGGCCTGGCCTAGAGCCGTCGCACTGCTTGAGTGGCCAAGTCGAACATCGCCACTCGGGCATCAGTGTGGCTCATCCAATTGCGTTCATCCCAGACTTCGCCGGCGAGTGAGTCTCCGGCGTAGAGGAGTTGCGCAAAGGAGATCTTGCGATACCGAGCAACGGCCATGAACGCAGCCGCTTCCATCTCGACTGCCACGCAGCCTTCTTGCACTCTGCGGTCGACCCGATTTCTTGTCTCTCGGTAGAGGGCGTCGGTGGTCCAGACCTTGGCGCTTAGGTGGGGGACATGTAGCTCATCAAGCAGACTCGTCACGACCTTGACGCCATGGGGATCAGCCAAGACACTTCGAGATGGAGGCAGGTAGTGAAACGACGTCCCCTCGTCTCGAACGGCTTCAGTGACGACGAGCGGATGACCGAGTGCCAAGTCGGCAACGAGTGCTCCTGCACCGCCAACGGCGACGACGTATCGCGTGCCGCCTGCGATCATCTCTTCTAAGAATCCAGCCGCAAGTG
>CANFJV010000135.1 GCA_947447225.1 Acidimicrobiaceae bacterium
CAAAGCGACGAGCACCGGCAAGGTGTAGATGCCTTCGGCTAAGTCCTGGCCGGCTGGCTTTCCGAGCTTGCCGTCGGTGGCGGTGACGTCTAAGACATCGTCACGAAGTTGGTACATCATGCCAAAGGCATAGCCAAAGGTCGTCAGTGCTTCGACTTCGTCGCGGGGCCTTCCAGCGGTGAGTGCCCCAACACGACAGGCGGTCGCCATGAGCGCTGCGGTTTTGCCACCAATGGCGACTTCGTAGTCAGCCCGGGTACGCGAGGTCGAAAACGCGGTGCGCACTTCGGAGACTTGGCCTTGGGTCAAAAGCGCCAAGGTATTGGCAATGACCGACGCAATCTCTGTTCCAAGATCAGCCGCAATCGCCGCAGAACGGGCGAGAAGATAGTCACCAGCAACAATGGCGACCAAGTTGCCGTAGCGGGCATTGACCGATTCCACATTGCGACGAATCTCTGCTTCATCCATCACGTCATCGTGATAGAGCGAGGCCAAGTGCACGAGTTCAACCGACACCGCACCCATCAGGTCATCTTGGGTTGCTGCACGTTCACCGGCGGTTGCCGCAGCAACGCCGAGCAATGGCCGAAGACGCTTGCCACCAGCCTTAATGAGATGCGTGGTCACTTCATCTAAGAACTGCTCGCCAGTTTCCACACTCGTTGACAGCAAAGGCTCGAGACGAGCAAGGTCAGCGTCGACGGACGGCAGATCGAGGGCGGCAAGCGGATTCACACCTCCACGTTAGGCGAGGCGTCAACGCAGCCATCCGCTGAATGATGACTCAGGTGTCAGGTATGCGCGAGGGTTGCATTCAACAGCCCCCCGGTATGCTTCTATTCAACAAAGAAGGAGGCAAAACGTGTTCGAACGTTTTACGGACCGTGCTCGAAGAGTCCTGGTGCTCGCCCAGGAAGAGGCGCGCCTCCTCAACCACAGCTTCATTGGCACTGAGCACATCTTGCTCGGCCTCATCCACGAAGGCGAAGGCGTTGCCGCAAAGGCCTTGGAGGCCCTCGGCATCACCTTGGAAGCAGTGCGCGAGAAGGTCGAAGAGACCATTGGCATGTCGGGCAACCCGCCAAGTGGCTCACCACCATTCACCCCACGGGCGAAGAAGGTGCTTGAGCTGTCGCTGCGCGAAGCGCTGCAACTAGGCCACAGCTACATCGGCACCGAGCACATGCTGCTTGGTCTCGTGCGTGAAGGCGAAGGCGTTGCTGCACAGGTGCTGATCTCGCTTGGTGGGGACTTGGCTGCGGTTCGCAAGCAAGTCATCGACATGATGTCGGGCTACCAAGGCAAAGAAGGTGCCAACCAAGGCACCCCAAGTGCACCAACCGATGCCCAAGGTGGCTCGGCCGTGCTCGACCAGTTCGGTCGCAACCTGACCCAGCTTGCTCGTGACAAAAAGATCGACCCACTCGTTGGTCGTGACAACGAGATTGAGCGCGTCATGCAGGTGCTGTCTCGTCGCACCAAGAACAACCCAGTGCTCATTGGCGAGCCTGGCGTTGGCAAGACCGCCATTGTTGAAGGCCTTGCCCTCAAGATTGTTGCTGGCGAAGTTCCTGAAACCCTTGCTGGCAAGCAGCTGTACACCTTGGACCTCGGCTCACTGGTGGCTGGCTCTCGTTACCGCGGTGACTTCGAAGAGCGCTTGAAGAAGGTCTTGAAGGAAATCCGCACTCGCGGCGACATTATTTTGTTCATCGACGAAATCCACACCCTCGTTGGTGCTGGTGCCGCCGAGGGTGCCATCGATGCGGCCTCGATTTTGAAGCCAATGCTCGCTCGTGGCGAACTCCAGACCATTGGTGCGACCACCATTGACGAGTACCGCAAGTACGTCGAAAAAGATGCCGCACTGGAGCGCAGGTTCCAGCCAGTCAAGGTCGACCCACCAACAGTGGCGCACACGATTGACATCTTGAAGGGCCTTCGCGACCGCTACGAAGCGCACCACTCGGTCACCATCACCGACCAAGCACTCGTGGCAGCAGCCAACATGGCCGATCGCTACATTGCCGACCGGTTCTTGCCCGACAAGGCCATTGACCTGATCGACGAAGCCGGTGCACGCCTGCGAATCCGTCGCATGTCGACTCCTCCGGCCTACAAAAAGCTCGAAGAAGAGATTGGCAACTTGCGAACAGCCAAGGAGACCGCACTCGAAAAGAGCGCGTTTGAGCAGGCCAAGAAGTTGGCCGACCAAGAGCAAGAAAAGCTCGTGCAAAAAGAGGCCATGGAGGCTGAGTGGAAGGCCGAAGGCGTCGAGTTGTTCGACGTCGTCGACGAAGAAACCATTGCTGAGGTGTTGGCGACGTGGACCGGTATTCCGATCTACCGCTTGACCGAAGAAGAGACCTCCAAGTTGCTGCGCATGGAAGACGAACTCCACAAGCGCATTGTGGGGCAAGAAGATGCCCTGAAGGCCCTGTCTCGAGCGATTCGTCGCACCCGAGCTGGCCTCAAGGACCCGAAGCGTCCATCGGGCTCGTTCATCTTCCTTGGACCAACTGGTGTTGGAAAGACCGAATTGGCCAAGGCCTTGGCCGAATTCTTGTTCGACGACGAGTCAGCCCTTATCCAGCTCGACATGTCCGAGTACATGGAAAAGCACACGGTCAGCCGTCTTGTTGGTTCGCCTCCTGGGTACGTGGGCTACGAAGAAGGTGGCCAGCTCACCGAAGCCGTGCGCCGCAAGCCCTTCTCTGTCGTGCTGTTCGACGAAGTCGAAAAGGCGCACCCCGACGTCTTCAACACCTTGTTGCAGATCTTGGAAGACGGCCGCTTGACCGACAGCCAAGGCCGTTTGGTCGACTTCAAGAACACCGTGCTCATCATGACCTCGAACCTCGGAACTGCCGACTTGCGCAAGGCCAACTTGGGCTTTGCCACGTCAACCCAGGCCGTTACCTACGAGCGGATGAAGGTCAAGGTCAACGAGGCGCTGAAGGCGCACTTCCGTCCAGAGTTCTTGAACCGCATTGACGATGTCATTGTGTTCCACGAACTGAGCAAGGTTGAGGTTGTCCAAATTGCCGACCTCTTGCTGGCCAAGACGGCAGAGCGTCTGTCGCTCCAAGGTATGGGACTTGAACTCACGCCTGCGGCCAAGACCCTCATTGCCGACAAGGGCTACGACCCAGAGCTCGGTGCTCGACCACTGCGTCGTGCCATCCAGCAAATGGTCGAAGACCCACTCAGTGAGAAGTTGCTCTGGAAGGAATTCCGAGTTGGTCAAACCGTCGTTGTTGACGTTGAGGCCGATCCAGATGCCGAAGAAGACGGTGTCGAGCGCCTCACCTTCACCGCCATTGATGGCTTTGAGCCGCCAGAGTTGGAGTTGGCCGGTTCGGCAACCTCGTCTGACGACTAGCCAGCCACAACTGAACGAGTGCACTGCCCGCCCCGTTGGGGCGGGCAGTGTCGCGTCGTAAGTTGGCTTTGCCGGTGAACATGGAACAACAGGTCTCTAGGCTTCATTTATGGCCGGACCTGCTCCTTTTACCTGCACCACGTGCGCAACCCCAGCGCGAAAGTGGTCGGGCCAGTGTCCGAGCTGTAACTCGTGGAATACCCTGGTCGAAGTCGGTGCGGCCCGCACGAAATCCGAAGTGCAAACCCTGTCATCGGTCTCCATTGCCGATGGTGCTCCTCGGCCAACTGGTGTTGATGAATTTGACCGGCTCTTTGGCGGCGGACTGTTGCCCTCATCGGTCACCTTGCTCTATGGCGAGCCGGGGGCTGGAAAGTCGACGCTGCTTTCTCAAGTTGCCATTGCTGCCGCTGCGCGCGGGACCACCGTGCTGCTCATCTGTGCAGAAGAATCCGCCGCCCAAGTCCGCCTTCGCACCGAGCGCCTTGGCGCCTTGCCCGAAAAACTCCTCATTATTGCCACGACCTCGCTTGATGAGTCGCTGTTGGCGGCCGAGTCGTCAAATGCTGATCTCGTCATTGTCGACTCGATTCAGGCGCTTCGCGCCAGCGACGTTGCTGGGCCATCAGGGGCGATCAATCAACTGCGGACTTGTGCGGAACGCCTTGTTGCCTTGGCCAAACACCGTGGACCTGCGGTAATCGTCGTGGGTCACGTCACCAAAGACGGCGAAGTGGCAGGCCCAAGGAGCCTTGAGCACATGGTCGACACCGTGGTCGCCTTTGAAGGTGACCGCCATCAAACCCTTCGCATTGCTCGGGCGGTGAAGCATCGCTTTGGGACAACCGGAGAGGTCGGCCTGTTTGAAATGGGCGCGACCGGACTCGCGGCAGTTGACGACCCAGGACAGCTGCTGCTTGATGAGCATGTCGTCGATGTTGCTGGTTCTGCCCTTGCCATTGTGTTGGAAGGCCACCGACCGCTTGTCACAGAGTTGCAGACCTTGGTGGTCGACTCCCATGGGGGATCAGCCAGACGCACCGC
>CANFJV010000136.1 GCA_947447225.1 Acidimicrobiaceae bacterium
ACGACTTCAACGCCTGCAGCGGTCAACGTGGCAATAGTTCCTGCTGCACCAAAGTCCACGTCGTCGGGGTGTGCAACAACAACCATTACCTTGTTGAACCCATCACCGGGCTCATAGATCTTCGGCTCAGCGACGGCCACGGCGAGGTGCTCCCTTCGGACCAGGGCGACGAGCCGCACCGGGTCGAGCGCCAGGACGGACCTTTGCAGTTGTGGTCTTCGCAACGAGTGGCTTCAACACGGCGTTGTCCCACGAAGGTTCAAAGTTGGCCAGATCTTGAATCGCAGGGTTGTTCGAGAACATCTCAACAATTGGCAGTGCCAAGCCGATCTTCTTTTGCAGTTGTTCGGCTTCTCCCACTTGGTTCCACAACAGGAGTGACACGACGACACCAGAGGTGCCAGCTCGAGCGGTACGACCAGAACGGTGGAGATATGCCTTGTGGTCCTCTGGTGGGTCAAAGTGCACCACGATATCGACGGCATCAATGTGAATTCCACGAGCAGCAACATCGGTTGCCACAAGCACGGGCAGACGACCAGAACCAAAGTCCTTGATCGTGCGCTCACGCTGGTTCTGACGAAGGTCACCGTGGATCGCACCAGCTTTTACGCCATCACGAATGAGTTGCTCGACGAGGCGATCGGCTCCACGCTTGGTGCGAACGAACACCAAGGTCTTCTCATTGGCCTTGGCAATAGAGGCGACCATGGCGACCTTGTCCATTTGATGGACTTGGAAGAACCGGTGCTCCATCTTGTCGACAGTGTCGCCATCAGAGGCAACTTCATGAAAGACCGGCTCATTCATGTGGCGCTTGACCAAACGGTCGACCGCGCCATCGAGGGTTGCCGAGAACAACAAGGTTTGGTGTGCATCGTCAAGTCGACGAAGGACCCACTCAACTTGTGGCATAAAGCCCATGTCAGCCATGCGGTCGGCTTCATCGAGGACGAGGGTTTCGAGCTGACTAACGTCAACTACACCACGCTCGCCGAGGTCGATGAGGCGACCAGGAGTAGCAATGATGATTTCAACGCCCTTTTGCAACTTGCGGATCTGACGTTCAATATCGGTGCCACCGTAGACAGGGATGACGCGAAGACCAAGCAGCTCAGCGAGTGGTGCAACCACGTCATGGACCTGCAGCGCAAGTTCTCTGGTTGGAACCAACATGAGCGCACGCGGACGCGCAGGATTGCCAGGGATGTGACGGGGCTTGCCGCCACCATCTGGAGTCAGTGCTTCAAGGGTGCGCTGCAGAACCGGAACGGAGAACGCAAGGGTCTTGCCACTTCCAGTCTTCGCTTTGCCGCAGACGTCATGGCCGGCAAGCGCATCAGCCACGGTCAGGGCTTGGATTTCAAATGCTGTCTTGATGCCTTTGGCTTCCAAAGCGGCGACAAGACGTGCGTCGACGCCAAGTTCTGTCCAACTCTTGGCGGTGTCCATTTGGACGGTGGTAGTCACTTCTTCGGAACTCATCTGTTCCTGGGTAGGGTCAGCGAGAACGCCGGCCTCAGAGGGTGCGTGCATGGGTATCTCTCTCATTCAGGGGCCTACGGCACCGAGAGAGGTAGCAGGCCCGAGCGGCGACCGAAATGTCACTCGCTACCCCACCACTCTAGAGCTCAGGAGTCACTTTGGCGGTGCACCACGAAAAAATCTCGCTCCTCTATGGGATTTCGACCGTCACGGCGACGGCAAATGCCACCTACGCTTTGAGCAAAGCACTCACTTGGAGGTCACCATGGCACGTCTTGAAGCTGGAGCAAAGGCACCTGCATTCACCCTCACCAATGAAGACGGCGAGAAGGTTTCACTGAAGGACTTCGCCGGACAAGCCGTGGTTGTCTATTTCTACCCAGCCGATGACACGCCTGGATGCACCAAAGAGGCTTGTCAGTTCAACGACAACCTGCGAACCTTCGCCGGCGCCGGGATCTCAGTGCTTGGCGTGTCGCCCGACGGTGCGGAGAAGCACACCAAGTTCAGGGCGAAGTATGGCCTCACCTTCTCGCTCCTGTCTGACCCAACGCATGCAACCATGGAAAAGTTCGGCGCCTGGGGCGAAAAGACCATGTACGGCAAGAAGACGGTTGGCACCATCCGTTCAACCTTCTTGATTGGCCCTGACGGCAAGATCAAGCGTGCGTGGTACAACGTTCGAGCCGATGGCCATGCCGCCAAGGTGCTCGAAGAGGCGCAGCAACTGCTCTAACGATTCACGATCACGGTGACTTCGCCGTGATGTCACATCGCTTCGCGACACTCGAAATCAGCGGGCAACACAAGGTTGCCTGCGCGTTTTCGAAGGAGAGCTATGGCGATCTTCAGCGGATCAGAAGATGACGACGAACTCGAGCCAGTTCAACCGCTTCGCACAACCTTTAGTGCCGGGACTCACCCCATTGGCCAGAACCGCTTTGGTCTCTATGGAATCACCCCTGGCATCTATCGGGTTGAGAGCAATCCTTCGAATTCTGGACAGCCCCCGAGAAGTCGATTCGTTTCGTGGGAGTTCCACAACAGCCCTAATCCCTCATTTGATTCAGTGAAGAGTGGTGGCAACCAAACACCATTTCTCCTCCCTGTTGCCCAAGCCAAATTCCTGACAGTTAACAGCGACGGTGGGATCTGGACCTTGGTGGAAGCCTACGACGCCTAGTTCTTCCGGGCGTGCTTGGCGTTGTGTCCCTTGACCGCCTTATAGCGGTGAACGTAGAAAACGGCCAACACGGCAATAACTGCGACGACAACGAGGTATCCGGCGTAGCTGAAGCCCTTCACCGTTGACTCATAAGCGCCCGCTGCGTTGTAGCCAATAACGGTGAGCACCGAAACCCACACCGACACACCAAGGGTGGTCAGCACCGAAAAGCTCAGCGGATTCATCTCCGCAATTCCGGCCGGCAGCGAGATGAAGGTGCGAATAACCGGGACGACACGACCAACGAGCACCGTCACGCCTCCTCGCTTTTCAAACCAAGCCTCTGACTTGTCAAGGTCAGCGTGGCTGAGCAGCAAATACTTGCCGTACTTGTCGATCACGCCTCGTCCGAGCGTGCGCCCCACGCCATAAGCAATGAGGGATCCAACCAGCGAGCCAATGATGCCGACCGCAATCACGATGGCAATGGAGAGATGCTTTGCATCTTGGTGCTGGCCACTGGTGAAAAACGCAGCTGAGCAAAGTGCACCACCAAGTCCGAATGTGACTTCGGAAGGAATTGGAATGCACATTGATTCGAGGACCGCAAACAAAAACAAGGCGTAGTAGCCGTAGTGGAGCATGAAAGTTTCAATGGCGTGCATTGCTCTTGTTTAGCCGAGGACAACCTCAACGTGGCGACAAAGCACGCGACGACCTCATCGCTCTACGATTTGCCTTACGAACGCTTTGGTCACCTTGGAGAACCATGGACACCTCCATCATCAAGCTCCGCTACCAAGGAACCTGTAGGTCCTGTGGAGCCACGGTCGAAAAGTCGACCATGGCCGAGTGGAATCGCGATGAGAAATGCATCACGTGCCTGAGCTGTGTTGCCCATCGAGGCCAGGTCAAAGAGATCTCTCCAGCTGGAGACCCCACTTCAAATGGTCAAGTTCCAGCAAACACTGCATCACCTGAGCCACTGCCGCCACCACCTTTTGACGTTGGCACTGCTGGAGGTGCTGCTCGCCGCGAATTTGAGCGCCGACAGACTAAGCGAGAACAGGTATTCGACGAGAAGTTCAAGCGACTTTCTCCCATCGTGAAATTCCTGTCCGACAGCCCCCAATCGACGAAAGCTTGGAAGCGAGGGGCGGAAGGTGAAGAGGAGATGGCCGCCTCATTCACCCGGCGGCTCGGTAATCAGGCGATCGTGCTGCATGATCGAATGATTCCGAACTCACGAGCCAATATTGACCATCTCGTGATAGCTCCGTCGGGTATCTGGGTGGTTGACGCAAAGCACTACCAAGGCAGACTTCAAAAGAGAACCATTGGCCTGGGATCTCGTCGCCGGAACGAACTCTTGGTTGGTGGTCGAAACAAGACTTCACTGGCCGAAGGAGTCATCAAGCAGGTCGACCTCGTACGAGCCCAACTCGACGACGACATCTCTGTTCGCGGCGTGCTGTGCTTTGTTCGCGCTGAGTGGGACTTTCTGTCATCGCCGTTTCACGTCAATGGAATTCTCGTGACCTATGGAAGGGCGCTAGCCAAAACCATTCTCAAGACAAGCGACCTCGATACGGCAAGGATGTATGCACTCGCCACTGAGCTCTCAGCGAAATTTCCCGCTTACAAGAAGTAACGCTCAGACCTGTTCAACACTGCACCACAGCGTTGTCCGGCCGCCAACAGTGGCCCGACGAAGTGGTGCACCGCAGCGTGGGCAGTTTG
>CANFJV010000137.1 GCA_947447225.1 Acidimicrobiaceae bacterium
GAGATGATTGCTACACGGTCACCTGGGCTCACAAGGGAGTTCGTGAAATGGACCCGCTGTGTGACTTCGTCGGCAAGGTCAGAAAACGTCCAATGGGTGTCCCCATCTATGAGGCTCGTCTCCGTTGGAAACGCTGCGACCGCTCGGTCAATCAGTTCCGCAAGCGAGCGAGGGAGATCTAAGTCCATGGTGAAGTGACTCAGGAGGGCGCGAGTGCAGAAAAGGGAGTACCCCAGTAGGTCGTTGGCCAGAAACTTGGGCCGTCCTTCAGTTTGCCGACGTCGCCAAAGGCATCCATCTTCACGAAAGTGCAGACTGTAAGGAGTTCAGGTCCAACCTCGGTGAACACTGGTCCCCTTGCATGAGCAAGTACGGCGGCAACATCTTTGTACGCCTCGACGAGTCGAGCAGTCGACGCTGCTTCGTCTAAGTACCAGCTGTACATCAGCGTTCCGGGTTCGTCACTACTGATCTCAACGCACTTCGCCACGAGCTCTTTGAACCGGGCAATGTCGTTCACTGAGATTTCAAGAACAAAGCGAATCGTTGTGTCGGTGGTCATGGCCAACCTCTTCTGTCGTATTGCTCTAAGACTACGTTGTTGCCTTTGCGACGAGTTCTCTCAGTCGTGCAATGCGAGGAAGCATCGTTGGCCCTCGTAGTGACACCAGCTCGTGACGTATGAGCGTGAGATCAAGTTTCGTTCCAGCCGAGAGGATGGACTCGATGTCGACCCAGTCCTTTCCTCGGTTGAACGCCATCTTGAACACCAAAAGATCATCTGGAGAGATCACTGGGATGCTGCTGCTACTTGACCCGTACGTGAGCGTTGCGATGCGACAACGGCTGAGCACGCGGTCGTGGTAGGTATCGAAGCTGAAGACCAGGTCGACTTGGTCGATTCTGCGGACGACTCGTAGTCCAGCCGCAGGGAGGGCATCTTCGAGGCTTTCATCAAGGTCGAAACCTGATTTGGTGAGTTTTCGAAGAGTGGTGAGACCGGCCGCATGAATGGTGCCGCCTCACAATGACTATTGAGATGGCTTCAACGTTGTTGACCGTTGAGGCTGTGTTCGGTGTGTGGCCCCGAGGTCAATCTGACAACAAAGCGTGTTAGACCTAGGTCCTAGGCGAGGAGGTCACCATGGTGACCGACGAGAACGCACGAGCCACTTGGGAAGTCGACGAGCGGAACGGCAAGATGATCCTCGGCCAGAGCTGTGAGAAAGCCGTTCGAACGCTCGACTCCTCGTTTGAGATCACGTCTGACCAGCAGGTGCTTCGAGCAACCGAACCTATCGCTGGGTCATCGTTTTTCCAGCGACTTACTGAATATTGCATGCCAACGACGGGCGAGAGCGATTTCCGCCTTGCTTGGTAGTGAGGATCGCAAGGATTTCTTCTACCCAAATTGGGCGGAGAGATGGAAGAAAGCTAGAGAAAGGAGGCGTCATGGGCGCCAAAGGAGACAAATTGATGGGTGAGGGCAAAGAGGCAGTCGGGACAGTTCTCGGCGATGAGGCCTTGGAGGCTGAAGGAAAGCACGACCGTCAAGTCGGCGATGCCGAGGCGAAAGTCGACAAAGTCGAGAGCAAGACCGCCGAAGTGTTTGAGAAGGCAAAAGATGAGGTTGCAAAACTGGCGGACAAGATCAAAGACACCTTGCACGACAAGTAAGGGCCACTTTCAAGGGCCCCTTCGTTTGAGGGGCTCTTGGAAGGTTCTTCCCAACTGCATTCCGAACACACTCGCCGCCACTGGTCTTTTTCGCAAGGCCTATTGGTTCACGTTTTGCAACGCGAACAGTGTGGGAATTGGTTGAGCATTGTCGGTGATGGCCATTTCGGAGGTCGAAGGCAAATCTGGTGTGCGAACACAGAGGCATCTGTCGATTGAGTGTCTTTGTGTTGCGCCGTGAACACCACAACCGTCGACCAACTTCAACGTCAGTCACCTACCTCAGCCGATAGCGTTGTGGGCCTGTGAACGTCATTGATCGCCTCATACCTCCAGACTTTCGTTCTGAAGTGCGAGGACCACTTCGTCGGCTCTACCTCGCCACCACCATCAACTGCTTCGGCAATGGCATGGCCTTTTCGGTCTTCGTGGTCTACCTCCACAACATTCGGGGTTTTTCCATCACGTTTTCGACCTTGCTCCTCGGGATCTCCGCAATTGTTGGCCTTTGTATTTCGCCACTTTGGGGAACGCTCATTGACCGCATTGGACCAGGAATCATTGGCCCGCTCGCCTTCGGTTTCTCTGCTCTTGGGCTTGTGCTGTGGACTGGAGTGCACACGAAGCTCGAGGCGATCATCGTGTCGCTCATCATCACCATTTTCGAAGGAGCTGGTTGGGGGCCGGGCATGGTGATGATGACCCGACTGGTCTCAGAAGAGCATCGCCAGCGTGCCTATGGGGTCAACTTCATGATGGTCAATCTCGGCATTGGCATGGGGCTCTTGGTCTCGGCATCGATTGCGAGCCTTAATCACCCCGCGAGCTTCACCGTGCTCTACCTCTTTGATGCTGTCGTCACGCTGGTCGCGGGGTTGATCTTCGTCACGCTGATCCGGCACGGTAAGCCCATTCACCAAGAGGTCGAACAAGGCGAGATAAAGCAGGGGTGGAGCACGGTCCTTCGTGACCGGCGCCTCCTGCTCTACACCGGTGCGAGCCTGGTGCTCATCCTCGGCGGCTATGGCTCGGTCGATGCTGGTCTCAGCTTGTTTGTCGTGAACAACCTCCACCTCTCGGTTCACGTGATTGGGATCACCTTCTTTTTCAACACCCTCACCATCGTGTTCGGCCAACTCTGGGTGCTCAACAAGATTGAAGGCAAGAGCCGAACGAAGGCCATGGCACTTGTTGGCGTGCTGTGGTTCATCTTCTGGGCAGTCCTCGGTGGGTCCTTAGCCGTTCCCGCCGTGGTTGCAGTAGTGGCCCTGTGTGCAACCCAGATCCTTTTTGCCATTGGCGAGACAATTCTGCAACCTGCTGGTTCTGCCATCGTCAATGAGATTGCACCTGAACATCTGCGTGGCCGCTACAACGCAGCAGCAGGAACTGCGTGGGGAATTTCTGGAACCTTGGCCCCTGCAATCACCGGCATCTACTACGCCCTTGACCTCGGCAATTGGTGGCCCATTGGTATGGGTCTGACCGCACTCATTGGTTCCGGTCTCATGCTTCGCCTGCGCCATCAGTTGACCCCAAGTGAAGATGGAGTCGTTGCAGGTCCCGCTCGCTAAGCCAACCACGTAGGTCAAAGTGAGAATAATTATCTGATCTGATAATATTTCCATATGGATGTAGGTTCGATCATCAAGACGCTGAAGCGACGCTCCGGGCTCACGGCCAAGGAACTCGCCGCTCGTGCAGGAACCTCAGCGTCGACGCTCAGCGCCTACGAGCGCGGTCTTGTTGTACCGAGTGTCGCCACCTTGGACCGAATCATTCGGGCGAGTGGACTGGTGGCGACTATCCAATTCCTTGAGGCGCCGAGTTCATTCGAACCACGCAACACCATTGAAGAACTCCTTGTCTTTGTTGACGGTGCACCGTCAACGCGGAGTCAATCGCTCATGGCTCCCATCTGGCCGAAAGAGCCAGTCTCGTGACGACGTTCACCGAAGCGATTTTGCTGGTGGATCACCGACTCCGTGCTGCAAAGATTCCCTTCGCGTTCGGTGGGGCGCTGGCGCTCATGTTCTGCACCGGTGAGCCGAGAACAACAGCTGACCTCGATGTGAATGTGTTTCTCCCTGCAAGTGAAGTTGACCTCGTCCTCCAGGCGCTTGAGCCAGACGTCACATATGACCGAGCAGCGCGACAAGCGCTTCAGCGAGATGGGCAAGCGCGCCTGTGGGTTGATCGAACCGCGCTTGACCTTTTCTTCTCAACCTCGCCGTTTCACGAGACGATTTCGAGCCGGGTCGTCACCCACGAGCTGTGGGGAGCGCAATTACCATTCCTTGGCTGTAGTGATCTCGCCGTCTTCAAAGCCTTCTTCAACCGCCGGAAGGATTGGGCTGATCTCGAGGCCATGGTTGCAGCGGAAATGATTGATACCGAGATGGTGGTCGAGAAACTTGCTGAGTACCTCGGAGACGATGAGCGAGTGTCATCGTTCGAAGCGTTGGTCGCTGAACTGGCACAAGCGAAGAATGGTCTTCCAGGTTCAAACAAGCGCAGAGGTCGATCTGGAGCCTGAGCGGAGAATCGAACTCCGGACCTTCTCATTACGAGTGAGACGCTCTGCCGACTGAGCTAC
>CANFJV010000138.1 GCA_947447225.1 Acidimicrobiaceae bacterium
CTTCCATCTCGACTGCCACGCAGCCTTCTTGCACTCTGCGGTCGACCCGATTTCTTGTCTCTCGGTAGAGGGCGTCGGTGGTCCAGACCTTGGCGCTTAGGTGGGGGACCTTTAGCTCATCAAGCAGACTCGTCACGACCTTGACGCCATGGGGATCAGCCAAGACACTTCGAGATGGAGGCAGGTAGTGAAATGACGTCCCCTCGTCCCGAACGGCTTCAGTGACGACGAGCGGATGACCGAGTGCCAAGTCGGCAACGAGTGCTCCTGCACCGCCAACGGCGACGACGTATCGCGTGCCGCCTGCGATCATCTCTTCTAAGAATCCAGCCGCAAGTGGTGCGCCAACCCCTGGGTGCACGACCGAGATGGTCTCACCAGCAACGTCCATGGCGTAGACGGGGTTGACCCCAATCTCAGAGCGCAGGTGATGGATTACGTGAAGTCGCCCTTGAGCTTCTAACTGTTGAAGGACGTCTTGAAAGAAGCACAACACCGTTCTTTCCGGCAGGGGTTTCGCGCTTCTCGCACGTGGGGCAATGACACCGACGTCGGCGAGATCATTCTCGGTAAGGGCGAGGTCTTCCTCGTTCACACTGCTCTCGCCGTAATCGATGCCAGTAGGCGCTGAGCATCGGCCAGCAAAGAAGCATCCCCGGTGATCTTCACCTGGCCACGAGCAATCGCTTGTGCAGGGGTAATCTCGCCGTTATCGAGGGCATCGACCGATGCAGCAATCGTGACCGTCACGTCCGCGGCACTCACGTCATCATCAAGTCGAAGGGTTACGCCGGACTCAGTGAAGGTCATCGTGCGACCACGAAGGTTTCCCGGCGAGTTCACTTCAGCAATCTGTCGAGACGACAAACCGCCGAGGAGTTGAACCAATTGGTCCTTCTCCTCGGCGGTCAAGTTCTCTGCTGCGGTGTTGAAGGCAGAGGCGTCCATCTCAACTACGGCCGGTCAGCTGCAGCCTCATCAGCGGTGCGCTTCTTGCGACCAGTGATCTTGCGGCCAAGCCATGCCACAGGGTCGTAGTGCGCATCGACCGCACGCTCTTTGAGCGGGATGATGGCGTTGTCGGTGATCTTGATGTGCTCTGGGCACACCTCGGTGCAGCACTTGGTGATGTTGCAAAGACCAAGGCCCATCTTCTCGCGGACGAGTTCACGACGGTCGTTCGTGTCGAGCGGGTGCATCTCAAGCTCGGCGTAACGAATGAAGAAGCGAGGTCCGGCGTAGTTGACCTTGTTCTCTTCGTGGTCACGGATCACGTGGCAGACGTTCTGGCACATGAAGCACTCAATGCACTTGCGGAACTCTTGGCCGCGCTCGACATCGATTTGCTGCATGCGGTGTCCACCCTCAGGCATGGGGGGAGGATTAAACGCTGGAACACGCTTGGCCATCTCGTAGTTGAACGAGACATCGGTGACGAGGTCACGGATGATGGGGAAGGTGCGCATGGGCGTGATCGTGATGGGGCCCTCAGGGAGCTGGTCCATCCGGGTCATGCACATGAGTCGTGGCATGCCGTTGATCTCAGCTGAGCACGAACCACACTTACCGGCCTTGCAGTTCCACCGACAAGCAAGATCAGGAATCTGCGTTGCCTGGAGGCGGTGGATGACGTCGAGGACGACTTCGTTCTCTTGGGACTCAATCGTGTAGTCGACGAGTTCGCCACCGTTCTCGTCGCCACGCCAAATGCGCATCGTCAAGTCAGTCATTTACTTTGCCTCCTCAAACAAGACCTTCAGGTCATCGGGCATCTCAAGAATGGGCTGTGGGTCAACCTTGACGGGTGCGTTCATGCCGCCACCGTTTTCTTGGCTGAGCACCATGTTGACCTTGCCAAATGCTGCATCTGGCTTCGGGAAGTCCTCACGAGTGTGTCCGCCACGGCTTTCTTTGCGAGCTTGTGCACCAAGTGCGGCACAGGTCGAAACCGTGAGCATGGCTGGCAAGTCGGTGGCCAAGTTCCACGCTGGGTTGTAGACCCGGGTGTTGCCCTTGACGATGACGTTGTTGGCACGCTCTTTCAGTTCTTCGAGCTTGGCTACTGCTTCGTCGAGCTCTGAACCGGTGCGGATGATGCCGACATTGGACTGCATGAGCTCTTGGAGGTCACGCTGGATGTCGTAAGGGTTCTCGCCCTCTTCGCGGCTGAACGGCACAAGCGACTCATCAATGATGGCTTGGACTTGGGCAGCGTCCAGTTGTACATCACCCGAGCGGCCTTCGATGTAGTCAGCAGCGCCCATACCGGCACGACGACCAAACACAATGAGGTCAGACAGCGAGTTTCCACCGAGTCGGTTGGACCCGTGCATTCCACCAGCGACTTCACCAGCGGCGAAGAGGCCAGGAATGGCCGTCGCAGCAGTGTCCGCATCGACGCGAACGCCACCCATGATGTAGTGACACGTCGGGCCAACTTCCATTGGCGTCGCGGTGATGTCAACGCCAGCGAGTTCCATGAACTGGTGGTACATCGAGGGCAGACGACGACGAATGAATTCGGCGCTACGACGCGAGGCAATGTCCAAGAACACGCCGCCGTGAGGGCTGCCTCGGCCGGCTTTGACTTCGGAGTTAATGGCACGGGCGACTTCGTCACGAGGAAGAAGTTCTGGGGGTCGGCGACCAGCGGTGTGGTCGTCGTACCACTTGTCGGCTTCTTCTTCTGAAGAAGCGGTCTCGGCCTTGAACATCTCGGCGATGTAGTCGAACATGAAGCGCTTGTTCTCGCTGTTGCGAAGCACGCCACCGTCACCACGCACACCTTCGGTCACCAAGATGCCACGAACAGAAAGTGGCCACACCATGCCGGTTGGGTGGAACTGGATGCATTCCATGTCGATCAGGTCAGCACCGGCCCACATGGCCATCGCGTGACCGTCGCCGGTGCCTTCCCAGGAGTTCGACGTGTACTTCCAGGACTTACCAACGCCACCGGTAGCCAAGATGACCGACTTGGCCGAGAAGGTGATGAATTCACCCGTTGGGCGCCAGTAGCCAACGGCACCGGAAATTGCACCTTGGCCATCACGAAGCAGGCGCAGAATCTTGCATTCCATGAAGACGTCGATGTCCATGGACACGGCCTTTTGTTGCAAGGTGCGGATCAGTTCCAAGCCCGTGCGGTCGCCAACGTGGGCGAGGCGGGCGTAACGGTGGCCACCAAAGTCACGCTGGGTGATCTTGCCGTCTTTGGTGCGGTCAAAGAGCGCACCCCATTGCTCAAGCTCAAGCACGCGGTCAGGAGACTCTTGTGCGTGGAGTTGCGCCATGCGCCAGTTGTTGAGCATCTTTCCGCCACGCATGGTGTCGCGGAAGTGCACTTGCCAGTTGTCTTCTTCATAGACGTTGCCCATCGCTGCAGCCACGCCACCTTCGGCCATGACCGTGTGGGCCTTGCCGAGGAGGGACTTGCAGATGATGGCCACCTTGAGGCCACGTTGCTTGGCTTCAATGGCAGCCCGGAGGCCTGCGCCACCGGCGCCGATGATGATTACGTCGTAAGAGTGGTGTTCGTAGTCAGCCATGTCGTTCAGGTTCCTTGGTCGTTCGAACTAGAAGATCTTGAGGTCAGTGATGGTGCCGCTGGCGACAAGACGGACGTAGACGTCGGTCATGGCCACCACAACAAGGCTCATCCAAGCGAACTGCATGTGCTTGGCGTTGAGCGGGGTCACGAACTTCCAGAGCTTGTGACGAATGGGGTGCTTCGAGAAGTTGCGCACCTGTCCGCCACACATGTGGCGACAGGCGTGGCAGCTGAGCGAGTAGAGCCACAGCAGCGAAGCGTTGAGGCAGAGCACCAAGGTGCCAATGCTCATGTGGACCCCGCCACCTGGCCACATAAAGGCCTGGACGGCATCAACGGTCAACAGCACGTTGAACACGAGGCCGAAGTAGAAGAAGTAGCGGTGAATGTTCTGAATGATGAGCGGAGCCTTGGTCTCACCGGTGTACTTCGCGTGGGCGTCTTGCACCGCACAGGCAACTGGCGAGCGCCAGAAGGAGCGGTAGTAGGCCTTGCGGTAGTAGTAGCACGTCATTCGGAACCCAAGGGGGAACACCAAAATGATGAGTGCAGGAGAGAACTGCCACCAGTCAAGGAATGGACTTGAGGTCACACCGTTGGTTTGACAGATATGGCCAATGCACGGTGAGTAGAACGGCGAGAGCAAATTGTGGGCTTCGTAGAAGAAGTTGCTCGTCCCGAGGAATGCGGCCCACGTGGCGTAGACCACAAATGCGGAC
>CANFJV010000139.1 GCA_947447225.1 Acidimicrobiaceae bacterium
CAGCGTGTTGGCAATCATGCGACGGCCGAGTGCAATCATTTGCGCCGATGCGGTTGCCATGGCGCAATGCTAGTGAGCGCACACAAGGCTCAACAATTGATGCGGAAACCACTGGCACCTCACGGTGCGCTAGCCCGCACCGCTCGGTAGAAGACCTCATCGCTCGAACGAATGGTTTCGGTAATTACATACGTCGAAGTCGTCGCCACAATTCTTCGCGTCGATACAGCGTGGGCTCTGTTCGCGTTGAAACGGCTATTTGGTACTGAGGCGGCCGAGTTGTAGCGGTAGAGCTTGTAAACAACGTGGGGACTGAGACCTGAGAGGGTGGCGGTCACTGACAGCCGAGTGGCTGGTGGGCGGACGTTCGCGCCATCTCGCATGGTTTGACCCTCTGAGTTCACGCTGGTGGTCACCGCAACAGGGAGGGTCTCATGGCTGTCGTCGGCGACTCCGAGAATCGACAAGCCATAGTTTTCAACTCCACTTGGTAAGGCGTAGACGCTGGAGGTCTTGGCGTTTGCCTGTTGGCGAGTCTTGGCAAAGGTGGCAAAGGGGTAGGTAAAGACATATTGCGATGCCGAAGAAGCGGTTCCCGTCCAAATGCCGTGATCGGTGAAGGTGATGGTGTCATCTGCGTAGTAGGTCGCAGGCTGGGTGAGTGGGTGACTCGACGACACGCCGGTGACCGTCACAATGTGGTCGTATTCGATCTCGCCGGCATTTGGGTCCGCTACGTCATCAAAGCGGTAGGAATTGGTAAAGACGCCAATCACGACAGGATGCTTCGACGTCACTTCTTCTTTGATCCAGGTGAGAAATGCTCGGGGGTTAGAAGTTGGCCCTCCATATTTTTTGGATCGCAAATGCACACGTGTCGCTGCTGCTTGATCATTTACTCCAACAAGCAGTTGAGACGACTGCGCCGACTGTGGTTGGCCGGGACTCGCAAGTGCCCGCAGGTCATATTGCGACAAATACTGACCAAACATCATCCCAGCGGTTATGAGTGACGTCTCACCGCAGTAGCCAAAGTTCGCATCGAACTGACGCCGAAGCGGAACGGGAAGCGACACCGAAAACCGCTTTGGTTGCGTTGCTGCCAACGCATGGGTTCCAACGCCATCAACGCTCAACAGGGCAGTGGCGCAAAGAAGTGCCACCACTGATCTGCGCACCGAAATGAACATCTCTGCAACCTAGGCCACCGCTACCTCATGGCAAAGCACTCTTGGTCGCACGCCGTTCATCTCACGAGTCGTGTGCCTTTTCACCACACGAGCGTGCACGGGGCAAGTTCGGTGCCGGAGGTCACGGAGCGTCCTTTGACGCTCAAGGCTTGTTGGTTAGTTTGGTCCTTCGCTCCTGCTTTAACCGCGGAGTTTTAACAACGAAGCAAGCGGGGCAACAAAGTCAAACGTTTCAATGCCCTCCATGAACGACGTCAAGAAAAAGACTCCATTGCCTACCGCCATCTCGGTGGCGAAGTAGGCGGTGTCAGGTGTTTGTTGCCCTTGGCCAAACTGCTCGAGCAAGCGCAACTCTTCGGAGTTGACCAGTGCTGACGCTTCTTCATTGAAGCGAGCAAGTCGTTGAATCTCCAAATTGACGCGAACTTGGCCTCGGTACTCAGGCTGAGCGAACTCTCGCAGCACCACTGCTTCCGCAATGACTTCGCCATAGGTCGCCGTGACGTCGTGCGCGAAGGCAAGACCTTTGTCAAAGTTTGCTTTCCACCCTTGGCGAACCACTTCCAAGAAGAAGTCGAGCTTGCCCTCATGGCGAGCGAAGAGAAAGCCAGTTGTAATACCAGCGCTGTTGCAGATGTCTTTGAGGCTGGCCTTGGCGTAGCCAACATTGCTCACCGCGCGGTAGCCGTTTTCATAAAAGGCGCTCAGGAGTGGATCTTGCGACTGCGTCTTTGGATGCAAGAGATACTCAGCTCGAAGCGCTGGTAGGGCAACAACGGGGCCAGGTTGGCGGAGGCCAGCGAAGTAGCGAGTGAGTTCAGGCTCGAGATCGAGATTCTTTGCCCAGGTGCGGTGTCGAGACATCGTGAGGCCGAAGGCCAAAATGACGCAAAGTACTCGTGCAGCTGCGACGCCGTTGTTCTTGTCGGCAAAACGTGACCGCAAAGTTTCGTCAAGATCTCTCCCGACAACATGCGCTAACCGTTCGTCGTATTGGGCGGCCAACAACAGTTCAATCGCAACATCGAGGTCGCTTGAGCCTTGAGCGAAGTGCGACATCGCACGCACAAAGCCGTCTTGGTCGCCCTCATCTAACTGGTCAAGCAGGTGGGTGACGTGCGTAGTCACCATGGGTCCAAGCCATTCGACCCAAAGGGCCGACGCGGCTTCAACTCGATCGGCAAAGCGTGGATAAAACGCTCCAGAGGTCAGGCCAACTGGTCCACAGATTTTCGACACACTGGTGCGATCCCAACCAAAACGGAAAATCGCATCTCTCGTGCCGACGAGCAGACGGTCTCGAAGCTCAACTGATCGCACGTGGGGCTGAGCAGTAGTTGGCACAAGGTCAAGCGTAACGGTGGGCGTTGTTGTTCAGTCTGATGGATTTTCAGCAGTTACTGAGGAATGCCTTGGCGGTCAGGCTTCGACGAAACCAGCCCAAGCCGACATGTAGTCAATAAAGCCTTCCGACAAACGTTCTTCACGAAGCGCTGCTCGCGTGACCGGCAATTCCCGCATTGACGCTTGAACGTCATGGCGAATCTTGTTCGGAAAATCGTGGTCGGTAATCGCTGCCCGACCAATCGCCACGATGTCCGCTCCGCCATCAAGTGCGCGCTGGACGTCGTCGCCGGTGTAGATCTTGCCAGCCACGGCCAACTTTGTTTCCCCGCGCGGAAGCTCGGCGTAGAGGTCCAACAGTTGGCGGCCGGCATAGTCCTCATCGGCTGCTTCTTTGAAGACGTCCCACATCGACAGGTCAATGAAGTCGACCTTTCCACAGTCGACGAGCTGGCCATAGACCTCGACCATGTCATGGGTGGTCTGGCCGAATCGCTCTGGGGAGAGGCGAACCGACAGGTTGAAGTCAGGACGACACGTAGCCCGAATGCCGTCAATCATGGCAAACAGCGCTCGTGCGCGGTTCTCCAAGCTTCCGCCGTAGTGGTCACTTCGCTGGTTGAAAGTCCCGTTCAGCATCTCGCACAACAAGTAGTCGTGAGCGCCGTGGAGCTCCACGCCATCAAAGCCTGCTTTCTCCGCACGAACGGCTGCGGCAATGAAGTCCTCAATCACTTGCTCGATTTCACCGGTGGTCATCTCTCTGGCGCCAACATCACCGTCAACACATGGCGCAACCGGGGCCTCACCAATGAGGTCTCTTGGCGCGCGACGCCCGGCGTGGTGCAGTTGCACAATGGCCAAACTGCCGTGGGCTTTGACGGCGTCAGCTAGCCGAGTGAGACCGGCCAAGTGGTCGTCGCTGTAGCAACCAAGTTGGCCGGGAAAACCCTGGCCAATGCGCTGCACGTGACTGGCACAGGTCATGGTGAGACCAAAACCACCTTCGGCCCGATAGGTCAACCAGTTGAACTCGTCGTCGCTTAAGGTCCCATCGGGATTGCTCTGTTGATTAGTGAGCGGCGCCAGCATGAAGCGGTTGGCCATCGCTGGTCCGTGGGCAAACTCCACTGCATCAAAAGGTGAGGACATCACAAACTCCCGTCAAAATTCTTCTTGGCGAACACTAGAGGCACGACCATCAACGGTACGAACCGGCATCATTGCTGGACTGCCTGACCGGCTGCATCTCGTGGGCATAGGTTGAATGAGGTGACGACTCCACCGGCGATTTCGTTTGAAGGAGTGACCAAGCACTATCGCGGCGGCGGTGGCGTCACTGGCCTTACCTTCGACGTCTCCCCTGGAGAAGTCTTTGGCCTGCTCGGCCCAAATGGAGCGGGCAAGTCAACGGCCATTCGGCTCCTCGTTGACCTGATTCGACCCGTAGCTGGCACCGTCAGCGTCTTTGGGCGCGACCTCGCCCACCACAGCGTGGAGGTCCGCCAATGTC
The DNA here is from genome assembly GCA_947447225.1 of Acidimicrobiaceae bacterium. Classification (GTDB taxonomy): domain Bacteria; phylum Actinomycetota; class Acidimicrobiia; order Acidimicrobiales; family RAAP-2; genus CAIQEU01. The sequence continues at coordinate 4,048 of CANFJV010000139.1, forward strand.
TCGGCTATCTCCCTGGTGATTTCGCCACGAACTCCAAGGCAACCGGGGGGGAAGTCCTTTCCACCTTGGGTCGGCTCAAGGGACTTCGCGCTGAGGCATGGACTCCCCTTGCCGCCTCACTTCGAGCCGATCTTCATCGACCCATGGGAGCGCTTTCCAAA
>CANFJV010000140.1 GCA_947447225.1 Acidimicrobiaceae bacterium
GATCTCCCAATTGGCACCTACACCGTGAGAGAAACGACTCCCCCATGGGGCTACGTCCCAGCACCTGACCAAACGGTCACCGTCACTGCGGGCGCAACCACCCTCGTCTCGCTGACTGGTGCGCTGATTGAACAATCAACGCGAGCCGAACTTGGCATTACGAAGATTGATGCCACGACGAAACGTCCACTTGTTGGCGCGACCTTTCATCTCGAGCGCGATCCTCTGCACACCGGCAACTTCAGCGAAGACATCGGAACCTGCACGACCGTGCTCGACGGCACCTGTCCGCTTAGTGGAGCGACGTCACTGTTGGCCGGCGACTACCGGCTCACCGAAACTGCCGCTCCCCCTGGCTACCACTTACCGGAAGATCCCATTGTCTACGTCACCTTGATCCCGGGGGAAGTTCGCATGGTGACCTTTGCTGATGACGCAATCTTGGTGGCGCTGCCCATTGACAAGCGCAATGCTTCGCAACCCGGCGTTGGCGTGCCTGGTGCGGTCTATGACCTCTATGCCGTTGACCCTGGCCCACTTGGCGGGCCCCTTGAATCACCTCCAAGTGATGCCACCTCGCTGGCTGGTGCGACCTGGTACGCACGAGCCACCACTGCGCACGATGGCACCTTGGTGTTTCTGGTGCCTGTTGGGGTGGCCTGGTGTGTCGTTGAACACTCGTCGCCACCGGGATTTCTGCTTGACCCGGCCGTTCGCTGCACAGGAGGACCACTGACCAAGACCTCGGCGCCAATCGTGATTGACGAAAGCGAACACCTCGTCACCTTGTCGGTCGAAAAGTACAACAGCGATTCTCCTGGTACCGGAGTACCAGGAGCGGTCTACGACCTGTTTGTTGAAGGGGCAATTCCTGCGGGCTATGCCCCACCACCAGTTCCAACGGTCGTTGACGTTCCAGCCGGTTACCACTATTTCGGGGCGGGCATCACTGACCAAGGTGGGGCACTGCACTTTCGAGTGCCCTCGGGTCAGATGTGGTGCGTGCGAGAGCGCACGGCACCACCGAATTACGTCCTTGACCACGCGCTTCGATGCACCAGCCAGCCACTGATCATTGACCCGGGTCCAACCGCAGTCACCCTTGCGGTACCCGAGATCCACACTCCTCCGCCAAAGCCACCCGTTCCACCCGTACTCCCAGAAACTGGATTCAACAGTGCACTACTCATGGCCATGGGTAGCGCACTTGGCGTTGTTGGCTTGTTGGTGTTGTTGGCGAGTCGAAAGTTGGAGCGTCGCCACCTGCGTATGCTTCGAACGACCGTTGATGAGGAGTAAGCCATGACCATTTCCATAACTACCCCCGCAGAGGTTAAAACGCGACTTGCTGCCGGTGAAGAGGTAGTGCTGCTCGATGTGCGCGAGCAAAGTGAAGTTGACGAGTGGTCGTACCCAACGGCCATCCACATTCCCCTTGGTGAACTCGAAGCTCGCGTTGGAGAGTTGCCAACCGGAGTTGGCATCATTTGTGCGTGTCGGTCGGGAGGTCGCTCAATGAAGGCTGCAGTGTTTCTTGACACCCTTGGTTTTGTCGTCACGAACTTAGAAGGCGGACAACTCGCCTGGGCTGAAGGCAACGACTGATGGCAACGGATGACTTTCTACTTGTTGAAACACCACTGCCACACGTCCGCCTCGTCACGCTGAACCGCCCAGCTCGCATGAACGCCATGGCCTTTGACGTCATGGTCCCACTTCGCCAACAACTCGAAGCATTGTCGGACGACAATGATTGTCGTGTCGTGATTTTGACCGGCGCCGGACATGGCTTTTGCTCCGGTGCGGACTTAGAAGACCCGGGAATGGTGCCAAACATTGATGGGCTTGGACTTCCGACCATTGCCCTTCGCTCAATGGGACTGCTCGAGAAGGTGGTCTCGACCATCCGAGCAATGCACCAACCCGTCATTGGCGCCATCAACGGTGCAGCAATCGGTGGAGGCTTTTGTTTGGCCCTCGCCACCGATGTTCGCGTCGTGGCTCGTTCTGCCTACTTTCGAGCAGCTGGGATCAACAATGGACTGACCGCTTCCGAGCTCGGCCTGAGTTATCTCTTGCCGCGCACCATTGGCCAAGGCCGAGCGGCCGAGATCATGCTGACGGGCCGAGATGTCTCGGCCGACGAGGCCCTTGCCATTGGCATTGCCTCACGCGTCGAAGACGATGACCGATTGCTCGACAGTGCATTGGAACTTGCGCAACGCATTACTGGGTTCAGTCAAGTCGGAATTGAAATGACCAAGCGGTCACTGTGGCACAGCCTTGACGCGTCGAGCTTCGAACAGCACATGGAACATGAAGGACTCGGGCAACTGTTCATTCGGCTCACGACCAAGAACTTCGAAGAAGCCATTCGTGCTCGCCGCGACAAGCGCCCGCCAAACTTCACCGACTAACGACGCACGCCTTGCTAGGCGTTTTGTAATGAGTGGGCGGAACTGTCGAAATACGACACCAGCTCTGCTCGCTCTGTTGGGCCTGCCGTTGACCGCGCGACGGCGTGCAACATGGCGGCAAGCCACGCATCTCGAGCATCGACATCAATCACATACGGGGCGTGACGCATCCGAAGTCGAGGGTGTCCTCGAACGGCTTGATACTGCGCCGGGCCACCAAAGTACTGTGCCAAAAACAGGGCCAAATGTGTCTTCGCTTCGCCAAGATCTTCTGGGTACATTGCTCGAAGTACGAGTGACAACTCCACCTGGCTGTAGAAGTCTTCGACCAGTTTGGTGAAAAATGCCATTCCGCCCACGCGGTCAAACACCGAGGTCTGCGGTGAAGAGGAAAGTGGGGTCGAGGTCACGCGAAACTCCAACAGTGGTGGCCGAGGGTCAACCAAAGCCTAACGACTTCGCTTCCCCATTTGCCCGGTGAACGAAGCGACGTAGCATCAACCCAGTCGATCAAAGGCATCTCATGGACGAACTGTGGAAGCTGTCAGCAACAGAACTTGCCGCTGGCATTCGGTCAAAGCTGTTTCGCCCAAGTGAAGTCTTGGCCGCGCATCTTGGTCGAGTTGAAGCCGTCAATGGTCAACTCAATGCCATTGTTCGCTTGATTGATGAAGCACAGAACGACGCGCGACGTGCCGACGAAGTGGTCGCAACAAGTGACAACTTGCCCCCGCTCTTTGGCGTCCCGTTCACCGTCAAGGAGAACTTGGACGTTGCTGGATATCCAACGACCGATGGTGTGTCGAACGGCGATGACGTGATTGCTTGCCTTGATGACCCAGCCGTCGAGCGACTTCGTCACGCCGGGGCGATTCCCTTTGCCCGGACCAACTTGCCCGATTTTGGCCTTCGACTCCACACGCACTCCTCGCTGTATGGCCGCACCTTGAATCCCTTCGACGAAACCGTCACTCCAGGTGGTTCGTCAGGCGGAGAAGGTTCTGCCATTGCGTCGGGAATGAGTCCCCTCGGTCTTGGCAATGACATTGGAGGCTCTGTTCGAAATCCCGCCTATTGCTGTGGCATTTCTTCACTCAAGCCAACCCCGAACACCATTGCCCATGCCTCATCACTTGACGACTCCGCTCCAAGTCTTTCGGGGCAGTTAATGGCGACGACTGGCCCCATGGCGCGAACGGTTCGAGATGTCTGGCTGGCCTACAACGCGTTGGCTGGGGGGCATCCACGGGATCCGTTTTGTCCCCCATTTGTTCCAAGTGCAGAAGTGTTTGGTCCATGCCGAGTTGCCCTCGTACCTGAACCTCCAGGCGGACCTACCGCACCGGAAATCGCCAACAGCGTTCGACAAGCTGGCAGCGCACTTTTGGACCTTGGCTATGAGGTTGAAGAGCTCTCCCCGCCACACATTGAAGCGGTCAGAACCGTTTGGTCGAGACTCCTCATGGCCGACATTGCCGAAGGCCTCGAGGCATTTCGCACTATCGGCTCTGACGAATCAATCTGGATTCTGGAAGAAGCGCTCCTCGAATACGGCGTGCCGGATCGCAGTGAGC
>CANFJV010000141.1 GCA_947447225.1 Acidimicrobiaceae bacterium
ATGCGACGACCAAGTGGTTGCGCAACTGCCCCGGAGAGAAAGTCACCGAATACGGCCAAGGTGCCAGCTGAAGGCTCTTGGTGGCCAGGCACCCGACACCAAAGCGCTGAGTTGGCTGACCCCAAGGTGCCATCTAACTGCTCGAACGTGCGACCAATCGCCACGCGGGTCTCGACGAGCGAGAACACCGAGCGCTGCACTTCAACCGGAATGCGTCGAAGGGGGCAGTCTTGTGGCTTTGACACCACCGGCATGTGTTCCCACACCCCGCCAAGTTCAAGCTCTGAAGTGCCAAGCGCAGCATTGACGGTCAAGATCTCGTTGTCGCCAACACGACCCACCGCGCGCCCTTGGGTCACTCGCCCACCTTGAGCAGCCAAGGTGACTTCCAAGTCCAAGGTTGATGTTGTTTTCGCATGACTCAAGTACTGTGCCGTTGCCCAAATCGTTGGCCGACCCGAAGCTTCTTCCAAGGCAACGACTGCGGCACCAAGTCCGCAGCCACCAAAGAGGAAGTTTCCTGGGGTCACCAAGTGTTCTCCAACGGGCAGCGTCCAGTGAAAGTCATCCTCGCCGCGTTCTAAGCCCATAAACGTCTTTGCATCCATGGGCACAACGGTAATCGGGCTACTGATGCTTCTTTAGCGGGCGGCGGCGACCGCAAGAAGTCCGGCGTAGGCCCGAGCACCTGCGCCATCAATCACCATGTGGATGCCATCGCTGTAGAACCAACCAGGATACGGAGTCGAATACTTATCCCAGTCAGCAATTACGACATTTTTAAACCGAAGTGTTGCCGACTTCATAGAGCGGTTGTTATTGATCATGTAGGCGTAGCGAGCAGTCTTTGGACCGTGATTGGTGGCAAGGATCACCTTTCGGGCTCCAGCTAAGCGATTCATTGCCTCGTTCACCATGGGGTTGGTGATCGTGCCGTTCGTGCCAAGGGCAATGATGACCACTTGGCCGAGTTGACGATGTGCTCGAAGTTGCGCCAAGAGTCCAGACGGTCCAAGCAACGAACTGAACTGCTGACTGGTCTGGGAAAAAATCAGCGCGTTTGGAATGCGTCGCTTGAGTGCAGGGGCGATATCAATCATCACCGAGTCGCCAATGGCGGTGACAATGTCTGGTCGAAGTGCCGGAGGTGCGACCACATGCACGCTGCGGCTCGTTGCCGCTCCAGCGCCTGAGGCCAGCAGAACGGAGACCGCGACGGCAGAGAGGGTGAGCCCAACTCTGCTGCGAATCATTCCCATTTCGTGGCCTTCCCTCAAGACTTGACCCAGCAAGTTCCACTCTTCCATAACCAAACAAATCATGAGTGGCATCTCGGCCAGATTCCTGAGAGATTTCCCGACCTCGCTGCATCGTGGTGTTGCAACGACAACGTGAGAGAATGAAAATCGTGCTGCCCGCTTGGTTTGTCTATATCGGTGCCGCCATCAGTGTCATTGGACTCATTCCCTACATCCGTGACACCTACCACGGCTCAACCTCGCCGCACCGGGTGACCTGGTTCTTGTGGGGCTTTATTCCCCTCGTCACCTTTGTCGTCCAAATCCATCTTCACGTTGGACTGGTCTCACTCACGACGCTGGTCTTTGGTCTGCTTCCCTTTGGCGTGTTGATTGCGAGCGCCAAAAGTCACGCCGGAGCATGGGCGATCACGCGCTTTGACTGGTTCTGCTGTGCCATCAGTTTGGCGGGCACTGCGGTCTACGTCGTGACCCAGCGGGGCGTGCTGTCCATTGTTCTGCTGCTCATTGCTGACTTCTTCGCTGGCATCCCAACGGTTCGAAAGTCTTGGTCTGATCCAACTTCAGAGACCTGGTCGGCCTTTGCCTTCTCGGTCGCGTCAACGGCAATCACGTTGTCAACAGTTACGGAGTGGTCGTTTGCCGCCATTGCCTTCCCGCTCTACATCGTGATCTTGAACTCCATGCAGGTGGTACTCATCACGACACAGATTGGCCCGAAGGTCTACGCAGCCCGTCATCACCACTGAGTGGAGAGCTACGACGTGCGATAGCGCGTGAGCGCGGACTTCGTGTGTCGTTCATAGGAAACATTTGATGCTTCGGACACACCGAAACTGTCGAATTGCTGCACCACATGATCAACCGCGTGGGTGAACACGAGCTCAATGCCATTTTCTGCCAGTCGCCGCGCCACGACGAGAACTTCTTGGCCGGCGCTGTAGTCCACATCGGCAATCGCCGAGGCATCGACGATCACTGCTCGTGTTGTACGAAGTTTGCCAAGCCCTCGAACTTCTCTCGAGAACTTCTCGACATTGGCGTAGTAGAGGCTGGCTTGAAAGCGGTAGAGAAAAACCCCAGGTTCAATCTGGACTTGGTCGGCAACTGGACTTGCGATCCACGCGCCATCGGTGTCGTAGTGCATGAGGTAGTTGGTTGGGTCATACCCGCGCCGTACGTGATTGACGAGGGCAATCACCATGGCCAGCACAATGCCAATTTCCACGCCGAAGGCAATGACGACGAGTGCGGTCGCAATGGCCACCACCCATTCATCTCGACGCCGGTCGCGGACTTCTCGTAATGCCTTTACCCGAATGAGATGAATACCAATGGTGAACACCACCGAGGCAAGTACCGCTTCGGGCAAATACTGCAAAGGCTTTGACAGCACAAGGAGCGTGACCAGGGCAACACCAGCAGCAACGAGTGTTGCCCACTGCGTGCGACTCCCTGCCTCATCGACGATCGCCGTCTTTGTCGGACTGCCGTTCACCACATACGAACCCGACAACGCCGTTGCGAAGTTCGCCATTGCGAGTGCGGTGAGATCTTTATTTGCGTTGTAGTCCTCGTCGTATTTACGCGCAAAGGATCGACCCGTTGCTGCGCTTTGGGCCAAGATCACGAGCGCCAGCGACAACGACAAGGTGACCAGTGACGACCAGTCACTTCGGGCAACATGGGGAACCGACAACTGCAAGAGACCCCCACTCGACAGCTGGAGGAAGTGGAGATGACTCATCACCGCTGATGAGTTCGCACTCACCACCATTGACGCGCCAAGCACGAGTAACGGCATGGGAAGTCGCCGGAACCGGTGTGTGGCGAGAATCGCCACCACGCAGATGGCGCTGACGAGTAGCGCCGCACCGTCCACCTCGGACAAGTGCGATACCACTGCCAAGAAGACCCCAACGGTTCCATGAGCGTGGAGCTTGAGGCCAAGCATGGTGGGGAGTTGTGAGACCGCCACGGAGACGCCAACCCCAATGAGAAAACCGACGAGCAAAGTGGAACTCAAGAAGTTGGCGACAAAGCCGAGTTTTAAGATGCGAGCCAGGAGCAACCAGCCACCGGTCATGACGGCAATGAGTCCCGCCAGTGCGACGTAGCGCGACGATGCGGGAATGGCAATTGGCGTGAGTCCAGCGGCCAAGAGCGCAGCAGTGGCCGAGTCTGCCCCAACCACCAAGTGCCGTGACGCCCCAAACAGGGCGTAGAGCACGATTGGGATAATCATGGTCATGAGGCCGGTCAATACCGGCATTCCAGCGATGGTCGAGTAGCCAATGACCTCGGGAATCCCAATTGCGGCAAGGGTCAAGCCAGCAACAATTTCAGCATTCTTCGACAGGGCCTTTGTTGACGAGAGGCCGAATGGCGTATGCACGGGTGCCCTTTCCGGTGAGGAACCTCCACAAACCTAGGTGACCCTTGAGGTTCTTCTGAGGAGGTTCGCTCGATCGGCTAGGGTAAGAACTCCACGGGGGTGTAGCTCAGCTGGCTAGAGCACCTGCTTTGCAAGCAGGGGGTCGTGGGTTCGAGTCCCATCACCTCCACAATGTGTGATCAGTCGCAACATAAGCAACATCACGAACCCTCAACTCGGCCTCTCTGGGGCCGAGTTGGTCCTTTTGGAGCCCCTGTGCCGTGGTAGGTCTTCGATGGATCGATGGTTAGTTCTCGGAGAAGCTCACCCGTTGACGCGTGCAC
>CANFJV010000142.1 GCA_947447225.1 Acidimicrobiaceae bacterium
ACCGACCTGCTCGTCCGCAAGGCGACCGCCCATATGGCAGCCGCCCTCAAGGTGATCGCCCACAGCGTTCCGGTGACCGTCCCTATGGCGACCGACCCCCGCGTCCCCAGGGTGACCGCCCATACGGCAGCCGTCCACAAGGTGATCGTCCCCAGCGTTCCGGTGACCGTCCCTATGGCGACCGACCCCCGCGTCCGCAAGGCGACCGCCCATACGGCAGTCGCCCACAAGGGGATCGTCCCTACGGCAGTCGCCCGCAAGGTGACCGCCCGCAGCGATCTGGTGACCGGCCATACGGCAGCCGCCCACAGGGAGATCGTCCTTACGGCAGTCGCCCACAAGGTGAACGTTTCCCGCGCTCGAGCGATCGGGATCGCCAGCGCCCGTGGGAGCAAGACTCCCCCGAGAAGCAGATGCCTGCAAGTTGGGGTGGAGTTGCCCGCCGCGGCGCTCGCCAGGTCGAACTGAATGATGAAGATGCCGGAAAGCCTTTCGATGCAACGTTTGGTGCTCCGACAGAAGGTCCGCCACAGCAAGACGTGTGGGTGCGAACTGATGATGCTGGTCAGCGCCGGAGTGGTGGCGAGAAAATCCAAGTGGCCACGAAGCGTATTGGCGCAAACGAGCGGCAATTGCCCGCAGATGTGGCAGCTGCAATTCGAAAGACTGCGGAATCTGCCACGGCACACCGTCGCGAAGTTTTGGTGTCGTACATGACCGATGCGATGCACTCGTATGACCGGCATCGTTATGGCGAAGCCATTGCTTCGCTTCGTCCGCTCTTAGACGAAGTTCCTGACGTTATTGCAGTGCGCGAACTTGCTGGTCTTGCCAACTATCGCGGTGGTCGTTGGCGAGATGCCGCACGCCACCTTGACGTCTACTTCACCTTGAGCGGCGACCCGCAGTATTTGCCAGCAGAAATGGACTGCCAGCGCGCACTCGGACATCCGAGATCGGTCAAGAAAATCTATGAACGACTTCGTGAACTCTCGCCAGAGCCAGACGTGCTCGCTGAAGCTCGCATTGTCTATGCCGGTTCGTTGGCTGACAATAATCAACTGACTGAGGCTATCTCTGTGCTTGTGAGTGAAGGTGGGGCAAAGGTGCTTCGTAATCCTTCGGCACGCCACATTCGTCAGTGGTATGCATTGGCGGATCTCTATGACCGAGCAGGTGATTTGCCCGCAGCTCGAGAGTGGTTTGCTCGCGTGCTGATGGCAGAACCTGATGCATATGACGTACGAGATCGACTCGAAGCCCTTGGGTCGGGACGTCCAAAGAAGAATCGGAAGAAGACCGCCGTTCCGGTGTCAAAGAAAAAGATCTGAGTAGGTGAATCGTTCCCTCTCAGCACGTGAGGGGGAGTCGTGGCCGACCTGCTGCGATGCACCAGGCAAAGAATTGTTGGAGGAAATTCGATGAAGGTTCTCGTCACCGGTGGAGCAGGGTTCCTCGGTCACCATGTCGTCAGAGCGCTGCGAGCCCGTGGCGACGAGGTCGTTGTTGCTGACCTTGCCCCTTTTGCCTTTGAGGTTCCCGGAATTGTGGAGCAGCGCGGTGACCTGCGTGAGCAAGCAGCCATTGACGCGTGCTTTGCTCATCGGCCAGATGCGGTGGTTCATCTTGCTGCGATTACGTCGGTACTCAAATCAGTTTCGGACCCTGTTGGGGTGTTCGCGTCGAATACAGAAATGACGCAGCGCCTTCTCGAGGGGTGTCGTCAGCATGGAATTTCACGATTCGTCTTTGCGTCAACCAATGCTGTTGTTGGCGATGTTGGATTCGACACCATTACGGCAAGTCTTCCCTTGCGTCCCTTGACGCCGTATGGCGCAACGAAGGCTGCATGCGAAATGTTGATGGCTGGATACTCCGGTTCATATGGCGTCATTACGTCGGCCAATCGGTTTACGAACATCTATGGCGCGGAAATGCAGCTCAAGGATTCAATCATTGCGCGCATGATGAAAGCAGCCCTAGCTGGAGAAGGTATCGAGATCTACGGTGATGGCACCCAAGTTCGGGATTACGTCTACATCGAAGACGCGGTGAACTCGCTGCTCTTAGGACTAGAGCTCGAGACGTCGGCAACCTTCATTGTTGGCGGCGGTCGGTCGGTCTCGGTGAATGAACTTCATCAAATGACCGTTGCAGCCACGGGCTGCGAGATCTCCGCAACGCACATCGCGCCAAAGCCAGGCGAAATGCCAGCGGTCATCGTCGACATCTCAAAATCAAAAGATGCGGGATTTGTGCCGACGTGGTCGCTCGAACGTGGGCTCGACGCGACGTGGTCGTCGTTTACCGGGTGAGTTTCTTCTTGCGGCGCTCTCGCTGCAAGGTTTGGAAAACCACTCGGGCATAACTTCTGCCATAGGAGAAGTTTCCGCCCTTTTTGGACGATCCGCTGGTGCGGCGCTTCATGGTCATTGGTCGCTCGCCAAAGCGTGCGCCGCTCATGATGGCGGAGATGAGTAATTCTGATGCCTGAAATTGCGGCTCATCCAACTGAATCTTTTCAGCGAGCTCGGTCGAAAACGCTCGAATGGGATTCGCGGTGTCGGTCACCTTGGTTCTCGTGGTGAGCGAAATGAGGTGGGCGAAGAGAAAAATGCCCGAGTTGCGAGCAGCCGACTTGACCTCGGTTGACCCAAGGATTCGAGATCCGTTGACAAAGTCGAGCTCACCAGCAACCAGTGGTGCAACGATGCCCTCGAAGGCCTCGACATTTGCCTGACCATCTGCGTCTGCAGTCACGATGTAGGTCGCCCCAAAGGTGCGGGCGATTGCGTAGCCAACCTTGAGCGCCGCTCCTTGGCCACGATTCACTGGCGCAATTGCGGTAACCGCGCCGGCAGCTTTGGCAAGGTCTCCGGTGCCATCATCATTGCCATCGACAACAACAATGGCTCTTGTAGGAAGGCCAGCCAAGGTTTGGGGGAGTCCTTCTAGGACTCGGCCAATGTTGTCCTTTTCTTTGTAGGCCGCAATGACATACACAATCGGCGGAAGAGAAAGGTCCGGATACTCCGAAGAAATAGTGGCCAAAATGCCTTCATCGACGAGTTGCGAGGCGTGTCGCTTGGCTTCGAGTTCAGTTCGGTTCACGAAGACACCGCCTTGATCTCTTGCAGAAGCGGTTGCATCATGAACGTCGTCACCTTGAACTTGGTTTTCGTCTCGGAAGGTCGAGCCGCAGCAACGCTAGCCGAGGCGCTGCAGTTCGTCGAAGTTGACCGGTCGTGACAAATTTGACCAGAAAAGTTCACAACTACTGCCGTCGTGCTAGGTAGCATCTCCGCATGGACATTCACGACCTTCTCGGCGATGACGCCGACTACCTGCTCAACCACACGGCAACGGCCATTGCAAAGGAGAACCTCGTTCTTCCTGGGCCGGACTTCATGGACCGAGTGTTGCTCGAAACAGACCGCACGCCAACCGTGCTTCGAAACATCGGCACCCTCTACAACCATGGCCGCCTTGGCGGAACGGGTTACCTGTCGATTCTCCCGGTTGACCAGGGTATTGAGCACTCTGGTGCGGCAAGTTTCGCCAAGGTCCCGAAGTACTTCGACCCAGCACAGCTCTGTGAACTTGCCATGGCAGGAGACTGCAGCGCCATCGCCACGACCCTTGGCGTGTTGAAGGCTGTTTCTCGTCGCTATGTGACCAAGATGCCCTTCATTGTGAAGATCAACCACAACGACTGGCTGCACTACCCAAACACCTACGACCAGATCATGTTCTCGAGCGTCCAGCAAGCTGCGGATCTTGGAGCAGTTGGTGTCGGCGCCACGATTTACTTCGGCTCGAAAGAATCTGACCGTCAACTCCAAGAAGTCTCGGCAGCGTTCGAAGAGGCACACCGTCTTGGCATGTTCACCGTGCTTTGGTGCTACTTGCGCAACTCAGGTTTCAAAAATGACGATGGCGACTTCCACACCTCCGCAGACTTGACCGGTCAG
>CANFJV010000143.1 GCA_947447225.1 Acidimicrobiaceae bacterium
GATGAGCACGGTGAAGCTCGGTGGGAGCGATGTTGGCCCAACTCGCCCACCAGCAGCGATCACTTGAGCAATTCGAGCTTCTGCTTCATCATGGGCCACGGTCACGTCGAGATGGAACCGGTTCCGCTCAGTGCGTGGGTCTTCCATCTGTTGGAACCAGACCGATGGCAACTGATCAGCTGGATCAAAGAGGGAGCCATCTGGGGATTCATGGAAGTTGAGCGCCGCCTTCCAGAAGGGTCGAATGGCTGAAGCATCGAGGGCATCGATGGCGATCTCCATCGCCATCGTTGGTCGCACGTAGCGTGAAGATGTCGGTGGAGCTGGAGTCCAACCAGCACGCTGAATCGCAAGAGCGACGAGATCCAAGAGCGCTACGACGTCATTATCGACCCCACGCATTGTGCCGACCATCACCCGGACCCGATCAGACCTCAGGTCAATGGCGACGCCTGACTGCGGTGACGCAGCTTCGGCCACAACTTGGGCGAGTGCTCCACCATCGCGAAGTGAGGCAACGGGGTAGACCGCCTCAAAACGACCGAGCAAATACCGCCAGGCGTGGGGTTGCGCTGCTTGTTGAGCTTGCGTTCGAGAGAGGTGTGCCATGGCCTGAGGCTACGGGCTGTCGCCCGAGGTTGGCTAGCCTTGGGTCATGCCTGATCTCATCTTGCTCCGCCATGGACAATCACTGTGGAACGAACTCAATTTGTTCACCGGCTGGCACGACGTGCCGCTGACGGAGAAAGGGCGCCAAGAAGCTGCTGCTGCTGGTGTGCTGCTCAACAATGCAGAGGGCATCGACATCTCCGTCGTGCACACCTCACTCATCAGTCGGGCCATCATCACGGCGAATCTGGCCCTTGAGACCGCAGAGCGGTCTTGGGTTCCAGTCCATCGTCACTGGCGGCTCAACGAACGTCACTACGGTGCCCTCCAAGGCAAAGACAAAAAAGAGACCCGCGAAAAGTACGGCGACGAGCAACTCCTCGCTTGGCGCCGTGGCTATGCCACTCCTCCACCACCACTCGGTGACGACGACCCCATGCAGCCTCGGTTCGATCCTCGCTACAGCGATGTGCCGCAGGACTTGCTTCCTGCAGCAGAGTGCCTTGCTGACGTGGTGGTGCGAGCCCTGCCCTACTACCACGACGCAATTGTCCCAGACCTTCTTCGTGAAGGTGCTCGTGGCGGCGCAGTCTTGGTCGTCGCTCACGGCAACTCGCTGCGAGCACTGCGCAAGTACTTAGACGGCACAAGTGACGACGACATCGTCGACTTGGAGATCCCAACCGGCATCCCGTTCCACTACCGATTAAGTGGTGACCTCACCATCATCTCGAAGGGCTATCTCGGCGACGCAGACGCAGCGGCCAAAGCAGCCGCTGCGGTCAAGTCGCAAGCCGGCTGACGAGGCCTTAGTGCCAATTGATCCTCGTCGTCGCGGGTTGACCGAAAACCTGCCCGAGGCAACCCGGCAAGGCTGGGGCCTCGTCGACAACGTTGATGTCGACAGCGCCCTTGCTCGGCTCGGACTCACCGGTCTCGATCTTGAAGAGGCCACTGCTGCTGCAGCAAGGGTCCTTTCCTCCAAGCGCTCAAGAGAACTCATTGCCGGTCTCGCCACTGAAGCAGTTGCGGCGTGGGAATCGACCACACCAGTTCGTTATTTTCCTGATGGGGACTCGAATCGCCACGCCTTCATCCTCGCCGCCTTGGCCGTGCTCCAACCCTTGGCTGAAGCATCACTCGGCCAGTGCGGCGTGAGCGAGCAGGTCACGACAAAGACCCTTCACTCGACCGGTGCCCAAGTGCGACTTTTTCGGTCGCAAACAGGAAAACTTGGCGTCTTGAGCGGTTGGTGGCAACTCTATGGACTGTGTGGCGGCTACATCGAAGTAGGTGAACTCCACGCCCATCGCATTGAGCTTGGCACGCACCAACTCGGCCCAGATCCTTGGCTTGCCGAGTCACATCAACATGCTCGAGGTGAAGGGTTCTTCGAAGGCGACGAGGCAATTGGTCTCCATATTCCCCATGGAGCAGACCTCTCTGTAGGGGCTCTCCTTGCCACTTTCGAGGCGTTGCGAGTCGAGGTCCAGCGCCGATGGCCAACGACAAGGCCCCGAGTGCTGTCCATCCAGACCTGGATGCTCGACCGACAACTTTTAGAGCACTTGGGCCCCGACAGTCGCATTGTCACCTTTCAGTCGCTGTTCGAACCCTTGGATCTCCATGCACCAAATGATGAACTCACGAGACGCCTCGTCTTTGGCGGTGAGGAGACGCCGGTCAACCCAACGCGACTCCAGCGAGTGCTTGAGCAACTGTGGAGTGAGGGGAAGCCAAGTCGTTGGGAAGTCGGCATTCGCCTCCTCGATGCTCCGAGTCCTTTGGGGAAGTAATCGAACGCTCCTTGAGCGTTAGGTAGTGGCAAGACTCAAGGCAGAGTGCTCGGCGATGGCAACAAAGTCCTGATCGCAGTGCAGGAGTGAGGCGTCATTGCGAATGGCAATCGCAGCAATCAGGCAGTCCATTGTCTTGCGGGGAGTTTTGCCGCCACGCCGACACTGACGAAAGATTGCTGCTGCCATTTCAAAATCAGCGGAGGTCGTTTGCAGCGTGGTGCAGCGAGCCAAGAGGCGACGCAGTTCGGTCAATTGTGCGTCGTTGCGGGCTCCTGCGAGAAGTTCCATCACGACCGGCTCACAAACATACGTCTCGCGCTCAAGTAAGCGATCGACCTGGTCACAGATCTGACTGCCGGTATTTCGGAGAAATTCAACCCATGCAGAGGTGTCGATCAGAATCACGAAACTCGACTCTCTCGCATCTCGTCTAAATCTCCACTCCACCCAGACCCACGCATACTCCGAGCCTCATCAAGGGTCATCGCCTCTGTTGCGAGCAAATTGAGCGCGAAGTTGACCGCTTCGCGCTTCGTCTTGAGATTGAACCGCTTCATGACTGCAGCACAGGCAACATCATCAATCTCAATGTTTGTACGAGTCATACACACAACATACACCTCAGATACACAGATTGGCCCTTTGCCAGGAAGCAGAGAACAACAGTCGCTCAAGAGGTGTGTTGGAAACGAAAAGCAGCGGGCGCCTGAGGCGCCCGCTGCCTTTCTGACTCCTTGCAATGAGCGACTAGATCGCTTCAGCTCCGCGCTCGCCAGTGCGCACTCGCACGACTTGCTCGACGGGCAGGACCCAGACCTTGCCGTCACCGATCTTGCCGGTGGAGGCGGTCGTCACGATGAGGTCAACGGTTGCATCGCAGTCGTTGTCATCCACCAAGACTTCGAGGCGCAGCTTCGGCACGAAGTCGACTTCATATTCAGCACCGCGGTAGACCTCGGTGTGGCCACGCTGGCGACCAAATCCCTGGACTTCAGAGACGGTCATCCCTGAGATGCCGGCGGCCTTCAAGGCCTCTTTGACGTCGTCCAGCTTGAATGGCTTGAGTACTGCAACGATCAGTTTCACAGGTTCGATCCTTTCAGATGTGAGGGGGTTTGGCTACTGCCCACGGAGCGAAGAGACTCGCTCGGCGAAGGTCTCAACGGGGAAGGCTTCTTCGTCGTGGATGGCGAGGTCACCAATTTCCAAGACATCGTCCTTTTCACGCAGACCTCGGCAGACGAACTTGACCAGGTAGAACAGGATCGTCGAGGCAATGGCGGTGAAGCTAATCACCCAGACCGCCGCCAAGAACTGCTCCCACAGCTGGTGGAACGAGTGACCGTTGTAGAACCAGCCGCCGACGGAGAATCCGCCATCGCCTTTGTAGTCCTTGCCGTCAACGCCGTAGTGGGTCATCTTCGGGTCAGCGAAGATACCAACCATGAGGCCACCGAGGAGACCGGCAATACCGTGGGTGTAGATGACGCCGAGGGCATCATCGACCTTGTTGAACGGCTTGATGCGGCTCAAGTAGTTCC
>CANFJV010000144.1 GCA_947447225.1 Acidimicrobiaceae bacterium
ATCACGGTCAATGTTGATCTCATTGGCACCGTCACGACGGCCACCACCTGGAACTTCGGCATCGCTGGCATCCAAGGTGTTCAAGGAAACCAAGGCTTCCAAGGCTTCCAGGGTTTCCAAGGCTTCCAGGGAGCCCAAGGCTTCCAGGGTGCAACAGGCGCTCAAGGCTTCCAAGGCGCAACGGGCGCCCAAGGCTTCCAAGGAGCCCAAGGAACTCAAGGCTTCCAAGGCGCAACGGGCACCCAAGGTTTCCAAGGTGCAGCTGGCGACAATACGGTGTACACCAGTAATGGTACGTCCACGAGTACTACGAGTCATATCGTGCAAGGTTCGGGGGCAGGTGCAAGTGCGGTAACACTTTCGGGAAGCGCGGTATTTACTTCAGGTGGCAGTACGGCGACCTACTTCTGTTCTGGTGCAGATACCACTGTCACGACTGGAACTGTTAAGTTCACCTACACGTCGGGTACCTCATTTACCCCGGTCGTCTCTGGTGGCGGTACCGCAACGACTGACAACGTCCGCTGGTTCTGCATCGGCTACTGATCCTCAGCGATACGGAACTAGCGATGCGCAACTCAGGACAGATACCTGTGGCTAGGTATCGATACGTTTGAAACTCTGGTCGTTATCGTTGCTAATTACGTGATGCCCAAGGCAAGAAACTTTGCC
The DNA here is from genome assembly GCA_947447225.1 of Acidimicrobiaceae bacterium. GTDB lineage: Bacteria > Actinomycetota > Acidimicrobiia > Acidimicrobiales > RAAP-2 > CAIQEU01. Next base: position 673 of record CANFJV010000144.1, read on the forward strand.
AATACGGCAATGGTGGAGGCACCCGCGCCGGAAACAGCTGCTGAAGGAAACGTTGTTGTTACTGATAACGACGTATCGACTGCAGCGCTCAGTACCTCACTTGAGTCTGGTTTGTTCGCCAAGAACGCGCGGACAATGCCAGGTTCAGCCACGTGGGCTTAAATACCGGTCGACGATTGCAAGGTCATTCGTGTGTCATTGGGCAACAACTCACACTTGACCAACATGAACTTCAGTTCGGCGCAGGCCCACAAGCACATGTTTTTCCAAAAGATTCAATCCTGAGGCTTTAATGTGAAACAGCGTGTGGTGTCGGGATTGATTCAACCACCATTCGCTACGTTGAGACCTGCGAGCACTACGATTCACCCGCAACCAACATCGAAAGATAGGTATGTCGTGACACAACCAACTGGATACACCCCGGTCGACTTCGGCACCGAGGCGCCTCAGGCGCCAAAGAAGAGCAAGAAGAATCTCATTGTGACCATTGCAGCAGTCGTAGTGGTCGTCGCCTTGGCCATCGTGGCGGCAATGCTGCTTACTTCAAGTGGAGAAAAGACGACTCAAGAGATCGCTCAAGAGTTCAATACTGGCCTGAGCCAAGCGAACCTCCAGCAAAACGACGCTGCTATTGCCACGTTTAACCAGGTCATCAAGGATGACCCAACGAACAAGGGTGGCTATGCCGCGATTGCCTACTTCAACATTGGCTCGATCAAGCAAGCTCAGCAACTAAATGGCGAAGCAATCGCCAACTACGAAGCAGCCCTCAAGTTGGCACCAGGATTCATCAATGCGATGTACAACATGGCCGTCGCCTTGACCCCAACGGACCCAGTTGGCGCCATGGCGGAGTACCGCAAGATCTTGGTGATTAAGCCAAAGGACGCCAACTCCCTCTACAACTTGGGACTTCTCACCTACAACTCGGGAAATGAAGCACAGGGTCGTGTGTTGATCCTTCGTGCCATTGTGATTTCGCCAAGCCTTGAAACCAAGGTTCCTGCCAACATCGTGCTGCGCCCCAAGAAGTGACCGACTCCGCTCCGCGAATTAGCGTTTTCACGCCGAGCCATCGTCCAACCTTTCTCAACGAATGTTTTGACAGCCTCGTTGCCCAGACCTACTCGGACTGGGAATGGGTAGTCGTCATGAACAACGGGGCCAACTGGCGTCCGCCAGTTGCTGACCCTCGGGTTCGCGTGTTGCAGAACAACGACCTAACTGGCGTGGGAGCGGCGAAGCGATTTGCCTGCGAACAGGCTCGTGGCGAATTCTTGCTGGAGCTCGACCATGACGATCTTTTGGCCCATGAGGCGCTCGCCGAAGTAGTAGCCGCCTTTGATGCCAATCCATCAGTCGGCTTCGTCTACAGCCAATGTGCGCAGATCAACGAAGATGGCTCCAGAAACGACCAGCGCTTCAATCCTGCGCACGGTTGGGAATACACCGAAGTTGAGGTCAATGGACAATCGGTGTTGCAATGCAACTCCTTGTTGCCCTACCCACAAAACGTCAGTTACATCTGGTACGCGCCGAATCACCTTCGTGCGTTTCGTCGTGAGGTCTATGACGCAGCGGGTGGCTACAACGAGCAACTCACCGTCCTCGATGATCAAGACATCATGTGTCGCCTTTATCACCAGGCGCCCTTCATGCTCATTGACAAGTGCCTCTATTTGCAGCGCGTGCACTCGAAGAACACCCAATCTGATCCAACCATCAACCAGGCCATCCAGGTCGACACCGTTGCGCTGTATGACTCATACATCGAAGCCAATGCATTGACATGGGCAAAGCGCGAAGGCCTGCTCGCTCTTGATCTTGGTGCGGCGCATAACAAGCATCCGCAGTACTTGGGTGTCGACCAATATGCGCGTGAAGGCGTCGACATCGTTGCCGACGTATCGAAGGGTCTTGATCTCCCCGATAACTCTGTTGGCGTGATTCGTGCAAAAGACTTCCTCGAGCACATCCCCGACAAAATTGCACTCTTCAACGAGCTCTATCGAGTGTTGGCCCACGGCGGTCTCTTGCTCTCGCTGACCCCAAGCAGTGATGGCAGGGGAGCGTTCCAGGACCCAACTCACGTTGCCTATTACAACGAGAACTCGTTCTGGTATTTCACCGATCGCAACTATGCGAACTTCGTTCCTCAGATTCAGACTCGCTTCCAAGTGAGTCGTCTCGTGACCTTCTTCCCGAACGACTGGCACCAGCAACACAACATTCCCTATGTGAATGCCAATCTGATTGCTATCAAAGACGGTCCGCGCCAGGGTGGAATTCTCTCTATCTAGACGTTCGGAGTTGTCCGAATGGCGTTTGCTCTGAGGTTTTCGCCTTCGTGGCCACGACGCTCCGTTCGGCATCGCGACATGCAACTTTGAATCTGAGAATTTCAGGTCGGATTTCTCAGACGATGCACTCCCGCGCAAAAGTCGGAATTTCTCTCAACTACCATTGGCTGAACGAGTATTCAGTTTGGTTGTCTTGCTGCTGATATCAGCAGCTTTGCAGGCGAATACAGATGGTTTTGAAGTCCGCACCTCACGCACCTGGGAGCAAGTTATGGCAAAGCACATTGGCAACTCAAAGCCAGGCCGCTACACCGAGCCGAAGTGGAAGCGCGTCCGTAGTGCAGCGTTAGCCGTTGCGGGTCTGACTTCAACTGTTGGAGCGACTGGCATGTTGCCGGCAAATGTTGCTTCTGCGTCAACACAACTGGTGCCGCGCAATGCCGTACTTCTCCCTCAGGCTCAGGCCAACGCCACCGGCACGCAAGGTGCTCAAGGTGCTCAAGGCGCACAGGGGCGCCAAGGCACGCAAGGCGCACAGGGACGCCAAGGCACCCAAGGTGTCAATGGACTCCAGGGCAACCAAGGTGCTCAAGGCCGTCAAGGGTCAACTGGTCTTTCAGGATTTCAAGGTCAGTCTGGCCTGCAAGGAGCGCAGGGTCGACAAGGCTCGATTGGTGCGCAAGGCATAACCGGTGCGACCGGGCTTCAAGGTGCTCAAGGTCCACAAGGAACTCAAGGCGTCCAAGGCGCAACCGGTGCCCAAGGTCCGCAGGGCTACCAAGGGGCTCAAGGTGCATCTAGTCCTTCGGGTGCTGCTGGAGCTATGGGCCCACAAGGACCTCAGGGTGAGACCGGTGCCCAGGGTGCACAAGGTGCTGCTGGTCAAGACGGAACCAACGGAACGAACGGTTCTAATGGCGCCCAAGGTGCA
>CANFJV010000145.1 GCA_947447225.1 Acidimicrobiaceae bacterium
CGGTCATTGTTGGCGCTGCGCTTTCAGGAGCTGTTGGACGCAACCGGGTTGGCATCTCACCGCTGTCGACGCCGTCAACGACCACACTCGGTCTGCGGTTCCCAGATTGGCTCCAAGCGGAATTTGCTCGCCTTAATTGGGTCCGCTTGGCCCTCACCATGGTGGTTGCCTTGGCCTTACAAATTGGCGTCAACTACGCCAATGACTATTCCGACGGGATTAAGGGCACCGATGAGGCTCGCGTTGGACCACTGCGCCTTGTTGGTTCGGGACTTGTTCCCGCCAAAGTGGTTCGAAGCGCTGCACTGCTCAGTTTCGCCATTGCCTGTATTGCTGGACTTTTCCTCGCGGCAGCTACCTCGTGGTGGCTCGTGGCTATTGGAGCATCAGCAGTGCTCGCGGCATGGGGCTACACCGGCGGCCCAAAGCCCTATGGCTACCTCGGACTTGGTGAACTCTTCGTCTTTGTCTACTTTGGCCTTGTTGCCACGCTTGGCACGGTGTATATCCAAGTCGGCCACCTCGTTGCGGCTGACTGGTTTGCCGCAATTGCCATTGGCTTTTTATCGGTGGCACTCCTTGAAGCCAACAATCTCCGTGACGTCACTGGTGATACGGCGGCAAACAAGCGGACCTTGGCGGTGCGGGTGGGACGAGCTCGTGGGGCATGGCTCTATCTCGGAGCCTTCGTTCCAGTGAAGCTCGGCATCTTGGCTACGAGTTGGTGGTTCTTTGCTCACCAAGGAAGTCTTTACGGGGCAAGTTCGCTTGCGGGCTGGTGGCCGCTGCTTGGCCTTGTTGGGCTCTTTTCGTTGTGGTCCATTGTGTCGTTGGTGCGTTCGCCTGCCGAAGGCCGTGCGCTGCTACCACTACTTGGCGCGACGGGTAAAGCACAGCTTCGGACGGGGCTGCTGTTTGCGATCGGTATTGTCCTGACGCAGGGCCACTGGCCTGCGTGACAGAAAGAGACCTTCAATGCTTGTTGTGAATGCCACGTTCACGTTGGATCCCGAAAGGATCGACGAGGCCCTTCGTGCCATGGCCATCATGTCGCAGTGTTCTGAAGCGGAGCCAGGTTGCACCCGCTACCGCTTCGGTCAGGACCTGTTTGATCCAACCATTGTCCACTTGACAGAGGTTTGGGATGACGAAGCGTCACTCAAAGCACATTTCGTCACGCCGCACTCTTCCGCGTTTTCCTCGGTGCTTCGAGAGTGCTTGCTTGCCCTTCCTGAAGCGACGCGCTACGACGTTTCCACGTCCGGTCCGCTCACGGCCTAGTTCGAGACATTTCGAACGAAGTCGACAATGACCTGAGCGGTCTGCTCGGGCTGTTCTAAGTGCACCGCATGGCCTGCTCCGGCAATACTCATGAAGCGCCCCTCATGGATGGCTCCAGCGAGTCGTTGTCCAAGTGCGGTGAATTTCTCGTCGTATTCTCCGGCAAGCACCAGTGTCGGCACCGAAATGGTGTGCAAGCGATCCCACAGTGGTTCTTGGGTGCCAACACCCATGCGTTCCAAACTGCTGGCCAAGCCTTCAATGGTGTTGTGTAACCTGCCAGTTCGTTGCTGCTGCTCGTCCGTTAAGCGGCTGAAGAGTGGTCCAGCTAGCCACTCGTCGAGGAATCCTTCGAGATCTTGACTGGCCCTCAGACGTGCGGCCAAGGCCACATCAGACTTTTGACGAGCGGCGCGTTCTTGAGGATCGTCGATGCCGGCAGTTGCACCAATGAGGACGAGTGCGCGAAGACCACGTGGTTGTTCGAGCGCACAGTGCAGCGCAACTCGACCGCCCAAGGAATACCCAAGGAGCACGGTTTCGTTCGTGAGTTGTTGACTGAGCGTTCGGCCATAGTCGACCAAATTCTGGCGAACACTGTGGCTGCTTCCATGTCCGGGCAGATCGAGTGCTTGAACTCCATAGGCTTGAGAAAGCAGCGGAAGAACAGCACCCCAGGTTGCACTCGTATTCGTGAAACCATGGAGCAAGGTGAAGGTGGGCTCTTCCTTCTTCGCCGAAGAGTTCGAGATGGGAGCCATGAAATGAGCGTAGTAAGTGAGAACACTGCTCAGGCGACCTTTTGTGCGACCTTGGTTGATGAGTGGATTCGCCAGGGATTGACCGACGTGGTGGTGTGTCCTGGATCTCGGTCAACGCCGTTTGCACTCGCTTTTGCCCGCCGGCATGAACTTCGACTCCACGTTCGTCTCGATGAGCGCTCTGCTGGTTTTGTTGCCCTTGGCCTCGCTCGAGAATGCTCGGCTCCTGTTGCGATACTTGTGACAAGTGGCACGGCAGTCAGTGAACTGCATGCTGCAGTCTGTGAAGCGGACCTGTCATCTGTTCCGCTCATTGTGATCACGGCCGATCGACCACCAGAACTCCAAGGTGTCGGTGCGCCACAGACCATGAATCAACAGCAAATCTTTGGCACCTCGGTTCGCTCATTTATTGACCCAGGCGTTGCTGTTCCGTCGGCGGCACACACCTGGCGCGCACTTGCGGCGCGTGTCTATGAACACGCCGAAGGCATGCTGCTCAATGCGGGGCCAGTGCACTTCAATGTGCCACTTCGAGATCCTCTTGATGCACCTTGTGGGGAAATTCCTGCCCCACGAACCGGACCATGGCGAGTCGCTCGAAAGAGCGAGGGTGGCGTTGTTGATCTCTTGAGCACTTTTGCCGGAAGAGCAAAGGTGCTGCTTGTTGCTGGTGAAGGCGCACCGCAGGGGTTGCTTGACGTGGCCGCAGAAAAGCACTGGGTGCTCCTCGGTGACCCACGTTCAGGACTTCGACGTGAAGGAAAAGCGGTTGCACTTGCTGATCCGATTCTGCGCAACCACGCGGATTCGTTGATGCCTGAACTCGTCGTGATGGTGGGCGCACCGTGGGCCTCTCGGGTTCTCGGTGAAACCATCGCCATGTGGGCAAGTCGTGGGACCACGGTGGTGCACCTCGGCGTGCAAGCAACGCTGCATGACCCTTATGCGGTCGTCGCTGAGCGGGTCATTGCCGACAGTGCAACGCTGCTCGCTTCGCTCAGTGCAGCGCCAAGAGCATCTGACGCTACCTATGTTGACCACTGGCAGCGTGCTGACCTCGCCGCACGAGTGGCACTCGAAGAAGCCCTTTGCGCAACCACCGAATTGACTGAACCACGCATTGCTCGCATCCTCGGGCAACGCACTGACCTTCACGTCTTGGTTGCGAGTTCTTCCATGCCCATCCGTGAACTTGAGTGGTTTGCGCCAGTTATTTCGCCAATCGTGCGGTCAAATCGCGGTGTGAACGGCATTGATGGCGTGTTGTCATCGGCGATTGGCTCGGCGCTAACGGGCAAGACCACCGCCTGTGTGATTGGTGACTTGGCGTTCTTGCACGATCTTTCTTCACTGGTCGAGGGCCTTGGACCAGTTTCAGGTTCGCTCACGGTGGTGGTGGTGAATAACGGCGGCGGCGGAATCTTCTCGTTCTTGCCCCAAGCTGACTCGGTTGAGGCAGATACCTTTGCCGCGTTGTTCCATACTGCTCGTCCGGTCAACCACGAACTCCTCGTAGGTGGGCTTGGCCACGGTGTTGGTGTCGTTCGAGACGTAGGTGCATTTGAGCAGGCACTCAGTGAGCACCTTGGTGCACCGGGGCTCTTTGTCATTGTGGCCGAAGTAGGTTCGCCTGCGACGAACGTGTCACTCCATGATGATCTCAACCAGGCGATTGCCTGTTCGCTGAGAGACGTTCTTAACTAAGTGTTGCTCGTGGCACGAAGGTGCCATGAAAGCCAAAGGGAATGCGAACGGGCAAGTGAATACGTGCCTCGGGTTTTGCGTTCATTGCATGTGCGTCATAGATGACGAGATCTGAAAGGTCGCGGGATCGGTCGTATTCGACACACAGCAAGAAC
>CANFJV010000146.1 GCA_947447225.1 Acidimicrobiaceae bacterium
CGTCGTCCGTCAACGGCGTCGATCTTGGCCTGACGAGGAATTCCATCCTCAACCAATGCGAAGAGCGTGGTTCGACTACTCGGCTTCTGGTGCGGAGTTCTCTGATTCAGCTGCCGCAGCAGGGACTGCTGCCACTGGCTCAAGCAAGGACTGCTCAAAGACCTGGGTGATGTCCATGACCCGGACGTCTTCACGGCCATTTGCCTTGACGGCGTCGTCGATCATGATCATGCAGAACGGACAGGCGGTGGAGACAATGTCTGCTCCGGTGCCGAGCGCTTCAGCGGTGCGGTCCATGTTGACGCGCTTGCCGATGTTCTCTTCCATCCACATGCGAGCACCACCGGCACCACAGCAGAAGCCCTTCTCACGGCATCGACCCATTTCAACTTGCGTCACACCAGGAATGGCATTGAGCAGTGACCGTGGCTCATCAAAGATGCGGTTGTGACGACCGAGATAGCAAGGGTCGTGATAGGTGACCGTGCCGGTGTAGTTCGTGCCGGGCTTCAACTTGCCGTTGCGGTAGAGGTGCTCTACAAGTTCTGCGTGGTGCACAACTTCAAAGTCACCGCCCAAGGCCGGGTACTCGTTCTTAATGGTGTTGAAGCAGTGCGGACATGAGGCCACGACTTTCTTCACGCCAGCGGACTGCATGGTCTCGATATTGCCCTTGGCAATCTCTTGGAAGAGATACTCGTTTCCAACACGACGGGCTGGGTCACCGGAGCAGTTTTCCTTCGATCCCAAAATCGCGAACTTCACCCCAGCACGGTTGAGGGTGCGGGCGACGGATTCAACCTGCTTTTTGCCACGGTCGTCGAAGGCGCCCGCACAGCCAACCCAGTAGAGGTACTCGACGTCTTCTGGGATCTCATCAGTGACGACGGGAATCTCAAAGTCAACGTTCGCCGTCCACTCAAGACGCTTGGAAGCGCCGAGACCCCATGGGTCGCCTTGGTTTTCCAAGTTGCGGAGGAACAGACCGGCTTCTGATGGGAAGCGTGACTCCATCAGCACTTCGTAGCGACGCATGTCAATAATGGCGTCAACGTGCTCAATGTCGACTGGGCACTGCTCAACACAACTTCCACAGGTCGTACATGACCACAGCACATCTGGGTCAATAGTGAAGGGCACCAGGGTCTCCACTTCACCGGCTTCGCCGCCGCCTTCATCAGCTTTTTGAGCAATGAGTCGGTTGGCTTGGGAGAACATGTTGTCCCGCAGGCCCATGATGAGCAGTTTCGGACTGAGTGGCTTCTCGGTGTTCCAGGCAGGACACACCGACTGGCAACGACCACACTCGGTGCAGGTGGCGAAGTCGAGCATCTGCTTCCAGGTGAAGTCTTCGATCTTTCCCACACCAAAGACCGTGTCTTCGGTGACATTTTCCATGTCCATGTCGGGGGTCTTGTCGAGACCACCAAGGGCCCGTGGGCGACGGGACATGCCAATGTTGAGGGGGGCCAAGAAGATGTGAAGGTGCTTGGAGTAGGCAACAAAGACCAAGAACCCGGTGATCACGCCAACGTTGGCCAGCAACATGATGGTCTCAAAGGCGGAGTTGAAGGTCGAACCAAGTGGGTCAATCCAACTCGCCACTGCGTACGAGGCAAAGGCCCAGTGGGACTCGTAGGGGAAGTTGCCAGTGTTGACCTGAGCACCACGGTAGGCAAGCAGGGTGATGATGACGAGCGCAATCATGCCAAGCACGAGCCAGGCCGCTCCGGTGTGACTGCCGTAAAAACGCGAGGAACGCTCTTTGCGCTTTGGGTCGTTCTTGATGCGGATGATGGAGAACGTCGTCAGCGAGACGAGCACCATCACGGCGAAGAAATCTTCAATGAATCCAACAAACGCGTTCGTACCAATGATGGGAATGTGGAAGTCGCGCTGGAACAAGTTGCCGTAGGCCTCGATGATGGTGAGGAGCAGAATCGTGAAGCCCCACATGACAAAGAAGTGGGCAAGGCCGGGAACAGTCCACTTGAGCAGCTTCTTTTGACCAGCGACTTCGACGACTTCGGCTTCGATCTTCTTGGAGAAGCCCTGGAAGCGGCGAGGGGCTGGCTGGCCACTGCGAATGAGCTGCGAAAGCCAGAAAAAACGCTTCCCGGCAATGGCAAAACAGGCGACCGTGACGCCAAGTCCAAGAATGATCCGAATGAGCACAACGCCTCCGTGAGTTTGAGCGCCCGCCATGAGGTGGCGAGCAGGTGCTTACTGCTGCTTGAAGTTCTCTGAGTAACGACTTGGGGTTGGACCCCATTGGTTCTTGTACTTCGACCCAAGGGCACTTGCGCCATAGGGCTGATCTGCAGGAGTGGTCATCTCGAAGAACGAGATCTGACCAATCTTCATTCCCGGATACAAGGTAATGGGAAGGTTGGCCACATTGGAAAGCTCCAAGGTCAAATGTCCATCCCAACCTGCGTCAACAAAACCCGCAGTCGAGTGAATGAGTAGACCCAGGCGACCAAGTGAGGACTTGCCTTCAAGGCGGGCCACGAGGTCATCTGGAAGCTTCACTCGCTCAATGGTGGAGCCAAGGACGAATTCACCTGGGTGCAAGATCAGTGGGGAGTCAGGTCCAACATCGACCAACTCCGTCAGGTCCTCTTGGTCCTCACGGACGTCGATGACGCGTTGGGTGTGATTGCGAAACAACCGGAAGTACTGGTCGACGTGAAGGTCGACTGACGAAGGTTGAATGCACCGCTCGCCGAGTGGATCGATCTCGATCCGGCCCGACTCGAGCGCTTGCTTAATTGAACGGTCCGAGAGCACCATGACACTCAACGATAGTGGGCAATTGCACCCCACTCTCGCTCTCTCAACACAAATACTCACCCGTGACTGAGCGCCAACCAGATGACGGTTGCCAACAGGCTTGCCGCCCCCACGCGATTAAAGGTGCGAACAGAGGTCTTGGTCGACAAATGCCGCTGCATGAACACACCAAGGAGCGCCCACGTCGCCGTTGAGGGAATGCAGAGCAGCACACAGCCAGTGGTGACCGCCAATGCTGATCTGATTGGCACGCCTTCCGTGGCTGGCACCACGAACAGCCCAGCGGTCGTGAGTGACATCGACAGCGCCTTCGGGTTCACCCACTGGAAGAAGAACGCACCGGTGAAGCTGAGCAAGGGTGCTGCCCCACCGAGCGCATCGGCCTGCCACAGATGCCATGCCAACCACAACAAGTAGGCAAGTCCGAGCAGTTCAATGGCAATGCTCAAGCCCGGCACGTAGCCAATCGCAGTTCCAAGACCGAGCGAGCACAGCAGCACCTGGAATCCCCAACCGGTTGAGACCCCAAGTCCCGCCCGAAACGCTGGTCCGTGACCTTTGGTCAACCCAACGGTCATGAGCATCACGTTGTTTGGCCCCGGCGTGATGGTGGCGACGATCACGTAGAGCACGAAGGCTCCAGGGGTGACGATGAAGTCGTTCACGCTGAGCGAAGCGCTCTCGGCAATATGCCCATGGCCGAGGCGGTGAGCTCAAGTGAGCGCACTCGATCTTCAAGGGAGAACGCACGAGTGGAGACCATGAGCTCATCGACCTGCGTTCGGTCGCGGAGATGGCCTAAGCCTTCCGCCACTCGCGTCGGGTCTCCAACGACGTGTGAAGCTGTGATCTGGCGAAGCAGTGCTGCTTCATCGGCAGAGAAGCCACGCTCTGCCACAACTTCGGGTGAAACCATGGGAGCTGGTCGCCCCGTGCGAAGGAGCAAGGTGGAGAGGCGAAGCGGGCCAGCCAAATAGTCCGCTTCATCGTTCGTTTCGGCGCAGAGGGTGGTGACTGCCACCATTGAATA
>CANFJV010000147.1 GCA_947447225.1 Acidimicrobiaceae bacterium
ATAGCCAGCCAAGTTCTTCGACAGTGACGTTCCTGCGGTAAAGAGGAACTCAAGGCGACTCGGGGTTTCGAGTTTCGTGATGGACCCTCGTGGGTCCTTGGTCACATAGGTCTGATCGCTCACTTGGCCTCCTCGGGAACGAACGAGTGGAGGTCCGCCATAGCGCCAATGCGCTCGTCGGCGGGCTTGAACTTGGCCGTCACTCGCATGCCGGTCGACATTTTTGATGCTGAACCGGCGTCAACGATGTGGAGCATTGCGGTGTCGGCTCCATCCAACGTAACAAGTGCCCAGGCAAAGGGCTCCGTCATTGGGTGCTGAGGAAGCGGCGTCTCAACCCAACCCCAGGTCGATACGGTGCCACCAGGGCCAACTTCGACAATGCCGCTCGTCTCTTCGGCGGTGTCAGGGTCGTATTCGGTTGGCGGAACAATGACTTTGCCGCCACTGCCACGAATGCCGATGAGCACTCCGTCTCGCAGTGCGGTCAGAAAGGATCCAATCACTGGTCCGGTCGAGCGCGAGTAGGGAAACTCGAGCACGTGCGGACTGGTGAAGATCTCTGGGCTCTCGCTCATAGGTCCCCCACGTCAACCTCGTTATCGGACACCGCGTCCGATGTGTGCAACCTAGGCCACTTCGTGGCCGAGTGGCAACTCTCTAGGCGAAGTGCGTAACGAGTGCGTCGAGGCCGGTGGCATAGGTGCCGTGGAGCATTTCAAGCAGGTCATCGGAGTCCACTTGGAATTCCCACGTCACGTGACTTGTGTCGCCTTGGTCTGCAACAGTGATCACGCCCAAGTGGTTGGGGAGATCAATCACGGTGTAGGTGAGGACGCGAGCAGCATTGTCCTTCGAGATCAGGCGCTCGCGAATGTCCATGCCGAACATCGAGATGATGCGGTCGTGACCGGCTTCAGAGTCTTCAATGACGATCTTCTCAATGGCGGGGAAGAGCTTGTCGCAGGCGTCGAAATCGCCAATGACTTCCCACACTGCATCTGCTGGTGCTGTGACGTCGATTTCTACTTTGTCGCTTGCCATGGTGTCCCCCACTCATTGAACTCTTCGTTCTCGTCCTCGGTACAGTACAAGAAGGCGCCATGGCACTTGACAATGCAGCGACGCTTTCTCAAACGTAAAGGACCACCATGCGTACTCGTCCACTTGGTTGCCTCGAGGTCTCGGTCATCGGCCTCGGCTGCAATAACTTCGGCAAGCGGTTGGACCAAACCGGTACCGATGCGGTGGTTCACGCAGCCCTTGATGCTGGCATCACCTTTTTCGATACGGCCAATACCTATGGGGCTGGGAATTCCGAAAGCGAGACGCAACTTGGGGCTTCGCTCCTCGGTCGTCGTGACCAGGCCATCATCGCCACGAAGTTCGGTATGCCAATGAGCGATGGTCGCTGGGGAGCAAAACCTGCCTACATCAACGAGATGGTGGAGGACTCGCTTCGACGTCTTCAGACCGACCGAATCGATTTGCTACAACTCCACATGCCCGACGACACGACCCCCATTGCCGACACCCTCGGCGCGCTGCAGCAGCTCATCGAAGCCGGCAAGGTCCGAGAAATCGGTTGCTCGAATTTGACCGCAGCGCAGCTCCACGAAGCAGCGGCTGCTTCGAACGGCGGCAGCGGATTCATGAGCCTGCAGAATCAGTACTCGTTGCTCTGTCGCGACCCAGAAGCTGACGTACTTCCGGCCTGTGAAGAACTCGGCATGGGATTCCTCCCCTTCTATCCACTCGCTAATGGACTGTTGACCGGCAAGGTCAGAGGTGGCATCGTTCCAGAAGGCACGCGTCTCAAAGAGATGGAAGTCCAAGGCGATCCCTACCGCGCCGGCCACTGGTTGGGAGACGAAATGTTGGAACGAGCCGAGAGAATCCTCTCGGTCATTGACGATTCGCCGCACACGCCAATTGAGGTTGCCTTTGCTTGGATCCTCTCTCACCGGGTCGTGAGTTCCGTGATTGCTGGCGCGAGTACTAAAGCGCAAGTCCAGATGAATGCCTCGACGGGTGATGTTGACCTTGACCGCGGTCTCCTTGAAGCACTGAGTGAAGCCTCGCTCGTCGGGCATCTGTAGATCCACGCTGAGCCAACGCTGTCTCAACAAGGTCGATGCATTCTTAGGCAGTTGCCCAGTAATCTCATCGTCATGGAGATTGCCATTGTCGGTGCAGGTATTGGTGGGCTCACGTTGGCTGCGGGGCTCTCGAGCGATGGACACGATGTCACCGTGTTTGAGCGCGCAGGTGATCTCGGAGAAGTCGGTGCTGGAATTCAATTGAGCCCCAACGGAACACGGGTGCTTCTCGGGCTTGGTCTTGATGCTGGTTTGCGCACAATTGGCACCGCCGCCCAGCGCTCCGTCTTCCGTCGATGGAACGACGACCGAGAAATTGCAGCATCCAAACTCGGCGAAATCGCGGAATCTCGCTGGGGTGCGCCCTTTTACAGTGTGTACCGACCAGACATCATTCAGTTGCTCAGTTCTGCATGTGGCCAAGTTGATTTTTTCTTTGATGCCCAGGTGGTTTCGGTCGCTGAAGTCGGTGACCAAGTGGCCGTGCAATTGACCGAAAGTGACGAACATCTCTTCGACCTCGTCGTTGGCGCAGACGGGATTCACTCTGCCGTTCGATCAAGCCTTTGGGGGGCACAACCAGCACGATTCAGCGGCGTTGTTGCCTATCGAGCACTCGTTCCTTTTGAATTTGCTTCGGATCTTCCTGTTGACTTCACCGTTCGCCTCGGCCCCGGTGGACACGTTGTTTCCTACTTCATTGGAAAAGACCAGCGTTATCTCAATCTCGTCGCCCTCGCCGATGATCGCAGTTGGGAACTCGAATCATGGACTGAGCCCGTTGCGGCCAGCGTCCTTCAAGAACAGTTCAGCGCCTGGTCGCCAACCGTTCGTCGCCTCCTTGGCGCTGTTGAAGACTCGGTCTTTCGTTGGGCACTTTATGACCGAGAACCACTCCCCACTTGGGGCAAGGGCCGAGTCACGCTCCTCGGCGATGCTTGTCATCCCATGGTTCCGTTCATGGCGCAAGGTGCTTGCCAGGCAATTGAAGACGCTGATGTCCTTCGACGATGTCTTGCTCGGCAAGGGACAATTGTCGATGCCCTGCAACGCTACGAAGAAGCTCGGCGAGACCGAACCGCACTGGTGCAAACAATGTCGATGGCGAATGCAACCACTTTTCACCTTCCAGATGGAGATCTCCAACGAGAACGCGATGAGTTCCTCAATCTCGTTGCCAAAACCGGACCGGGTCTCGCAGCGAACTTCGATTGGCTCTATAACCCAAGAGATGATTTGAACGCCTGACTTCCAAGTAATCCTGTGGCTCGGTCGATGACTAGGCGACACTTCCCGCGCTCGGCGTTCAACCTGACGTAGCGTGTTTGCGTCGAAAGGACGCCAATGTCGAACTTGCCAGCCCGCCCGGTTTGGATGGATCTCGCTTCCCACAGTGGAAGTGAAATTGCCTCGTTCTACAGCGCCGTGTGCGGCTGGGAAGCCGCCGAGAGCTCAGAGGAGTTCGGCGGCTACTTCATGTTCATGAACAACGACCAGCCCGTCGCTGGCGCAATGCCAGCCCCCCTTGACCAGCCCGGTGGCTGGACGATGTACGTCCAAGTGGATGACATCGCTGCAACTCTTGATGCGGTGGCGAACGCTCATGGCCAAGTCCTTGCTGGGCCCATTCCCATTGCCGACCTCGGCACCATGGCGGTGATTACAGACCCGAGTGGCTGCCCCTTTGGCCTCTGGG
>CANFJV010000148.1 GCA_947447225.1 Acidimicrobiaceae bacterium
GGGCATCAGCGGTCATTTCATCAATGGTCACTGGTGGCTTGGCAATTCCAGCCTTCGAGAAGGCTTGCTTGTTGTAGTACAACACTGGAGTTGAAGCTCCGTAGGGCAGGGCTTGAACCTTTCCCCCAAGCTTTTGCTGCGCGAGTGCCTTTGGCAGGTAGTTCTTGGTCGAGAACTTGGCCGGCGTGAAGCAGTCCTGGATTGGGATCGTCAACTTCGAGTCCACGTGCGCTTGGGTGTTGGTGACATCGTCAATGAAGACGTTTGCACCTGTTCCACCGGACAAGGTGTAGGCGTTCCACGTGTCGACGTAGCCACCAGTTTGGTTGACATCACTGACGACAACCTTCTTTTGACTCTTGTTATAGGCAGCAACAAGGGCCTTCATTGCGGTCAAGTTCGCACCGGCCGTTGACTCCCAGTAGGTGATGTGCACAGGGCTCTTTGCGTTCTTCAAGGCTGAGGTGTCGCAACTAGCTGACGTTGCGGCTGATGCCGCAACAGATGATCCGGTGCCAACAATGGCAACCGAGGAGGTCAAGAGCGCAAGGCTGAGTGCAGGAGTCAGAAGTTTCTTCATACCCTCACTCTTACAGGTTGAAGTAATCGCTTGGTGACGCGAAGTCGCCAAACTTATGATTTCTTTCTATTTGATCGCTCCGCCGGTGAGGCTCCTCACGAGTTGGCGGTTAAACACGACCATCAAGATGAGCATCGGCACTGAAGCGATCATGGCGCCAGCAAGCACAACGCCGTAGCCCTCAAAGGTTCCACTGTTCAAGGTTTTCAGGCCAATCTGCAACGTTCGGTGTGCTTCGTCATTCGACGTAAGCAACAGTGGCCACAGATACTGGTTCCACGCACCAAGCACCGCGATGACCGTAAACGCAGCGAGTTGCGGGCGAACGAGCGGGATAGCAACTCGCCAGAAATATCGCATGGGCCCGCAGCCATCGAGAATCGTCGCCTCTCGGATCTCACCGGGAATGGCCAAGAAGGCTTGGCGAAGGAGGAAAATGCCGATGGCAGATCCCATGAAAGGAACGGTGAGCGCCCACATCGACCCGAGGAGATGCGTTGAGGAAATCGTCTGGTAGTTGGTCACAATCGTGACCTCGAAGGGAATGAGCAAGGTGGCCAACATCAATGCCCACAGCACCTTTTTGAGCGGGAACTCAAACGTAGCGAAGGAGAACGCTGCGAGCAGACTCGTCAGTACCGAGCCCACCACGATTTCAACCGTCTGCAGCACTGAGTTCCACAGATAGGTGCTCAAGTGGCCGCCGATGAAGGCATCACCGTAGTTTCTCCACTGAGGACTTGGTGGATAGAACAATGGAGGTTGTTGGCCAATTTGAACAGGGGTCAACAGTGAACTCACAATTGCCATGTAGAGCGGGAACAGCACCACGATCGCCCCAAGGGTGAGGACCAGGTAACTCACGAACTTCGACCGACGGGCTCGAGAGTTCTTGGGTGAGGCCACTTCTCGCACCGCGAGATCAGACGTCATAGTTCACCCGCCGTTCAAGGAAACGGAAGTTGGCCAAGGTAACAATGGCCGTCAAAATGAACAGCGCAATGGAGATGCAGGCAGCTACGCCTGGGTTCGGCTGCGTGACGACATATTGGTAGATCTGATACGCAAGGGTGTTCACGTGCACCGCTGACGCAGCCCCCGGTCCAATGAGCAGGTCCATTTGGCCAAATGTGAACATGGCCGCAATCACGCCAACGGTGAAGACGTAAAAGATCGTTGGCGACAGCAGCGGAATCGTGACGGTGAAGAATGCTTTGGCGGGACTTGCCCCATCAAGCTTCGCTGCCTCAAGCACTTCTTCAGGAAGGGACTGAAGTCCTGCGCTGAACAAAATGAACGACAGTCCAATGAATTGCCACAGTCCAATGATTGCCATGGCAAAAATGGCCCAGGTCGGGTTCTGCAGAATCGTTGGGTTCGTGTCGATGCCAAGCCAGGGAAGTAGTCCAAGCACCGGGTTCATGAACGTGCCAAAGACAATTGCCGCAACCGCCACGGAACTCACTGCGGTCGTGGCGAAAATCGTTCGGTAAATCGCCATGCCCTTTAATTTCTGATGCGCAGCCACCGAAAGCACGAGCCCCAAGAACACCCCAATGGGCACGACGAGCACGGTGTAGATCGCGGTCGCCGTCAAGCCCTCCAGAAAAGATGTTGAGGAGATGGTGTCAAAAAACTGACTGAAACCCGCCCACTTTGAGGGGAGTCCTGGATATGGCGGTGCGTGATACAAAAACAGCGTGAAGTTCTTAAAGAACGGATAGAGAAGAAACACCGTGAGCAACACGAGTGCTGGAGCAATGAGGCAGAGCGCCAACACGGTCTCACTACGCCGCTGACGAACGGTGGTCACTGCGAAACTCTCAGGCCGGTCACGGCATCAAAGTACAAAGGCTCGGTGGTGAGTTGGATGAAGATTTGCTCACCGATCTTTGGTCGTGGCGCACTCGCTCCTTGGCGAACAATGATTTGGTCGTCGCCGAGATGAGCGAGCACATGGACTTCAGCCCCCAAGACTTCAACACCATCACAAATTGCGGCAATTCCAGAAGAGGAAAGCTCCACCCCATCAATTCGCACACCAATGGTGACCGCTCCATTGAGCCCGGAAGCGGAAAATGGGGTTTGCGTTCCGCCAATGGCGAGTTGGCCCTGTGACGCGTTGGCCGAAAGGAGTGACATTCCTGGATTGCCAATGAAACCAGCAACAAACGCATTGGCTGGATTCTCGAAAAGCTCAGTTGGCGTGCCAACTTGCTGCAAATCACCGGCGTTCAGTACGGCAATTCGGTCACCCATGGTCATGGCCTCAACTTGGTCATGGGTCACAAAGATTGTGGTGGTGGCGAGTTCGTGTTGGAGGCGCACAATCTCTGATCTCGTTCGAGCACGAAGCGTGGCGTCAAGGTTCGACAGTGGCTCGTCCATCAAGAAACACACCGGCTCGCGCACAATCGCCCGAGCAAGAGCGACGCGTTGGCGCTGGCCACCAGACAGTTGCCGTGGTTTTCGATCGAGAAGTTCTGCGAGGCCCAGCATCTGTGCGACATCTCGCACCTTTTGGGCACGAATATCGGCAGAGATGTCGCGTTGACGAAGGGGGAATTCAATGTTTTTTGCCACCGAGAGGTGCGGGTAGAGCGCATAGTTCTGAAACACCATGGCGACATCTCGATGCTGCGGCGCGACGTCGTTCACCACGCTCCCCCCAATGGCGACTGTTCCAGTCGTGGGGCTTTCAAGTCCGGCCACCATGCGCAAAGCAGTCGTTTTCCCGCAACCCGATGGGCCGAGTAGAACAAGAAATTCTCCGTCTGCAACTTCGAGATCGAGTCCGTTGAGCACCGAGGTGTCACCGAATTTCTTCGTCACGTGGTTAAAGGCCACCGAGGCCATAACACTCCTTATCTCAAACGCGTTGGTTTGAGGCTCGTCGTCGCCGGTGAGCCTATGGTGGCA
This sequence comes from Acidimicrobiaceae bacterium, assembly GCA_947447225.1. Classification (GTDB taxonomy): domain Bacteria; phylum Actinomycetota; class Acidimicrobiia; order Acidimicrobiales; family RAAP-2; genus CAIQEU01. The sequence continues at coordinate 3,500 of CANFJV010000148.1, forward strand.
CAGCCCATCGCTGCTCCGTCACCATTTGCGCTGCCACCTTGATTCAGACCTGTTGTGGTGTGTAGAAATTTCGCCGGCCGCAGTGGTAGCTGATGAGGTGCCCTTTTTGCCCCTAAGAATCGTCGCTTACCGTGTCCCTGCAACGGAGTTCGATGACCCGAACCGAGCAACATCACCTTGCTATTTGTTTAGGTACTCCACCATCGCCACCGCCATTGCTCGTGCTGCAGAACGCTGAAAACTTGGATCCTTGAGCAGGGCGGCATCGGTTGCATTTCTCA
>CANFJV010000149.1 GCA_947447225.1 Acidimicrobiaceae bacterium
CGTGGTGGTGTCTGCGGCAACTCCGCTTCCGCCAAATGGGGTTCGAGATTCGAAACTTGTAGCCCCAAACAAGAGAATTGCGCTGGTTCCCGCGATTGAGCGCTGGGCGGTGGACGCTGCTCTTGGCGCAGCCACTCCGGCTGAATGCGATGAATTTGGCATGACCAAGGCACTTGGACTCGCCGCGGTGCGCGCACTGTTGGGGCTACGGGCGCTGCCCGATGTGGTATTGCTCGATGGGCCAATCAATCTGTTGACAACGTCGCAATTGCAGCACCTTGCGGTGCGCAATGAGGTGAAAGCCGACCTTCGATGCGGTTCGGTTGCTGCCGCGTCAATCCTGGCCAAAGTGGCACGAGACCAGCTCATGGCTGACTACGACGAGGTCTTTCCGGGCTACGACTTTGCCGGGAATAAGGGCTATCACTCTCCAAGTCATGTCGCGGGCCTCGACCGGTTGGGCCTCAGTCCAATTCATCGGGCAAGTTGGTCATTCGCCGATGGGCGAGTACGCCGAAATGAGAGTTCTGGCGGGTAGAATTAGTCATGGCCTTACTTCACGTCAACAACTTGCGGACTGAGTTTGCAATGCGAGAATCCGCCGTTGCTGCAGTCGATGGTGTCTCGTTTCAACTCAATGAAGGCGAATGCCTTGGCATTGTCGGTGAATCAGGCTGCGGTAAGACCACAACTGGCCTTTCGATCATGCGACTGTTGCCGAGCAACGGCAAGGTTGCCGGAGGAGAGATCCTCTTTGATGGTGTCGATCTCGCCTCGCTAACAGAGAAGGAAATGGAAGGCGTGCGCGGCAACGGCATTGCCCTTATTCCTCAAGACCCAATGACCTCGCTGAACCCAGTGATGCGCATTGGTGATCAAATCGCCGAAGGCTTTCGTATTCACCGTGGCGCGTCAAAGGCCGAGGGCTATGCCCGCGCCATTGAGGTGCTCACGATGGTGGAAATGCCAAATCCTAAGGAGCGCCTCAACCAATATCCACATGAGCTTTCTGGTGGCCTTCGTCAACGCGTGATGATTGCGATGGGCCTTGTGTGTGAACCCAAGATTTTGATTGCTGACGAGCCCACGACGGCGCTTGATGTGACTATTCAGGCCCAAATTCTTGACATTTTGGATTCTCTCCGTGAGCGTCTTGGCATGGCCACGATTCTGATCACGCACGACATGGGGGTGATTGCTGGCCGAGCTGATCGGGTGGCGGTCATGTATGCCGGCCAAATCGCCGAAGAGGCCGAAACTGCAACCTTGTTCTCCAAGATGCGCCATCCGTACACCCAGGCGCTTCTTGCGTCGGTGCCGAATCTTGTGGCTCGTGGGGAACAAGCCACTCGACTCATGTCGATTCCCGGATTGCCACCAGATCTCTCGAAGGAAATTCTGGGATGTCGGTTTGCGCCCCGATGTTCATTTGCGACTGACGAATGCACGCAAAAGACACCACAACTCGAAAAGGGGGTTGAAGACGGTCACGAGTTTGCCTGCTTCCACCCCGTTGAAGGAAAGCCCACGGCAACCTCGGTCCGCGTCGGTGAAACTCGTCAGAGCAACATGGTGGAAGGCCAAGCTCCAATTGTGACGGTTTCCAACTTGGTGAAGAACTTCCCAATTCGTGGCAATGGTTTGTTCCGTCGCAGTGTCGGCAATGTCAGCGCTGTCGCTGACGTGTCGTTCTCGGTTGGTGTTGGTGAAACGCTCGGCATTGTTGGCGAATCGGGTTGCGGGAAGACCACAATTGGTCGCATGCTCGTCGGCATCGAAGAGGTGACTTCAGGGTCTATTGCATTCCCTGATGTAGATCAGTCCCTGAAAGGCATGGAAGCCAAACGGCAACAAGCCCGTATTCGCCAGATGATGTTCCAAGACCCCTACGCCTCACTAGATCCGAGAAAGAGGGTTGAAGGAATTGTCGGCGAGCCGCTGGCGATTCACAAAGAAGGCTCGTCTTCTGAGCGAAAGCAACGTGTTGGCGACCTCTTGGAAGAAGTTGGGCTCTCGCGCAGCGCAGCTGACCGATATCCGCATGAATTTTCCGGCGGACAGCGGCAGCGCATTGGGCTTGCCCGAGCATTGGCCCTTCAGCCGAAACTGGTCATTGCTGACGAGCCGGTCTCGGCGTTAGACGTCTCAATTCAGGCGCAAATCCTGAACTTGATGCAGGATTTGCAAGCAGAGCGCAACTTGTCCTACATCTTGATTAGTCACGACTTGGCCGTGGTTCAGTACGTTTCCGACCGCATCATGGTCATGTATCTCGGCAAGGTAGTTGAGATTGGACCTGCGAATGATGTGTTGTCGCACCCCGCCCACCACTACACCCAAGGCCTGCTTGATGCGGTTCCAGTTCCTGACGTTGCTGAATCACGAGCTCGTCGCGGGCGTCAGGTCTATGGCGAACTTCCAAGTGCAGCAAATCCACCCTCAGGCTGCCGTTTCCGAACTCGTTGCCCTGCCGCTACGGAGCGCTGCGCCAACGAGGAGCCAAAGATGGAAGCAGTTGCCGCAGGTCACACTGTCGCTTGCCACTATCCACTTCGCTCTGTTGTTACCCTCACGGCAAGCAACTCGGCACAGTAGGAGCGCAGTAGGACCTGCAGATTGAAGTTTTTGAGCGGTTATGCGGTCAAGAAGAAATCCCCCGGGCATTCGCCCGGGGGATTTCTTCATCGCTGAAACCTGACGATCAACGCTCTCGGAGTCGAACCTCAAAGGCGTCTCGTAGGGCGTCTCCGATGTAATTGAACGAGATGATGAGCGCCAAAAAAAGGATTGACACTGGGTAGACCTGCCACCAGTAACCGAGGAAGATGGCGTCAGTAGAGGCGTTGAGCATGGATCCCCAGTCAGTGTCAGGAAGCATCAAACCAATGCCGAGGAATCCCAGTCCAGCCAAGGCGAAGATGGCGTCACCAATGGCAAAGGTTGCCACGGTTGCAATCGTCGAGATGGAGTTCGGAATGATGTGGTGTTGAACAATGCGAGGCGATCCTCCACCCATTGAGCGAACAGCCTGAGCGAATTCCCGCTCTCGGAGCGTCAGCGCCTCTGCTCGAAGCAGGCGTGAGGTGCCAAACCAGCCGAGTAGGCCAATGACGAGAATCATGAGCGTTCGGTTGCGACCAAAGATCGTCGTCACCGCCAAAATGAGGAACAGACCAGGAATGGACAACATGATGTCGATGAACCGCATCATGACGGCGTCAACGGCGCCACCTCGGTAACCGGCGATTACTCCATAGATGACTCCAACGACGACAGCCAACATCGCTGCCAAAAAGCCCACACTTAGTGACGCTTGGCCCCCGACCATCATGCGCCCAAGCATGTCAAAGCAACTCGCATCGGTGCCAAGTGGGTGCTTCCACGAAGGAGGAGCAGAGCACGTATCACCAAGAAACGCGGTGAGGTCGGTTTGGTTGGTCGTGTAGATGTATGGACCAACAAAGCAAAACAGCACAATGAAAATCAAGAGGCCAACACAGAACAGTGCCACCTTGTTTTGGCGGAATACCCGAACCATCTGGACAAACAAGTTTCCCGATCCTGCAACTTCGCCACCGGCAGGACTAGCACCGTGCTTTGGCGCCTCAGAATCAGCGAGCATGTCGTGGGCAAAACCGGAACTCATATCGGCAACAAAACTTTGGGTCGTGGCATTCGGGTCGTATTTTCCGACGAAGTTGTCGCCACCGTCGTTATTCATTTGGCTCACAACTACCTCTTTCCGGTGAGTCGGATACGGGGGTC
>CANFJV010000150.1 GCA_947447225.1 Acidimicrobiaceae bacterium
CACTTCGATGCCTTCGTTGCGGCAGCACCAACGTTTGATCTCACCAACGGTGTTGCCCTCGACCTCGCGAAACTCGGCTCGCCGGCGCCAAAGCCAGCACAGGTCTTTGCCATTGGGCTCAATTACTTTGGCCATGCCGAAGAGGCTGGATTGCCGATTCCAACGGTTCCTGCGACCTTTACGAAATTCCCCTCAAGTTTGGGTGGACCGTTTGACCCGGTGCCACGAGCGGGGGAAACCGTTGACTGGGAAGTTGAGCTCGTGGTGGTGATGGCCAAACGAGCGCGAAATGTTGCGGTGGAAGAGGCATGGGGGTTCATTGCCGGAGCGGCTGTTGGCCAAGACTTCTCTGAGCGCACCATGCAATTTGCCGCCGGTGGTCAGTTTTCGCTCGGCAAGTCCTTTGAGGGCTTTGGTCCAATTGGCCCGTGGCTCGTCACACTCGACGAACTCGAGAACGTGGATGAACTTCGGCTTCGCTGCTTCATCAATGACGATCTCGTCCAAGACGCGTTGACGTCGGACATGGTGTTCTCCGTGTCGCAACTCGTGGCCGAGCTGTCAAAGGTTACCGAACTGTGGCCAGGAGATGTCATTTTCACCGGCACGCCTGCTGGTGTTGGCATTACGGCCAAGCCACCAAGGTTTTTGGCCGTTGGTGACATTGTTCGAAGTGAAATCGTTGGTATTGGCGAGATTTCAAACGAAGTGATCGCACCGAAGTAGCGCCGCCGCCCTTGCAATCTCTGCGAGTGTAAGGAGAAGAGTTTCTCTTGAAAGAACGAGGCACCGAAATGGCTGACCAACCTGTGATCTTTGTTGCCCACTTCACGATTGTCGATCGGGATCGCTACAAAACCTATGTGAAAGGCTTCTTCCCACTCTTAGAAGCCCACGGCGGACGCTTTCGCACCTATGACGACCAAGTACTCGTCCTTGAAGGCAGTGGAGAAGATGGTCGCATTGTCATTATTGATTTCGACTCAGAAGCACAACTGCTCAACTGGTGGAATAGCGGGGACTACCAAGCCCTAGCCAAGATTCGCCATGAGTCGTGTGTGACCCATTCAGTGCGAGTTATCCACAGTTCCGCCACCTAGCAAAGAAGCTGAGCAGTCGCCGGGTCACGCAATCAGTAACCTTTGCGTTATGAACATTGCGAAAGTCCATTTCTTCCGGGCCAGAAGTATCGTGCTGCTCGCCGCCTTGCTCGCGGTTGCCACCTTTTCGCCAACTGGCGCGACGACGAAGATCATCCCTGGCACGGCCAAACAGGTTGAGACCAACGTTGCCGCTGCAGCCAAGGTGACAAAGTTGACAAAGGCACAAGTGTCACAGCTGGCAACAGCATCGAGCGATGCCTTCGCCAACCTCGCCGCCGGGACACAGTGTCTCCACATCACCTCCTGCCATTTCGGCCCAACGTCACCTAAGTCAACTGCGGTGATCCTCGGTGACTCCCACGCGATGGCATGGACGCCGGCAATTCTTCCGGGGCTACTCGCTCGTGGCTATGGCGTTTCACTGCTCGCGATGGGTGCCTGTACCCCTGCGACCCTTGAAATTACGATGGCGATTTACAACTACCCAAAACTCTGTGACGAGTTCCGCACTTCCGCTCTTGCCGAGATCGCCGCGGCGCACCCGTCACTCGTTCTTGTAGCAGAGAAGGTCAATTTGGGAGGATCAGGAGATCCACTAAGCCCTGCGCAGTGGCAGCAAGGACTTGAGACCACCCTTTCGCAGTTGAAGGCACCGAAGACCAAAGTCGCCATCATTGAAGATGTGCCGAAATTTCCTTGGGACCTCCCGAATTGCCTTGCTCAGCATCCAACCAGTGTGCAGCAGTGTCAAATAGCGGCTGGCGCTGTTCCGGATCCGCTGTTTCGAGCTGCTGAGCGCCAAGCAGCAGTTGCCACCTCGGTGTCGTTTCTCCCCACACGCAAGTGGTTCTGTGCAACGAAGTGCAGCCCAATGATCGCTGGCAACATTGTCTTCTACGACGGCCAGCACTTGTCGAAGTCCTATGGGATCTACCTGTCGACCGTCATGGCCGATGCCCTGAAGCCACTGCTCACCAAGTAGCAAGCGCTGCTTCGAGTTGGTTGCTTGCAGCAGCGCAGTAGCCTCCGGCACCTGACCAGCGAATCACTCCTTCGCCGTCAACGGCGAGGACGGTAATGGTCGCAGTCGTTGCGATGCCGAGAGGCTCCGTTACTCGACGAACATCGCCGTAGATGGTGAGGGTGCGCTGCAAGATGTGCGGAGTCTTGATGGCTGCGGCCATGCCGCCATCAATGAGGGACCGCAGTGGCACCCAAACCCTCGAGATGACCGGCAGTTCAACAAAAGAAAAGTCGGGATCGCCTGCACCGTGCGCTTCGAGCCATGGTGTCCATGAGTCAACAAGGCTCTGGTGGTCTCGATGAAAGGCAATGAGCACCACGGTGCGACGAGAAACAAACGCCTCGGGAAGCACGACGTTGCGCCCTTCGAGACTCCGAGCCTTGAGGCGAGGAAAGGTTCGTTGAGCATCGATGTTGCCAGGTTACGAGGTTATGGCGTCATTTTTCGGTCACCGCAGCATTGTCGCCATGGTGAAGGGTGCTGAAGAACGGATAAGGAACTGAAGATTCTCTGATGAATTGGGCCGTGTTGGTCGTAGTCACCGAATGGCAATGGGAGTACGGTGCAAACAGATGACCAATGTCATTTCGTGATTGGAGTAGTTATGCGACGAAGTCTCACCGCCCTTCCAGCAGTTGCCCTGATGTTTGCCTCGCTTTCGGTCCCACTTGCTGGAGCAAGCACTGCGCATGGCGTCAAAGCCAAAGTTGTCCATGTTGACGGGTACACCTGCACAATTGTTGGCACCCCAGGTGCAGACAAGTTGACCGGTAAGGCTGGCGACGTCGTCTGCGGACTCGGTGGAAATGACCAACTAGGCGCAACCGGACCTGGCCTTGTTGTGTTGATTGGTGGGCCCGGCAACGACAAACTCACGGCGTCAACGGCCAAAGGTGCCCATGACATCCTTCTCGGTGACGATGGCAATGATGCACTCATTGGTGGCGCCGGCATTGATGATCTCAACGGCGGACCTGGGCAAAACACCGAGACCACGGGTGCTGCTACGACGACGGTAGAAGAAGGTTCAGGTGCCAACACGGTTGCCTGTGCATCGCCAACCGCAACGGTGGTTGAAGTTGGAGCTGGCAGCGATGATCGCCATGGCGTCTGCCGCGGCGCCAAGCTCTACGGTGCAACCGCACTGCTTTCCGGCAAGATCACGGCCACGTCGACAACGACAATCGACGTCGCCACTTCTTCGGTCTCAAGTGGCGCCGTTGCCTGGTTGGCAGCAAATGGCAACCCAGCAACGGTCACGATCGATCTCGCCACGGCCAAAATTGTTCGTGAAGGCGGGGGTGCACTCCAACTTGGTGATCGAGTGCGCGTGGGCATTAACTTGCCGACAACGGGGACCACTCTTGTTGGGCTGTTTGTTCGAGCTGAAGGCGTGTCCTCGTCGACGAGTGATGGCGAACCAGCAGCAGCCCTTCGCTTCCAAGGTGCAGTTACTGGCGTTGGCGCAGCCAGCATCACCGTTGCCTACCGATCAGTGAACGGCGCTGGTCTGACTTGGCTTGCCGCCAATCAGAACCCGACCACGGTCACCTTTGACATCACCGGTGCACACCTTGAGCGCCGTGGCGGAACGCCAATTGTTGTTGGCGACCG
>CANFJV010000151.1 GCA_947447225.1 Acidimicrobiaceae bacterium
GTGTCGTCGAGTCACCCACTCACCCAGCCTGCGACCTACTACGCAGATGACACCATCACCTTCACCGATCACGGCATTTGGACGGGAACGGCTTCTTCGGCATCGCAGTACGTCTTTACCTACCCCTTTGCCACCTTTGCCAAGACTCGCCAGCAGGCAAATGCAAAAACTGGCAGTGTCTACTCCTTACCAAGTGGGGTGGCCAACTTTGGGCTGGCCATCACCGGAGTCGCCGACGACCGTCGCGAAGCCCTTCCACTTCTTGTCTCAACGAGCGTCAACTCTGAGGGTCAAATGCGAGATGGCTCGAACGCCCGCCCACCTGCGAGCAAACTGACCGTGACCGCCACCATCTCGGGCCTCAAGGCAAACACGAAGTACAAGCTCTACCGCTACAACTCGGCTGCTTTGGTACCAAACGCAGCGTTTAATGCGAACGCCGCTCGAGCAGCGTCGGTGAGGACCTTTTTGGCAACGGGTTCGACCTATGTGGTCACCGAAGCAATTCGCTCAAGTGATCAGGTCTTTTACCGAGCGGTGCCGGCCTCGTCACCTTGACCACTCAAGTGAAGTGAGCCGAAACTCGGCCCACTCGTTGCTCATTGAGATGCCTTTTCAGCGAGCAACCATGCAGTGCCGCCGGGATGGACGCGTGTCTGGCTTTTTCTGGTTGAAACGTTGCACAACCTCTTGCTCGCGGTGGACCACGAAGTGGTGGTTGATGAGGAACGGCGTTGGCGCCAAGCCAATGCACAACACATGCGTCTTGGGGCCAAAGAAGCCATAGCAAACCCGCCGCTGCTTCGCCCAAGGGCACTACTTCGACCAGCTAGGGCTCGGTAGCATTGAACAATGGGATCTGCATCGCCGCAAATGATTGAACTCGGCCGTCGCATGATTGCCAACACACTCGCCAACACCACTGATCAGTTTGGTGAGCTCTATGAGGCAGACGGTTCGATATTCACTGACCTTGAGCGCTTCCGGAAAGAGCGAGAGATCCTCTTTCGAAACACGCCTCAAGTGATTTGTTGGTCCGGAGACGTGGGCGACCCCGGTGACGTCATTGCCCGAGAGGTTGCTGGTGTGCCGGTCCTCGTCACTCGAGGAGAAGACGGCGAACTTCGCGCCTTTCTCAACGCCTGTAGCCATCGAGGCATGGTGTTGTGTGAGGGAGCCACGAACACCCGACGGCTCAGTTGCCCCTATCACGGGTGGAACTTTGACCTTTCGGGGAACTTGGTTGGCATTCCCAACCGTGACCGGTTCCCGGGTCTTGCTGCCGAGACAAAGGGTCTTGCGCCACTGCCGGTTTCAGAGCAACTCGGTCTTGTGCTCGTTGGCCTTCGCCAAGATGTCGTGGTTGACGGATTCTTGAAGGACCTTGTCGGCGAAGTTGAGTGGCTAGGTTGGCAAAACTACCGAAGTGGCAGTGAACGCCACTTTACGAAGCACGCCAACTGGAAGTTGATGGTCGATCTCAACAACGAGGCCTATCACGTGCCGTCACTTCATCGAGAGAGTTTGTTGCCGTTCTTGAGCGACCACTGTGCCACGAATACCTTTGGCCCCCACAGTCGTATGTGTGTTCCGTTCAACGGCATTGAAGCTTTGGGGGAAGTGCCAGAGTCCGAGTGGCCAGAACGACTCGACACCATCATGGTGACGTGCATCTTTCCCTCAACGGTGATTGTTGACCATATGGATGGTGGATCCATGCACCGTATTGCGCCGGGACTGTTTCCCGGTGAGACGACGCTGCACTTGATTGAAGGCCGGCCCGGGCCAATGGATGATGACTCCCGTCAACGCTGCGAAGCGGTGATGGAGATGAACGTCACGATTTTGGACGGCGAGGACTACCCAGCAACCGAAGCCTGCCAGCGTGGCTATGAAGCAGGTGCTTCGTCCCTTGTTGCTGGTCCCGGTGAGCCACTCGTTGGCCACTGGCATCGAACCTGGGATCAGGCAGTATCTGCTCGTTGACTGAAGCTGTGTCGGCGACAGCCACTCGTTGCCACACATCGGCACCGAGAGCTCGGTGCGTCCCCAAGTTGAGTCGAGGGTGGAGAAGTCAGTGCTTCAGCAACGTTGGCGGTGCCGCTACTCAGGCTTTGCGATGTTGCCGGCCAAGGTCCAGGCAACAAGGGCATTGGCGTGGCCATGACCCAAGCCATGCTCGGCCTTCAAGAAGCCAACGATTTCCATGTGCTTGGTCTTGCCACAACTTGCAATGATTTGCTGCCACTCGGCAATGGACTTGCCGTATTTCTTCTCAATCGGAGGAAAGTACGACGCGGGACCTTGCTTTGACCATGGTGGGGACACCTCTGCCATCTTCGCCTCCAGGTGATGGGTTGACCGGTCAGAGGCTACCGAACGAGAAGTCGGAAGAAGATCTGTCCGAGTAGCCGTCAGACGCGAAGGTGCGAAAAGCTGACAATTGGCCAAGGTTTTGGTTTTGGGAGAGTGAACCCTGAAAGATCACTATTTTTCTTTCGTAAGGAAATCCATACGAAATGATCTTCATCTATCCTTTCGTATGAGGGGTTCTACGAAAGGAAGAAGATGGCTACTCGCTGGAAGCACCGAGTTGTACTCCACGTTCCTGAACTTGGCGGACGAGGCAATCACAAAGACATCGTTCGACGGGAGCTCACCTTGCCAAAGAGAGTCCTTGCCGTTTTGAGATGGAAGAAGGCAGGACTTTCGTGACGACATCTCCGTGGCCCAAGCCAACATCGGTTGATGGGGTATGGATCTCTGACCTGACTGCCTATCCAAAACCTCCAGCTCGTGAACGTGCTCCATACGCATATCGGGCAACTGTTCCACCACTCATTGCTGGAACCACTCCAGAACTTTCGCTCCACGCAGTCGCCGCCCTTGACGCCGCCACTGTCGCACTCGCGCTGCTCAATGCCGATCAGTCCAACACTTATGGGCTCGTGGCGGTTTCGCTCCTTCGGGTGGAAGCGGTGAGTTCGAGCAGGATTGAGGGGCTCAAAGCGAGCCACCGTGCCATCGCCGAGGCCCGAGAAGTTCCCTCTTCAGCCAAAACGTTGGCACTCGAGGTGGCTGGCAACGTCCATGCCATGGAGCACGCCATTGACCTAGCTGACGCTCAGCCATTCAGCGTCAACATGATGAAGAGCATCCATGAGACCTTGGCTGAAGGGTCACCAAGTCTGCGCAGCGTTGCCGGGGTAGTGAGAGACCGTCAAAATTGGATTGGACCTTCGAACCATGGTCCCTTCAATGCGATCTACGTTCCCCCTCCGCCGAACGAAATAGGTCATCTCCTGAGCGATCTTGTGGATTTCGCCCGACGAACAGATTTCCCACCCATTCTTCAAGCAGGTATCGTCCACGCCCAATTTGAAGCAATCCACCCATTTGCTGATGGCAATGGTCGGGTAGGGAGGGCACTCATTCATGTCATCTTGCGTCAGCGCATGATGACACCACTTGCGATACCCCCAATCAGTGCCACCTTGGTGGCAAGACGCGATGGCTATCACGAAGCGCTCCGTCGCTATCAGCAAGAAGGTGACCTCAACGCCTGGATGATCTTCTTTGCCAACGCAACCACTGAGGCCGCACGCCGAGCACTTGAGCTCTCACGAGAGGTCAATGACCTCCTTGAGGACTGGTCGGAGCGCCTCGGA
>CANFJV010000152.1 GCA_947447225.1 Acidimicrobiaceae bacterium
CGCCAAGCAGCCGAAGAGCACCGTGATGAGATCGAAGCAGCACTTGCTGGTGCAGACATGGTGTTCATCACGGCAGGGAAAGGTGGCGGCACTGGAACTGGTGCAGCTCCTGTGGTTGCCGAAATTGCCAAGAGCCTTGGTGCGCTCACAATTGGCATCGTGACCCGTCCCTTCGCCTTTGAAGGTCGCCGTCGAGCCGCACAGGCCGAAAAGGGCATTCAGACCTTGAAGGAAAAGGTCGACACCTTAATTGTTATTCCGAACGACCGCTTGCTGTCGATCTCGGACAAAAACACCTCAATGGTCGAAGCATTTGCTCGGGCTGATGATGTGCTGCACCAAGGTGTGAGCGGTATCACCGACCTCATCTCGGTTCCTGGCCTCATCAATGTCGACTTCGCCGACGTCAAGATGATCATGTCGAATGCTGGATCGGCCGCAATGGGTATTGGTTCGGCCATTGGTGACAGCCGTGCGGTCAACGCTGCTCGTGCAGCGATCACGTCGCCACTGCTTGAGACGTCAATTGAAGGCGCTCGGGGCGTGCTGCTCAACATTGTTGGTGGGCCAAGTCTCGGCCTGTTTGAAGTCAATGAAGCTGCAGAGATCATCCACTCGGTTGCCCACCCAGATGCGAACATCATCTTCGGTGCGACCATCGACGAAAGCATGGGCGAAGCAGTTCGCGTGACCGTGATTGCTGCTGGATTTGATGCACTTGCTGATGGCGCTGCTCGCCCAAGAGCGGGTCTCGGTCTGAGCGACACCGCCGACATATTCGGTGACAATTCGGCAACCGATGACCTCGACCTTGGCGACGACGACTTCGACGTCCCGTCGTTCCTGCGCTGAGCCACCCTGAGTTTCCGGGCGGGCTAACACCTGCTCTTGTTGAAGATCGCCTCGACCAGGTATGGTCCTCGATCATCGCGGCCGGTGGGACGCGTGAGACCGTACAGTTGTGCGCCGTCACAAAGACCCATCCTCGAAGTGTGGTCGAGTTGGCCCACGGCCTTGGACTGAACGTCTTTGGTGAGAACTACGCCAGCGAACTACTCGACAAAGCAGAACCAAGCGACTCGTTCGTGTGGCATTACCTAGGCGCCATCCAGCGGAAAAAGGTGGCGAAACTCGCTCCCGTGGTCGATCTGTTTCAGGGACTTTGTCGACTTGAAGAAGCAGAAGCCATCGCCAAGGTAAAGCCGCAGGCAAAGGTGCTCATCCAAATCGACACCACCGGTTTCGATCAACGAAATGGCTTACGTCCGGAGGATTTTCCTGACTTTTTTGCCCAGTTGTCCAACGTTGATGTTGAGGTCCTTGGGGTCATGTGCGTGGCGCCACCTGAGCGAGAGGCAGCCAAGGCTTGCTTTGCCAAGGTGCGTGGCTTGGCCGACGAATTTCAGTTCCCGGTGTGCTCAATGGGCATGACTGGAGACCTGCGCGATGCGGTGGCGGCCGGTTCCACCATGGTGCGAATTGGCAGTGCGTTGTTTGGCCCACGAGGCTAGGGAAACTGGACCGGTGGCAGGGGTGCCTGACGTGCTCTAGATTCTTGGGTCTACCCATTGGTTTATATCTTTAGGACCAGCGGACGCAGGAGAGTGGGGGAACCATCCATGGCGAATTCGATGATGCAAAAATTACTGTCCTACGTTGGCCTGACCGACGAAGGATTTGAAGACGAGGAGTACATCGAGCCTGCCCCTCGTCGTGCACCGTCGCGCAGTGCCTCACCCAGCCGCCAGCGCGGTTTCGAAGAGGTCGACGAAGAAGTTGAGCCTGAGTACGAGCGTCCAACCCGCTCTCGCGGCAATGACCGTCTCGCTCCCGTTACACCACTCGGCAAATTGCGGTCGAACCGAGACCCCTACACCTCGGGCCCAACACTGGTGACGCCACCACAGGCCGCAACCGTTCGTCCCATTGCTCCAGAACCACAGCCGCCACTCGTGATCAACGTGGAAGCCTTTCGTGACTCAAAAGATGTCTCCGATGCGTTCAAGAGTGGCCGCTCGGTCATTTTGTCGCTCGTCAATGCCCAAGACGAGCACAGCCGTCGTTGCATTGACTTCTGCAGTGGTGTCGCACACGGTCTTGGCGGCAAGATGGAGAAGATTTCTGAAGGTGTGTTCTTGATGACACAGGCCTCGGTATCTGATGAAGACCGAGCCAAGATGAAGCGACGGGACCTCAGCTAATCATGGGCATTGTTCGCAACCTGCTGTTGATCTATGTCTACATCTTGGTCGCCACTGCACTGCTCAGTTGGTTTCCTTCAAATGGTGGCCCACTCGACTCAGTCAAGCGTGTGCTGCGTCTTGTAACCGAGCCCGTTGTTGGCCCTGTTCGTCGAGCACTTCCATCAACGGGAGGCATTGATTTTTCTGTGATGCTCGTCACGATTGTGTTGTTGTTTGTCGCCCGAATGATCTAATCCCGGCTTCGATGAGTTTTCATCGCTACACTCTCGTTTCATGACCCTTCCTGCACTTTCGAAGTCTGGCTCAGCGCTCGAGAACATTCGCACTGTTGAATTCACCATGAAGCGCAGCAACTACGTTGCGGACGAAGTTGATGAGTTCTTGGAGCGAGTGGCGATCGAGGTCGATGCCCTTCGCGAGCAGCACCGTCAAACGTCAGATCGCCTTCGCCAGGCGGCAGAGCACATTGCGCAACTTGAGACGAAGAACAAAGAACTGCTTGACGCTGCTTCTGCTGCACCAGCGGTTCATGCCATCGAAGCCGCTCCAGTCATTGAGACGCCGGCTCCTGTGCCTGTTCCCGTGGCAGACACACCGTCGGCGGAGTCGATTGCCGCAGAAACCCAGCGCACGCTCCTGCTTGCTCAGCGCTTTGTCGAGCAAACCGAGCGAGAAGCCAGTGAGTCAGCGGCAAAGAAGATTGCCGAGGCAGAAGTGATGGCTCGCCAGATCACGGTTGAAGCTGAACTTCGTGTTCGCGATGAAGTGAACCGCTTGGAGAGTGTCAAGGTGAACTTGACCTCGGAAATCGAAGGCCTTGCCAACCAACTTGACGCCGAGCGCAGTCGCTTGACCGGCCAGTTGACCGAAGTCCTTCGCTGGATTGACGAGCACGTGCAGCCAAGCCAAGCGATTCGCGACCTGCGTGATGCACAGGCGACGACAGCGGTTGATGCGGCTCCAGAGTCGGCAATCTTCCAACTCGGCGTGAGCACGGGTGACACTGAAACTGCTTGACGTGCATGAGGCGGTGTCCATCCGCTAACCTGCCTCGTCTGCGTAGATGCATGTCGTTTCTGCATCACCGCGCTTTGTGACGAGGAGGAATGATGCCAACAGCATCCAAGTCAGCAGCGACTGCAAAGGCAGTGAAGAAGGTGGCCCCAACAAAAAAGGCTGCTCCAGCGAAAAAGGCAGTCACTGCAAAAGTTGCTCCCGCAAAGAAGGCCGCTCCCGCAAAGAAGTCTGTTGCTGCAAAGGTCGCTCCCGCAAAGAAGGCTGTTACTGCAAAGGCTGCTCCCGCAAAGAAGGCTGCTCCCGCAAAGAAGTCTGTTGCTGCAAAGGTCGCTCCCGCAAAGAAG
>CANFJV010000153.1 GCA_947447225.1 Acidimicrobiaceae bacterium
CAGACGGAGAAGCCAAATTGCACTGACGCCGAGCAGTGTCCACGAAACAACGCTCACGATAAATGACAGCTCGATATACGGAGCGTGATAGTGGAAGTGGATCTCGTAGTGACCCTTTTCCACGACAACGGACTGCACAAGACCGTGGCGTGACACGGGCAGCTGGGTAATGGCTCCGGTGTCGAGATTTCTCGCCGTGGCTCTCCAGCCAGGCAGATACGCCATTGAGCGAATGACGCCAACGTGTTTGGCCGCGTTCACGGTGATCCAACCATCACCCCAACTCGCAACTCGGGAGTTCGTGAGCGATGCACCAACATCTGGCCGCTCAAGTTCGAACTCAGAAATGAGCGTGGTGGCCGTGAAAATACCTACTTCTTGCATGGTGCTGGAGAGCCGCCATGGCGAACGGGCTACTGCCTCTTGGAATGGCGTTTCAAGTCCGTAGATTGCATCAGAATCGTGAACCGCTATTAGCTCACGGGTCAAGGTGATGTGGCTCGGAGCAGTGATGGTGAATCCTGCTGCCTTTGGAAAATCTCTCGGGACCGAGATGGTCGCAACCGGAGTTGACGAAATGGAAACGGGCTTGCCAAGAGGGTTTCCGTCTTGACCAAGAAACTGCAAGGTTGCAGGGCCAGTGGTCACCGGCGTCGAAGCGTCGCGGCCGACCAAGGTCACGGTCTTGACCAAGAGCTCCCGACCAAAATACCGAGCAGTGCGTGTCACAGGTGCAACTGGCAAGCATCGTGGTGTTGGTGGTTGGCGAAGGCGAAGGTCGTCGGACAGTTGCGTGGCGGCAATGGCAATGGCGCCGAGGCGCAACTGTGCAAAGCGCCCCTTGGCGAGTTGACAAGGGTCAACTCTTGAGCGTGGATGGGTGCCGGTGTTGGTGTTGTAGATCGTCGAGATCAGTGATCCATAGCCTTGGACCGACGGTTGTTTGGTGAACACATTGAGATTCGGTGATCCAAGTTGGTCAAAGAGCAGTTCGTGTGCACCGAATTGATCAATGAGGGCCATGCGTCCCGACGTCTTGAGTATGGCTGCGGCAGCGTCAGCACTTGGCATAGTGGGCTCGCTCCGGCCAAACCACCCTGTTCCAGCGAGGGTCAAGAACATGAGCACATCAACCATGAACAGCGCCACGATTGCCCGTAGGTTCGGTTTTTTGGCGTAGCGCACGATGACGACAATGACAAAGAGACCGAACAGCACATGCAACACATTGGACAGCACCATGTGTTCGACCGCAATGCCAGAGGCGTCAATGTCGGTAATGCGATCGACGATCACCCTGCCCTTGACCAGGAGGGCAATTGCGCCACCAACGAGGGCAAAGGCCGGCAGCGTGGTGATCCACTTCTTCTTGCCCGAAATGCTCGGCTCGCTACCTTTGTTCTTGGCCAATTGATTCAGCCACCAACCGAGCAACACGGCAACGGCCAAGTCGACCAAGATGACATTTCTGCTTTGGAGTCGGGTGGAGCCAAACATCGGGATGACCTTGAAAAGGTGCCCAAGAGGGGTGAAGCTGCCCCAGGTTGCAATCAATCCAACAAGTCCAATAACGACATAGGCGACGAAGTCACGGTCTTGGCCTTTCCAGCCACGCCGAGTCAGTCGAGTGAAAAACGCACAGGTCGCCACCGCGCCAATAACGCCCACATACCCGGTGACTTCAGGAAGGTTGTAACTGGTGAAATATGAAGGTTGTCCGAACGATCCATTGCCCCCGAACAAGTCGGGAAACAGCAACAGCGGACTCCAACGAACAGCGAGCGAACCCGAGCCAAAGAATTGGTAGGTGATAACCGAGCGCTGGGAAACCCCAATGAACGCCCGCCCGGGGAGCAGTTGCACGAGGCCAAGGCACGCACCAACGGCAACACCTGCGCCCTGGGTGACGAGGAAGAGCACTCGCCCCCGCCACGTCGAGATCCACGCTGAAGAGCGAAACAACAACAAGGTGGGGATGACGATGATGAGGAGCAGTTCAATCTCCGCAATTGCCCGAGGCTCACCAGTCAAGAAGTTGAGACCCCACAACAGCGACAACATCACCCACCACGGCAGCGTGTGTCGAAGGAGAATCCACCACGACTCGCCCTTCCATTGCTCAATGGTGCGCGCCAAGGTGATGGTGACGAGGAGCACCCATGGCAAAAAGGCAAAACCTTGGATGACGGCCAAGTGCACTGCTTGGTTGGCCATGGCACCGAGATAGGCAAAGGAGATGCCACCAATGAAGGCAGCAACCGTGTTGATGCGCTCGGTGCGAAGCAGGACAAACACCCCAACTGCGGCAATGGCGTAGACCGAGGCGAGGTTGATGACCCACGAGACCATGGGGGGAAGTACGGCGAAGATCAGGGTGAAGGGGTAGAGCGCTCCAGCGTTTAAGCCGCCGAGAAGTGGTGACCCGGAATTGACCAGTGGATTGAACAGCGGCAAGTGCCCGGTGCGTAGTTGTTCGCCGGCGAGCACCCGGAGAGGGAAATTTTGGATCAAGTTGTCGCCAACAAGTGCCGGGTGATTGATCACGGCACCAATGAGGAAAATCACAAAGGGAAGGACGCTCAGCGCGAGCAGCGCACGACGATCAGCCCGAGCTAGAGGCCGCCACCACGGTGTGAAAGGTTTCTCTTCGATGGCGTCATTGTTGCACGTTGCGTTCTTGCGCCACTGCGGGACCACGTTGTTAGGAGCGGTAGCGAGTGGCGAGCATTGCCATGACGGCGAACAGTTCCATGATGGGAATTGTTGGGTGCGTTTCGTCGAGATGGCGCCAGCAGGTCTCAACGCAAATCGCGATCCGCTCACGATCGCCCCATTCGCAAAATTCTCCATGGTCAAAACTTCTATCGAGGTCAACCGTGGCTTCTCGAGCCGTCATCCCCGCAGCGAATCGCTCTGCGCAACCTTGTTCCACTGCGGTGAGATACCGAGCGACCGCGCGCACACCGTCAAGGTCGGTCAGTGGACCGTGACCGGGGACAATGACTTCGGGATTCCAACGTTCAAGTTGTTCGCATGCTCGAAGCCAGTTTTCGACTGGTCCATCCCACAAAATTGGCGTTCCACCAATGAATAACAAGTCGCCGGTGAAGACCACGCCGTCGTCAGGAAGGTGCACCACAAGGTCACCTTTGGTGTGTGCGGGACCAAATTCCACTAACTGAAGATTTCGCCCTCCCACTTCACGCTCGAGGGTGCCATGAAAGGTGGTCGTGGGTGGTGCTGGTGGTTCGCCGGAAAAATCAAATGCTCCGAAGGATGACACCACGTAGCGCCCGAGGTCTGAGTCTTCAGCCCGTGCAGCGTCGACCAACATGGCCATCAGTGCTGGCGGGAGATCAGTGAACTCAGCGGCTGATGCGGCTGTGGCGATGACGTCGACGCCAGGAAGAGCCACGACGGAGTTGCCGAAG
>CANFJV010000154.1 GCA_947447225.1 Acidimicrobiaceae bacterium
CAACGAAGACCAATTTGTTGGTCAGCACCACAGGACAGGCTCCTTGGTAACAGAACCAACGAGCGGTCGGAATAATGGTGACTCCAACAATTTGCTGCATGCGGTTGTCGCGAAGCACGGTCGGGCCGTAGCCATACGCGTCATGTAGCGAGTAGTGCATGGTGCAGAAATCAATGGCGGTTCTATGGGTTGAAAGGCATGCCGGCACGTTCCACTTGAGGTGCGGGGTGAAGCCCATCATGAGCCGAGTGGGGTGGTACCCGGGAGCGTCCATGCGATCCCAGACTCGGCGAAGTCCTTGCATGAACGCCGTATCGGCCGAGAACCCAAGTGTTGGTGTGGCATTGGTGCCGATGACGACCTTGGCGCCAATGGCACGAATGGCCTTCGGCAGTGTTGAGTGCCACGCACCACACGCGGCAATTTGTGTGGCGTTGAATGCTCCTCCTGGAGCACCCGAAGAGACGTCTGCAGGCACGCATCCCGAGAACGAATACATCGCCACTTTCCAGTGTTGATGCTTGCCAACGACGTCGAGCGCGGGGATCCAATTGAGCGCCATTGAGTCACCCCAGATGGCGATGATCTTTGAGGACTTCAAATCGCCATACCAACAAGGTTTTGGCGCATAGGCCTGTGATGGCGTGGAGTATGGCGAACAAGCAGCGGTGGCATATGCAGCGCCGCCAACGGCATAAATGTTTTGGTTCGTGACATAGAGGCCTGGCTCTAAGTCTTTTGGCAGGTTTTTGACCTTGAGTTGTGCCTGTAACTCTTGTGCGATCACTGCGTCGGGAGATTTTGATGCCGAAGCAGTACCAGAGATGAGCGCAGCAAAACTCAGCGTGATTCCCAAAAGCGCGGCAAACCGCAGACCATTTCTCACGACAGATTGCTCACGCACCGCTTGCTCCCTTACCTTGCCCTTTGAGGGTAGTTGGAAGAGCAAAGCGAAGCGTGGCAGAACCGTGCGTTTCTAGGCCTTTCCAGCCAATTGGCGCAGCACATACTGCAAGATGCCGCCGTGGCGGTAGTAGGCGAGTTCCATTGGAGTGTCGATGCGAAGCCGTGGGGTGAAGGTGATCTTGGATCCATCAGCCTTGGTTGCTTCGACCGTCACCGTTGCTGGGCTGACGCCGTCGTTCATGGTGGCAAGGCCAGTCACGGAGAAGACTTCAGTACCATCGAGGCCAAGCGATTCCATGGTCTCGCCAGGCTGGTACTGCAGTGGCAACACGCCCATGCCAATCAAGTTTGAGCGGTGAATGCGCTCATAGGACTGGGCAACAACTGCCTTTACGCCGAGCAAGGCGGTGCCTTTGGCGGCCCAGTCACGAGAAGATCCAGAACCGTATTCGGCACCAGCGAAGATGAGCAGTGGAACGCCAGCTTCTTGGTAGCGCATGGAGGCATCAAAGATGGTCGTCACTTCACCAGTTTCGAAGTAGGTGGTGAAGCCACCTTCGGTTCCTGGAGCCAACTGGTTGCGCAGGCGCACGTTGGCGAAGGTGCCACGGGTCATCACTTCGAAGTTGCCTCGACGGGCACCGTATTGGTTGAAGTTGGCTCGCTCTTCGCCGCGCTCGGTGAGATAGCCAGCCGCAGGGCTCGTTGGCGAGATATTGCCGGCAGGGGAGATGTGGTCAGTCGTGACCGAGTTGCCAAGACGAGCAAGTACTCGAGCCCCGACCAAGTCCGTGACTGGAGCTGGAGTCTCGGGCAAGCCCTTCAAGTACGAAGGGTTCTTGATGTAGGTCGACGAGTTATTCCATTCATAGACCTCGGTCGCAGCCGCAGGAACGGCCTTCCAGTGCTGGTCGCCTTCAAAGGCAGTGGCGTAGCGACTTGCAAACATGTCCGAGTCAATCGAGTCGCGAATGGTGTCAGCCACTTCTTGGTCACTGGGCCACAGATCAGCCAGGAACACGTCGTTGCCGTCACGGTCTTGGCCCAAGGCTTCGGTCGTGAGGTCGAGCGACATGGTGCCGGCAATGGCATAAGCGACAACGAGTGGTGGCGACGCCAAGTAGTTCATCTTCACGTCTTGTTGAATGCGGCCTTCGAAGTTTCGGTTGCCCGACAGCACCGACACGACGGAAAGGTCGTGTTCTTTGACCGTCTCTGACACGCCGGGGAGCAGGGGTCCAGTGTTGCCAATGCACGTCGTGCATCCAAAGCCAACGAGGTAGAAGCCAAGCGCTTCTAAGTCCTTGAGCAAGTTGGCTCGCTCGAGGTAGTCCACCACGACACGTGAGCCAGGAGCAAGCGACGTCTTCACCCACGGCTTGGCCGTCAGCCCCCGCTCATGCGCCTTCTTGGCCACCAGACCAGCTGCAACGAGAACTGAAGGGTTCGAAGTATTGGTGCATGAGGTGATGGCAGCGACCACGACGTCGCCGTCACGAAGTGTCGTGCCGTTGGTCGCACCAACCTTGGCCTCGCGGCCCAAAACTTCGGCAAAACCAGCCTTGGTCTTCGTCAACTCAATGCGATCTTGAGGACGCGAAGGCCCGGCCAAGCTCGGCACGATGGTGTCGAGGTCGAGCTCCACGATTTCGGAGAACACGGGTTCGGCGTCAAAGGGATTGTGCCACAGGCCCTGTGCCTTGGCATAGGCCTCAACAACGCGAAGGTGGCCAATGTCACGACCAGTAAAGGCCATGTACTCAATGGTCTTTTCGTCAATTGGGAAGATGGTGCATGTTGCGCCATATTCCGGTGACATGTTGCCAATGGTGGCGCGGGTCTCAAGCGACAGTGCCGACACGCCGGGACCAAAGGCCTCAACGAACTTGCCGACAACACCCACACTGCGAAGCAGTTCAGTGATACGAAGAACAAGGTCGGTGGCCGTCACGCCTTCACGAAGCGAACCGGACAAGCGAAGTCCAACCACTGGAGGAACCAACATCGACACGGGCTGGCCGAGCATGGCAGCTTCGGCCTCAATGCCACCGACGCCCCAACCGAGCACACCAAGTCCATTCACCATGGTGGTGTGCGAGTCGGTGCCGACCACCGTGTCACAGAAAGCTTGGCCGCCGGGTTCAGCGAAGACCACTCGAGCCAAGTGTTCCAAATTCACCTGGTGGCAAATGCCAATGCCAGGAGGCACAACGGTGAAGTTATTAAACGAGCCTTGGGCCCACTTCAAAAATTCGTAGCGCTCGCCGTTGCGGTAGTACTCAATGGCAACGTTTTCCATCTGCGAGATGGACTTGCCCGATTCTTCAACGACGAGTGAGTGGTCAATCACGAGCTCAACCGGCACGAGCGGGTTGATGATCTCTGGGTCGCCACCGAATTCAACAATGGCGTCACGCATGCCGGCCAAGTCGACAACCGCAGGCACGCCAGTGAAGTCCTGCATGAGCACGCG
>CANFJV010000155.1 GCA_947447225.1 Acidimicrobiaceae bacterium
TACCGAACAATCGTGCAACCATCAGGTGTGGCGACGAAACAAGTTGAGCAACTTGGTTTCTTGGTTGATCACGTGATTGCACACCATCAAGAAGTGTTCAGTCATCTCGACCAGATCGATGTGGCCGCGATCGTTGGCTCAGTGCGCAACGGGTTCTCTGCGATTGCTCCGCTTGGAGTGCTGGTCGACCCTTCGCTCACGGCAAAGACCGAAAGGGATCTCGTCGAACTTGAACACGGTGCGAGAGCGATTGCTCCCGGAACCAAAAATGAGAACGTCGCTCCAGCACTCTGGCGTCGGTTAGGCGAAGCGGCCGCCAAACTGCAGGTTGACTTTGGACAACTCAGCGGAGAATTTTCGGGTTATTCGACTGGGCGGGCGTATGCATGACTTCTGAACGCGAGCATCAAGATGGGCTGTCTCGAAGGGCACTGTTTGCCGCCTCGTCAGCTGCAGCCATTGGGGCACTTGGCGTCCATGCGGTTGCAGGCGCGCAAGAAAGCCCCACGGTCAATTTTCACGGAAAGCACCAAAGTGGCATCACGACGCCACCTCAGTCATACCTTGCCTTTGCCACCTTTGATGTGGTGAGTACGCATCGCCAAGAACTCGCAGGCCTCCTGGTTGAGTGGGGGCATGCAGCGAGGCGATTCATGGCTGGCCTTCCGCTCCAAACCACCTATGACGGCAGCTTTCCTCCGGAAGATTCAGGCGAAGCACTTGGTCTTGGCGCCGCAAATCTAACCGTGACGTTTGGCTATGGACCACGTTTGTTCGATCAGCGATTCGGCCTCTCAAAGCGACGCCCTAGCGTGCTGGTCGATCTTCCACCATTTCATGGCGATGACCTCCAGCCGGAGTTCACTGGTGGAGATCTTTGCGTTCAGGCCTGTGCCGATGATCCGCAAGTTGCCTTCCATGCAGTGCGCAACTTGGCGCAGCTTGGCAGTGGCGTGGTGTCGATGCGCTCACTCCAATTCGGCTCGGGGAGAACATCGGCCACCGGATCTGGTCAAGGTTCGACCCGAAACCTCTTGGGTTTCAAGGATGGAACCAACAACATCCGAGCGACGGATGCGCCGCTGCTGAAGCGGTGGGTCTATGCAGATCGAAATGATGGACAACCCTGGATGGGTGGCGGGACCTACCTCGTCATTCGGCGAATTCGGACCAATCTGTCCACCTGGTCGTCCATTTCACTTGACAGTCAAGAGCGCGTTATTGGACGCAAGCGTGCAAGTGGCGCCCCACTGACTGGGCATCACGAACACGATGCACCAAAGTTCGCCAAGCTCGACGCTCATGGATTTCCGGTGATTCCTCTCGACTCGCATATGCGGGTCGCGTCTCCGCACACCAATGGCGGCTTGCGGATCCTTCGGCGGGGCTACAACTACGTCGATGGCATTGATCAAACAACCGGCAACGTTGAGGCTGGATTGTTGTTCATTTGTTTTCAAAGAAATCCAGTGACCCAGTTCACAGCCCTGCAAAGTGACCTTGCGCGGAGTGACGCACTGAGCCGGTACATCACCCATCGCGGAAGTGGTGTCTTTGCCTGTCCACCTGGGTTGCAACAAGGAGAGTCGCTTGGAGCATCGTTGTTCCGCTGATCGCAAATCGGACCCCTTTGCCCGCGAGTGCTACTGTCGAAATCAGTCGTCCGGGGGGATGATGATGACGGGGGAAATTATGCGTGAACGCTTGACGAACGGGCTTCGACGAGGTGTCACTGTCGTTGGTGGTGGACTCGCAACTGCAGCACTCATTATTGGAGGGACGGCGGTCTCCTCAAGTGCCAATGCAGCACACGCCACTGGCCATGTACTCCTCGTTGGTTCGTATAAAGGACACGCGGGTGGCTACAGCACCATCCAAGCTGCAGTTGATGCAGCACAAGCCGGTGACTGGATTCTCGTTGCGCCTGGCGTCTACCACGAGAAGGCTGACCTCACCGATACTCCATCAGAGAGCCTCTATGAGCAAGGCGCCTTTGGTGCGGTTCTCATCACGAAGCCCGGCATTCATCTCCGCGGTCTCAACCGTAATTCTGTCGTTGTTGACGGCACCAAAAGTTCGGCTGCAAAGTGCAGCTCGAGCGCAGGCGATCAGCAAGCGGGACCAACCGTTGGTGGTCGAGTTGCGGGTCGCAACGGCATTGTGGTCTTTGGCGCCGACAATGTCTCGATTGACAACCTGACGGTCTGCAACTTCCTCGATGGTGCGCATGGAGGCGGAAACCAGATTTGGTGGAATGGCCACGAAGGAACCTCGACCATTGGTATCCACGGCTATGAAGGGTCCTACCTCAACACCACCACGACATACTTCGGTGGCGACTCACATGCCGGGACCTATGGCATTTTCTCCTCTGATGCTGCCAATGGCGTGTGGTCCAAGGTGTATGCCTCGAACATGAACGACTCCGGTGCCTACATTGGTGCCTGTCAGCAGGCGTGCAATGCCGTCATTGACTCAAGTTGGTTCGAAGGCAGTGCCCTTGGCTACTCGGGTACGAACTCTGGTGGCACGATCATCATCAAGAACAACCGCTTCAATAACAATGCGGATGGTTTTGACTCGAACAGCCAAGTGGCTGGCGACCCGCCACCACCACAAAATGGTGCGTGCCCAAATGGCGGAACTTCGCCAATCACAAAGACCCACTCATGCTGGGTTGTGATGAACAACATCTTTGAAAACAACAACAACGTGAATGCACCTCGAGCCGGAAGCGCCTCAGAAGGTCCTCCGGGAACGGGAATGACCATTGCTGGTGGCACGAATGACACGGTGATGAACAACATCTTCCGGGGCAACAAAGCATGGGGACTTCTGATTGTGCCGTTCCCCGATGACGGCACGCCTCCCACGCCAACGGCGTGCGCGAATTCCGGCGGCGTCTATGCCGGAGGATCACTCGGCTGTGTCTATGACCCCAAGAACATCACGGTCAAGAACAACACGTTCTCAAACAACGGAACGCTCAAGAATCCATCAAACGGTGACATTGGTGAGTTGACCCTGAACTCGCACCCGACCAACTGCTACATCGGCAACAAAACCCCTGATGGCGTCTTCCCTGCGGGTATTTCCAAGGTGACCAAGTGCACTGGCACAACCGGCGGCAACGCCTTTGGTGCTGGCATGAACCTCTACTTCCATGTCTTGTGTGACACCGGCCTTGGCGATTGCCCAGCAGGTGCGCACTATCCAGTGTTTACCGGTGTGAAGTTGACCCCTATGCCACCAGCTTCGAAGTTGGCATCAATGCCAAATCCATGCCTCGGCGTTCCTTCGAACGCTTGGTGCAAGGCAGGGAAACTCATCACCAAGTAGGTCGTTCCA
>CANFJV010000156.1 GCA_947447225.1 Acidimicrobiaceae bacterium
ATTCTGGCCATTTCGGCCCATTGGTATGTCGCAGAGACCGCAGTGACCGCCATGGCCCATCCGCCGACGATTCATGACTTTGGTGGGTTTCCTCAAGAACTCTTTGACGTGGAGTATCAAGCACCCGGTTCACCGGAGTTGGCTGCACAGGTGGCAGACCTCCTCTCACCACTCCCTGTTCGCCAAGACACAAACTCCTGGGGACTCGACCACGGGACCTGGTCGGTGCTCACCCATGTGTTCCGAGAAGCCCAAATCCCCGTCGTGCAGATCTCGCTCGATGGCACAAAGCCCTTTGCTCATCACTTGGCCGTTGGCGCGGCCTTGGCTCCGCTCATGGAGGATGGCGTTCTTCTTATGGGCAGCGGCAACGTCGTCCACAACCTTCGAGCGATTTCCTTCGGTGCAGACGGCCAAGGCACCCCCTGGGCCGAGCGCTTTGACCGGGCGACGACTGAATTGTTGAAGTGCAACCCATCAGACATTGCGTCGCTGCAGAGCCACCCTGATTACCAGATGGCCGTTCCAACCGAAGACCACTTCTTGCCCCTTGTCGTCTTCGCCGGCATTGCTGCAGCAGTAGGTCGACCGGTTGAGGTCGTAGGTGGCGGTTGCACCATGGGCAGTTTGTCCATGACGTCGTACTCGGTTAACTAGCGAACAACACCTGCAGCTACCGCCTTAGGGAACAAGCACCACTCGACCAAAGGCCAAACGATCTTCAATGTAGGCATGGGCTTCGCCGGCAGCTTCGAGCGGGAAGGTCTTGTCAATGACGACTTGGAGCTCGCCGCTTGCCACGTCGCTCAGCAACCCGGTGATCATGTCGTAGGCACGGGTCCCCATGAACAACTCAGCGCCGAGGAAGTAGCCAATGAAGCGCTGGTTATTGCCTCGAAGGGTTGAAAGATCAAACTTGTCGGTTCCTTCACGGCCGGCATCACCAAACGAGACACAGCGGCCCCGATACGCCATTGTTCGAAGGCTCTTTTGCAGCGTTGGCCCACCAATGGAGTCGACCACAACGTCAACGCCGCGACCGCCGGTCAGTTCCCTAATGGCGACTTCAAAGTCAACATCGGCATAGTTGATTGCATGGTCGAGGCCAAAGTCTTTCAACCGCTCCAAGCGGTCACTGCTTGAGGCAGTGGCGTACACCGTTGCCCCGGCTCGCTTGGCCAACTGAATGGCGGCAAGTCCAACGCCACTTGCCCCGGCATGGATGAGGACGTGTTCGCCTGGTTGCAACATGCCGAATTCAAACAATGCGTCATGCGCAGTGCCGAAGGCAATGGGCACACATGCAGCAATTTCTGTGGCGAGACCTTCTGGGATCTTCCAACAAAACGAGGCTCCAACGGTTCGAAGTTCCGCGTGGGAACCATGAGTGCCGGTTGCCACCACTCGGTCGCCAACAGCGAAACCGGTGACCAAACTGCCGACTTCGAGCACGGTTCCCGCAGCTTGATAGCCAACAATGTGCGGGACCGATTCAAGCACGCCACCGAGACGATTTAAGGTGTCGCCGCCTTCAATACTCACCGCTTCAACGCGATAGAGCAGTTCATGGGCCTGACAGATTGGGTCGGCCACGTCTTCGTACGAGAAGACCTCTGGTCCACCAGTTTCGTAATACACCGCAGCCTTCATGGCTTCCCCTTTGTTCGAGCCCACCCTAAACACCTTTCAACCCTGAAAAGACAACGGGCTTGGCTGGGCATAGGTTGGGTTCTAGGCCAACAAAGAGAGACCACATGAACAAGAACCTGCAGCGTGCACTGATTCTGACTGCTGGTGCCCTTGTCGCCGCTGGCGTTGGCGTGGTGATTGGCCGAGCATCGGTCTTATCACCAACAACGTCAACCTCGACCTCGACGACCTCTTCGACGTCGACGACGACCGGGTCAACCTCGACCACCTCGCTGGTCGTGCAGCCCGACACTGCCGTCTATCCCTTTGCTTCAACCTCGGTTCGCTTTGTCACCCCAACGGGAGCAGCACGAGCATTTGCCACCGATTTCCTGCGGTTCACTGACCCCGTCATTGGCGAGTTCCAATCTGGCGATAGCCAATCAGGTGAGGTCAACATCTCGAACCGAGACGGTGGTGCCGTCACGACGGTGCTCGTTCGAAAGTTCGGTTCACCGTCGACCTGGTGGGTACTTGGCTCGGCAACGGCAAATATTGCGGTGTCGACCCCAACGGCGCTTTCCACTATTTCGTCACCGGTGCGTTTGACCGGAACGAGCACCGCCTTTGAAGCCGTGGTCAATGTCTCGCTCTACCGGGACGGCTCCCTCGTGCCCGTGCAGTCGGGAATTGTCATGGGTGGATCAATGGGCATGATGGGCTCGTTCTCGTCGAACTTCACCTTTCCAGGTGCGCTCACTGGCCGAGGCACCTTGGTGTTTCACACCTTGTCGGCCAAAGATGGCAGCGTGGTCGAAGCCTCAACCGTTCGAGTCGTCTTTTCCTCTTCAGGCAACTAGCGCTGATCAATGAGGCCATAGCGGCGGCGAATTACTCGGTCGAAGGTCCCAAAGGCCAACGAGTCAACCGCGACCCCAACCAAGAACAACGTGACCATCACGCCATAAAGGCCGACGTAGTCAAGGAAGTCCTTGTTCTGCTGGAGCAGCGTGCCGAGTCCTTGATGGGACAACGCCACCACAATGATCTCGCCGGCAAGCAAGCTTCGCCAAGCAAACGCCCAGCCTTGCTTCAGTCCAGAAAACACCACCGGCAGCGAGGCTGGCAGCACGACGGAGCGAAGTTGGCGAACACCACGTGCACCCATGGTTCGACCCGCTCGCTTGAGCAGCGGGGGGACTTGGTCCACACCCGAGATGATGCCGTTGGCAATAGAAGGGGCAGCGCCCACCACGACCACGAATTGAATGGCGTGCTCGCCGAGACCAAAGAACACAATGGCCAGCGGATACCACGCAATCGACGGCATGGTCTGAAGGCCGGTCACCATGGAACCAACCGCCGAACGCACGAGCGGCAGCGCCGCATTGGCAACACCGATGAGACCACCGAGGACAACGGCGATGGCAAAGCCAAGAAGGCCTCGAGACAGCGTCACCCATGAGGCTTGGAAGAGTTGGCCGGGGTGTTCGCCCATCCACTTCATCACCGTGAAGGGACTTGGGATCACAAACTCTGGCTTCCACTTGGAATACACGAGCAACTGCCACAAACCAAGAAACAGCGCGGTGGCAGCGACTTTTGGAAGCACTGCTCGAGCAAACTTCTTCGACGTCGTCTCTCTCATCCCGCCGAGCTCCAAGGCATCGAGTCCAGCCAGGGTTGCTTCAAGTTGTTGATCA
>CANFJV010000157.1 GCA_947447225.1 Acidimicrobiaceae bacterium
AATGCCGCCTTGGTGACTCGTCGCCACTCGGAGATGACGAAGTCCCGCAGTACTTCCCCTTCCGTTCGGCCACACACAATGTGGTCAACGTCCAAGGCGAGATCAGCAAATCGCTGCAAGCGCAGCACATCGCCGTGGTCGGCAAACTCCGGCAGGTAACACGAAAAACTAAACCCAAGGCGCTCAAGTTCAAGTGCAGCCCAGGCGCATGATGGGCTCGTAGCGGGGAGATCAACAATGGTGAGCAAGGTGCCCGCCACTGCTTCGATTTCCAACTCGTCACGCAGGCGGTCGAGAAGGTCTGCACCAATGGTCGACACTTTCACTTCTGCCACCTTGGCAAGGGCCATGTTGGCCGAGGTGAACTTGGTCGTTGACGCCTCGCTTGGCGCTACCTCATGGCGCAGTGCTCGAGGAATCCCAAGTCGATTTGCAATGCCTGAAATGTGCTCGCCTAAGTGCTCTGGTACGGAGACCTCGCGGTGTGCCACTTCCCCCGTCACGTTGTAGAGCGAGAGCAAGGACTTGCGGCCACGAGTCGCACTCGCAAGACCAGTCATCTGCGTGCTGGCATCGACTTCACCAAGCACGAGGCCGACTTCAACTGCTCCACGGCGAAAGGCGGTGACTTGGCTGCCAGGGTGATTGGTCACACAGTTGGCATAGACGCCGGGAACACGAAGTGACTTCGCCACTTCATTTCGCAACTCGGCCATGCGTTCGGCCAAGTGGTGTCCACGAAATCTCGGGTCAACAATCATGCGGCCAGCTTCAGGAACTGGATCACTGGCCCGCTCGAACACGAGTGCACAGTGGCCAACGATTTCTTCACCGACAACGGCCACGATGGAGTGCATGCGACCGGAATCAAGCAAGCGACGTACGTGGCGAGCTTCATACATTGCTGGGTCTGGATAGGTGTAGCCATAGCAGCGATAGATGCAGCGAATGAGGCCGACGATGTCTCGGTGCTCAATGGATCGAATCACAATGCCATCGGCTTCTTCATCGCTTGCATCAGGAGCATCTGGGCCAAGAATCTCGTCACCAATTGAGGCTCGGTGCTCGCCAAGTGACACTTCCACTCGTGCATGATTTCCGGCAGCTCCACTGAAGTGGACGTGGAGTTGATCAATAAAACCGAGCGCCAAGAGTCGACGCGATGGCAAGCGTCGACTCTCCGCTGACGTCAACGGGAGTCGCTGGTCAACCACTTCGACCGTGATGGTCGAGCCATCGAAGCGGACAGAGATGTCGAGGTCACCGTCGCCATCGACTTCTTCTCGAAGGCGAGCCTCTCGACAGAGTTCTTCAACGACTACTTGCAGTCGGGTCGCACGTTCGGCGTCCAAACCGTTGCCCATCGAGCAGCCTCGAACTGCGGCTCCCACCGCCTCGAGCGGTGCTTGCTCGGTGATGGTCATGGTGAGTTCGGCTTCCACGGCAGTTTCCCCTTTGTGCGTGCCAAATCCTAGCGATCGCATTGACCATGACAACAGGTGCAAACAGGCAGAATGGAGAAGTGACCACCACCAACGACCTCGCTTCGCCGACATTGGATTCGTGGTCACGACGCGACTGGCGCCAAGTGTGGGCCATGGCAACCGTCATTGCTCTTCTGCACCTGATTGGCTTCACCTTGCTCTTTCAGGCCTCGAGTTCTGCCGGCCAGCACGCAACCATCGGCATTGGCACTGGTCTTCTTGCCTACAGCCTCGGCATGCGCCACGCCTTTGATATTGACCACATTGCCGCCATTGATGGCACGACGCGCAAGCTCCTTCACGATGGAAAGCGCCCTTTGAGTGTCGGGTTCTTCTTCTCCCTTGGTCACTCGAGCGTGGTTGGCGCGCTCACCCTTGCTCTCGGCCTTGGCGCACACGCACTTGGTCCATCACTGGCCGATGACTCCTCGTTTCGAAGTTGGATGACCACCATTGGGACCCTGGTCTCGGGCTTGTTTTTGCTGGCAATCGCCACCATGAACGTGGTAGTTCTTCGGTCAATTCTGCGCAGTGCGCGAACGCTACGAGCCGGCGAGTCTTCGGTCGAAGCCTTTGAGGAAACCTTGCAGAAGCGGGGATTTTTTGCTCGCCTCACCCAGCGCTTTACGTCCTCAATCACTCGACCGAGACAGATGTATGGCGTTGGACTTCTCTTTGGTCTCGGCTTTGACACCGCGAGTGAAGTGGGTCTCCTCGTCTTAGCTGGTGCGGTCGTTGTTGGCGGGTTGCCCCTCGTCTCGGTGATGGCGCTACCAATCCTCTTCGCCGCCGGCATGACGTTGTTTGACACCCTCGACGGTTGCTTTATGCACGTGGCCTATGCCTGGGCACTGGCTCGACCGGCGCGGGCGATCTTCTACAACGTGGTCGTGACCGGACTCTCCATTGCCATTGCGGTCATTGTCGCCGTCATTGAACTGTCCAACTTGGCCGCACACCACCTCCATCTCCATGGCGCCCCATGGGATACCCTCACGCAGTTGTCGTCGAGCCAAACCGGCCTGATTGTCCTCGTGTGCTTTGTGCTGCTTTTTGGTGGGGCACTTGCTGGATGGAAACTTTTCGGTATCGAGGGCCGACTGAGTGCGGTGCGCGAGAACGACCTTGGCTGAGATCGAGCGAACACTGGCGACATAACTCGTAGCGCCACGGTAAGCATTTTGTTGACGGTGCTTCGCATTGCAGGCTTGGTAGTTGGCACCCTTCTTCTTCTCCGGCGGCTTCGGTGGTGCACTTCCACGCTCCCCCATCGAAAGACCGCTGAATTGGCTCCCAGCCACATAGCAAGAAGCGGCTCATGTCCGTGACAACCCCAAGTTCCCAGAGATTCTTGAGCGCCTGGCAGACGTAGCAGGCCGCATGAACGGCGCCGCTCGATGACTTCAAGAAACCTAGAGACCATCGTGTATCGGCTGGGATTCAGCGCCGCCAGAGAGATAAAGGATCGAACCCTCTTCAATTGCACCACCTTGGACCTCCGACATGCTCCAGACGGTGCCGAAGCAGACCATCTCCGAGTCCGCGCGTCGTATTGCCGCTTACAACGGTTCGCCGAGCTGATGGCGCTGGAGGTCGGAAGCATCGTGCGGTCCGGGCGCCAGGCGGCGCTTGCCGTCAACGGCAAGGGCGATCGACAGCGGCGAGTACCCCTGCCTCCCCATCTGTTGCGACGTCTCGATCGTTTCATCGCCGGGCTGCCACGAGATCGGCGGTCTGACCGAATCTTCCTGTCGTTGCGACGGGGACGAGCCGGTGGCTACGAGCCTCTTACCGACTCCGGCATCGTCTTCGTC
>CANFJV010000158.1 GCA_947447225.1 Acidimicrobiaceae bacterium
GGCATTGCTCGGCTTGTGCGTTTCGTCGACCACTCGCCACGGTGTCACTTGTAGGGCAAGCGGGGTCCTTTGTCGTTGACCTCAATGGAACGCTTGTTGCAGGATCCTTATCAATCCCAGGGGAGTTCAACCGCGCAAATGGTGCCATGGCACTTGCGGCCGCAGAGGTCCTTGGCGGCGATCTTGCCTTGGCCATGAAGGGGATGGAGAACGTTTCCTCCGTTGCTGGCCGCTATGGAACCTCCACCATTGCTGGTCGACAAGTTCGACTCTTGCTGGCAAAGAACCCCGCAGGCTGGTCAGCGCTGCTTGATCTGGTTGAACGTGAGCCATCCTCGCTGATTGTTGCGCTGAATGCTCGCGTTGCTGATGGATTTGATCCGAGCTGGATCTGGGATGTGGCCTTTGAGCAACTTGCTGGCCGGACGGTGGCAATCACTGGTGATCGTCGCTTTGATCTCGCAGTGCGGCTCCACTACGCCGGCGTTCACGTCGCGGTGTTCGACCGTGTGGAAGAAGCCGCAGTCGCACAGCCAGCCGGACCAGTGACCTTTATTGGGAACTACACCGCCTTTCGCGAGGCAAAAGAGCTGGAGTCCTCGTGAGCCTTCGAATTTGCACCCTGTACCCAGATCTTCTCGGCACCTATGGCGATGGGGGCAATGCCCTGGTACTCGAGCAACGCGCGAAGTGGCGGGGATTTGCCACAGAAATGCTGTCAGTGAAGGCCGGCGATGTGGTCCCCATTGCTGATCTGTATTGCCTTGGCGGGGGAGAAGATGGTCCACAGGTTCGAGCAACCGAACTCCTTCGATCAGATCAGACCCTTCGTCGAGCTCTCGATGACGGCGCAGTCCTTCTCGCCGTCTGTGCGGGATTCCAACTCATCGGAAATAGTTTTTCTGCCGGCAAGGATCGCCAGGTCGAAGGTCTTGGACTGTTGGATATTGAAACCATCCGCACAAGTGAACCTCGAGCAGTTGGTGAGGTCACCGCAGACGTGACGGCGCCGACATTGGTCGGCTTGCCGCCGCTGTCGGGCTTTGAAAACCATGGCGGTCGAACGCGTCTCGGTTCTGCGGTGTTGCCACTTGCTCGCGTGACCACGGGCACGGGC
This sequence comes from Acidimicrobiaceae bacterium, assembly GCA_947447225.1. Taxonomy (GTDB): domain Bacteria; phylum Actinomycetota; class Acidimicrobiia; order Acidimicrobiales; family RAAP-2; genus CAIQEU01. Next base: position 1,118 of record CANFJV010000158.1, read on the forward strand.
AATGGATTTACTGGTGATGAAGGTGCGGTGTCGGGGCGCATTGTTGCGACCTATTTGCATGGACCAGTCCTTGCTCGCAATCCACAACTTGCCGACCGGCTCTTAGCCTGGGCACTTGACCAGCGTGAACTCGCCCCGCTTGACGACGAACTCCACGACCAGCTCCGCCGAGAACGAGGCGTCTAGGACCTACGCTTCGTCGTGTGAAACGGGAGCGGCTTTGTGCGCCTTCCCGTTCGACAAGGCAATGACCGCATCTTCGATTCGAGGGGCCATTCTCCGAGCGTTTTCGCCTTCTTGCGCATAGATCGGCGCACCAATCGCAATCGTCACTTGGTGTCGCTTCACCATGTGGTGTTTTGGCTGACCTGGAACCGATTTGGCAAGAATTTCTCGAGTGCCATCTAAGTAGATCGGGATCACGGGAGCATTGGTGCGCACGGCAAGAAATGCAGCACCGGGCTTGAATGCTTGGAGATTGCCGTCTGGAGTTCGACCACCTTCGGGGAAGATGATCAGGTTCCAACCCTGTTCAACGAGTTGCTGAGTGACCGCAGCGGAGCGTCGATCGATCTTGGTGCGCTCGACCGGAATTGCATTCAAGGTGAGCGCCCAAAAATCAGCCTTGCGCTTGGTATCGAAAAAGTAATCAGCGGCTGCGGCAATGACCGCGTGGTGGGCAAATCGCTTTGGTAGGCGAGTGAGAAGCGTCGAGGTATCGGCGTGGCTTGAGTGGTTGGCAACGAAGATGACCGGGCCATTCAGTCCACTGAGATGATGAAGTCCCGTGACCGTTGCTGGGGCAAAGAACCGATTGACGGGCTTCATGATGGATTCCATCAACACAATCCGAACTCGTGTTGCCCATGGCTTTCTGGCCCACGTGTGGTCGTAGTTGATGCCGAGGTTGTCGCTGGTCGTCGTCATCTCGCTCATTCCTCCTCGACAGTTCGAAGAACTTCGGTGCTGCGACTTGAACTGCTACCGGCGCCCTCGAGGTGTGTTCTTCGGGGTGTAGCGCTTGTTGGGCTTCGGCGCCGGTCCTGTTGCGCTGGGCGACCTCGTTGGTGCTGCGCCACCGCGAGTGCCGCCGGTGCGCTGTGCACGCTTGGCATCGCGTTCTTCTCGCAGGCGAAGTGCATGGGCCGCTCGGCCGCCCGTTTGTTTTTGCAAGCGACTTGACCGGAGGAGAAGCCAGGCGCCAAATCCGAGATACAAGAGCGCAAAGGTTGACGTCAGCGGGACCGACATGAGGAGCAAGCCAGTCAAAACGGTGGCAAATGTCAGCCAAGAGCGACGCTTGCGTTGTGCAGAGATGCCAATGGCGACTGCACCAAGGACAATGAGCCCATCAAAGAGCACTGGTCCGCCAATTTGAGAGATCTTGGATTGACAGATGGCATAGGTCGGACCGGCTCCCTTGTTGCCGTCTTTTACGTAGGTGTAGTTCGAGTTTGGACATTTGCCGTCCACAGGAACGACCGTGTCTTGTGTCTTCACCGTGCTTAAGACCACGGCAACGAGAATGGCAATCAGAATGGTCGCAGCAGCAAACGCGAGGCCTGCGCGACGTTCATTGCCAGACAGCCCCCGGATGAGCTCAATGCGCTCGGCCTCGGTGAGATTGTCTCGAGCTGGCGTGGTGGTGTCTGCTTTTTGCTTCAACCAGCGAGAGCTTTTCTCGACCTTTACTTCTTCGGCCACCGCTTCGGGTTCAATTTGCTCACTGTTGTCCATGGTCCACTCAGGCTACCAACTTGGCCCAGGTTGTTTGAGGGTCTCGCTGGATTTGTCGAGGAGAGAAACGAGTAACCTAGGTACTCAGCAGTTTGGTTACGGGCGCCTAGCTCAGCTGGTTAGAGCGCTGCCTTCACACGGCAGAGGTCGTGGGTTCGAGTCCCGCGGCGCCCACCAATGTGATCAGTCGCAACATAAGCAACATCACGAACCCTCAACTCGGCCTCTCTGGGGCCGAGTTGGTCCTTTTGGAGCCCCTGTGCCGTGGTAGGTCTTCGATGGATCGATGGTTAGTTCTCGGAGAAGCTCACCCGTTGACGCGTGCAC
>CANFJV010000159.1 GCA_947447225.1 Acidimicrobiaceae bacterium
CCAACTTGGCCTGTGTGGGTGCAACGCCGGTTGCGGTGGTCAATTGCTTGAACTTTGGTAATCCCACCCACCCTGAAGTGATGTGGCAACTGTCTGAATCCATTGACGGAATGGCAGAAGCCTGCAACGCCTTTGGCTTGGCCGTTGTTGGTGGCAATGTCTCGCTCTATAACGAAAGTGGCGGCCGCGACATTGACCCGACTCCCGTCCTTGGCGTTTTAGGCCTCGTTGATGAACTCAATGCCAGACCGCCAGTGCTGGCGTGGAACGAAGGCGACACCGTGGTTCTCGTTGAAGTAGCAGGCGGGCTGACGTCGCTTGGTGGTTCGCGTTGGGCTCGAGAACTTCGCGGTGCAACTGGTGGCACGTTGGCTCCTCTCGATGCGCCCGCGCATGGTGCGCTGTGTCAGGCAATTGCCACGATCATCGCTAACCAAGTTGCGGGCGGCGACACCGTAATCACCGCAATTTCTGATGTCTCTGGTGGCGGACTTGCGGTCACGCTGGCCGAGATGGCTCGGGCAAGCAAGGTTGGACTTTTGGCCGAGATTGCCCAAACCAAAGAAGCATTCTTTGGTGAAGGGCCAAGTCGCTTTGTCATTGCCACGAGCGACGTTGACCGTCTGCGAGAAACGCTCAATACGCCGTCGCTCAAGATCACCATGCTTGGAACAGCGAAAGGAACGGTGCTCCAACTCGGTGCAGTGGCGCTGAGCATCGAGGACATTGCCGTCTCCTCGAATGCGATCTTTCAGTCCCACTAGACGAGAGCTGTCGGCACCTCTTTCGTGGATTCCCTGCTTAGAGGCCTGATTTACGACACAATTGCAAGCCAGACTCACTACCGATATCGTCGCCTCCGACGGCGCGTCGCAATCGAGAGGGAATCATGGTGGATCAATTTTGCACGGGGTGTGGTTCGCACACTTCGGGAAGTCAGTTTTGCCAAAATTGTGGCCGGCAAGTCCAGCAGCCAGCACCATTCACGGCGTCGGTCCCACCAATCATTCCCGAACCATTTGTCAAAGCTCGCAAGGAAAAGAAGTCTTCAGCGAAATGGTGGTGGATCGGTGGCGCTGCAGCACTTGCAATCGCCGTAGGGGTGGCAACGACCTTTGTGCTGCTTGGTTCTTCCGGTTCACCGTTTGCCGAGCAAGCGTCCACCGCGCTTTCACCGGTCTTGGCCCAAGACAAGGTCGCAACGTCAACCGTCGCTGCAATTAGCCCAACCACGGCTAAGGCAGATCTCCATGCAGTATTTGCCCTCGGCGTGCAGACCATCATCACCGCGAGGACGGCAATAGACCAGCTAAACGCCGAGGGCGATGACCTCAACTTGCGCACGCAACTTGATCAGCTCCTGGCAACGGAACGTCAGTGGATGGACAGGGCAGCCGCAGCGGTGCTCGATCCTACGAATCAGCGAGCAACGGAGATCACGTCAATCGGAGAAAATGTCGCCGCCAAGCGACTTGCACTGACGTCGAAAATTCCTTCTCTTGCTACTGCGTCATTTCCCTCGTCGACGAAGTTGAGCACCTATCTCCACACGCGAGCAGCAGCACTCGATGGTCGTGCGGCAACGATTGGCTTCATCAATCAGGTGATGGCGCTCGTCAATCAGTCAGGTGAAAGTTTTTCCCAGGTCAACCACTTCTTTACCCAGCTCTATGCGGTGGTAAACGGTGGCCAAGCTGACATGTCACTCTCGCAAGCTGAAGACGAAATTGCTCAGATCATTGCCGCTCGCTCACGGGAAGAAACCCAAGCTCGAAGCCTCACTCCACCAAATGCAAAGTCCAAAGTCGTTGCTGACCGGCTCGCCGAAGCATTTTCTGCCAGTCTTGCCAATGACCAAGCATTGTCGGATTGTCTCTATCAGGACAACAATGGCTCTACGGCATACATCTACAGATCCTGTTTGTCCTCGACAACCGTGCAAAGTGGACAAGCCTCGGCCGCCAAGGCCTCGTTCATTAGTGCGCTGAATACCTTGCGTTCGACGGTTGGTCTTCCCGCCGTTCAGCCCCGCTTCTAATGGCACAACCTCAACACGGACGTCGCAAAAAAGGTGCAACGAAGGTTCAAAATCGCCTGATTTTATTCGTGTTGCTTGTGGTCCTTCCGCTTGGTATCTGGTGGAAGACCTCGGCTTCTACCAGTGAAAAAGCCTCTCCAGTCACCACCACAACGCTTGCGTCAACGACCACCACAACGACGCCAACTACCTCGACAACACAAGTCGTGGGCCCAGGTGGGACGGTGCCCGTTGTTCCTCCAGCGGCGGACTTGCCAGCGGGGACGCCACTTGCTGGCGTGACGGTTGGCATTGATCCGGGCCACAACGGACACAACTATCTCAATCCGTCATTTTTGGCCAAGCAAGTCTTCGATGGTCGGAATTACAAAGATTGCGACACAACCGGAACAGCCACGAATGACGGCTACTCAGAGGCAGCGTTTGCGTTCGAGGTCACGAAGTATCTCGTTGCAGATCTCACCGCACTTGGGGCCAAGACGGTCTTAACGAGGACGACGAATGATGGCGTTGGTCCGTGCGTCGACACCAGATCACAAATCATCAATGCTGGGCCTTCGGACATTGCGATTGATATTCACGCCGATGGCGGTCCAGCCACGGGTCGTGGATTTGCCATTCTTGAACCGGTACCTGCTGGTCCGAACAACGCCATGGTTGCGCCATCGCTGGCATTTGCCCAAGTGCTACGGCGCACGTTTTTGGCCACTGGTATGCCAACGAGCACCTATGACGGCGTGAATGGACTGGTCCAAAGAAGTGACCTCGCTGGCCTTAACTTGGCGACCCAGCCGAAGCTATTGATTGAGTGCGGAAATATGAGAAATGCAACCGATGCCGCCCTGCTCAAGGATCCAAGTTTTCAGCGTTCTGCAGCACGAGCAATGGCGGTGGCGATGGTGGAGTACATAAACAAATAGCAAGGTGATGTTGCTCGGTTCGGGTCATCGAACTCCGTTGCACGGACACGGTAAGCGACGATTCTTAGGGGCAAAAAGGGCTCCTCATCAGCTACCACTGCGGCCGGCGAAATTTCTACACACCACAACAGGTCTGAATCAAGGTGGCAGCGCAAATGGTGACGGAGCAGCGATGGGCTGTGCCACCATAGGCTCACCAGCGACGACGAGC
>CANFJV010000160.1 GCA_947447225.1 Acidimicrobiaceae bacterium
AGCGCTCAAGCGAGAGTTTGTGGAAGAAACTGGCCTCATCGTCACCGTTGGCCCATTGCTTGGCATCTTGAGTGATGTGCGTGCACGCACGCGCGTGGAAGAAGATATCCACACGGTTCGAGTGATCTACGCCATTTCCTCATTTACGGGCACGGTCACGGCTGAAATCGGCGGCACGACCGACCATGCCGAGTGGCATGGACTCGACGCGCTGCAAAACCTCAATGTTGCGCCCTATGTCCTTCACGCGCTCGATCTCGAGGCGTGACCATTTCCTACTCGGGAAATGCCGTCTCTCGAAGTTCACGCTTTAACACCTTGCCTTGCGGACTGCGAGGCAAGCGCTCAGTGGTGATGGAGATCCGACTGGGCACCTTGAACGCAGCCAAGTGCTTGGCCACGTGAGCTTTGAGTTCTTCGGCTGAAATGCTGGCACCGTCTTTTGGCACGACGACGGCAGCAACTTCTTCACCAAGGCGCTCATGGGGCATGCCAAACACGGCAGCTTCAAAGACGGCTGGGTGTTCGTAGATGGCGGATTCAACCTCGGCGCAGTAGACGTTCTCGCCGCCACGAAGGACCATGTCTTTTGCACGGTCTTCAATGTAGAGAAAGCCCTCTTCATCAATACGGCCAATATCGCCAGAGCGAAGCCAGCCATCGACGATGGTTTCGGCCGTTGCATCGGGTCGGTTCCAGTAGCCACTGATGAGGTTTGGACCCTTCATCCAAATCTCGCCACGGGTGCCGACGGGGACGTCATTTCCCTCATCGTCACGGATGACCGCATCCATCACTGGCATGTGAGCACGCCCGGTTGACGTTGGGTGCGAGACATAATCATCGCCGTAGTTGCCAGGGCCATACGCATTGGTCTCGGTCATGCCATAGCCAATGTTTGGACGACCGGTCTTAAAGGTGGACTCAATGCGTCCAACAAGCTTCGTTGGCGCTGGCGCACCACCGCCACCAATTGAGACCAGCGTTGAGGTGTCATATTGATCAAAACTTGGGTGCTCGAGCATGTCCCAACTTTGCGTCGGCACGCCGACGAAGTTCGTGACCTTTTCGGCTTCAATGAGGCGAAGGGCCTCTTCAGGAGCCCACTTGTGCATCATGACGAGCTTCAAGCCCATGGTGTAGCAGGTCATCATGACCGGCACACATCCCGTCACGTGGAACAACGGCACAATCAAAATAAAGCACGGTGGGTTGGAGCCACCAATGACGTCGGCACCGCGACGGATTGACTGAATACCCGCATTGGCAGCGAAGGAAAGGAGGCCTTGCACCACCGCGCGGTGGGTCGACACCGCACCCTTTGGCCGACCCGTCGTTCCTGAGGTGTAGAGAATCGTGGCGTAGTCCTCGCCATCAATGGCAACGTCTGGCATTGCATCGCCAATGGTGATGACCTTTTCGAGTTCATCAACGTCATCAGGCAAAACTGCATCGGCACTTCGAACGGCAATGACCTTGGCGCCAAGGCGACGAGCGGGCTTGGCCGCACGCTCCACCCGCTCCGCATCAACAACGATGACTTTGGAGCCGGAGTCTTCCAAAGCAAAGTCGTGCTCTTCTTCGGTCCACCAAGCGTTGAACGAAACCGACACGGCGCCAATCGACAAGATGGCGGCAAAGGTCTGCACCCATTCGGGCAAGTTGCGCATGGAAATGGCCACACGATCACCGGGCTTCACGCCGTAGTGATTGACGAGTGCTGCAGCAATTGCGTCCACGCGTGCCACGTGATCAGCAAAGCTCCAGCGCTCTTGCTCGTAGACAATGAAGGTGCCCTCTTTGCCTCGAGCCGTTTCAAAAATGTCACGGAGCGAGTTGGGCGTGGTTTTAAACGCACGGTAGGTCACCCCACCAAAGTCACGCTCAGCAACCTCCAAGGGAGAGCCAGGTCCAGAGACCATTGCCAACGCCTCTTCGTAGGAAACCGCCACTGCTCCTCCTCAGGTGCCGAACCCTGTGGCTCGCCGCACGAAACGTGAGCCTACGCCAGCAAGCGGGAGGTTGGTGACGGTTGGGCGCGTTATTCAGTCATGGACGAGACGGCGTCTCGGATGAGGGCCAAACCCTCGGGTGCGTTTTTCAGCGAATCGCGATAGAGCCGACCAGTGGTCAGGCCACCATCGACCGCAATTCGTTGACCCGTCACAAAACTTGAGGCATCAGAGCCCAAGAACACCACGAGGCGAGCAATGTCAATTGGCATCCCGGCGCGGCGAATTGGCGCCACATCGGCGGCCGACATGGCCATGAGTTCAATGCTTTTTTGCGCCTCATTGGCGTCAAGTCCAGCGGCACGACCAAAGATGGCGGTGGCAATAAATCCTGGACACACTGCGTTCACGCGCACGCCGAGTTCGCCAAGCTCATTCGCTGCGGTTTCGGTCAAGTGAATGATGCCGGCTTTCGCAGCGGAGTAATCGTGGCCAGCAAAATTTGCCTGAAGGCCAGCAACAGAACCGGTGTTGATGATTGAGCCGTGACCTTGCGCCGCCATAATGCGCCCTCCAGCACGAATACCGAGGAACACACCACGAAGGTGGACCGCCATTGTTTGGTCAAAACCCTCAACCGAAGCATCAAGAATCGAGCCAACTGTTCCTGGGGTGCCAGCGTTGTTAAACAGCACGTCAAGGCCACCGAAGCGATCCTGCGAGACCTGCAATGCAACTTCAATGGCACCTTCTTGTGCCACGTCAACATGGACATAGGTCGCCTTGTCGCCAAGCGCTCGGGCAAGTTCTTCGCCCCGAGCATCGTCGACGTCGCAGAGCACCACGCTTGCGCCTTCATCGATATAGGCCTTCGCGGTTGCGGCACCAATTCCACTGGCCGCACCAGTGATGACGGCGCGCTTTCCTGTCAACTGTCCCATGGTCGTTGCTACTTTCGCTCTTGGACTCGCATGAGTCGCACGGTGTCGGTCATTGGCACTGCAGTGTCTCGAGATCCTGCCAGCACAACCACCACATCACCGGGGACCACGAGGCCCTCGCTCAAGAGGTGATCAATGGCGGCATAGGTCTGCACATAGGAGTCTTCGCTTTGGTGCACGATGACTTCTGCCACGCCCCACGACATATGCAGCTGTCGGGCACGAAACTCTGTTTTGGTCACCGCAATGATGG
>CANFJV010000161.1 GCA_947447225.1 Acidimicrobiaceae bacterium
CGCTCGGCGCACCAACGATGATGCCAAGCCAAGCCGTGGCGGTCCATCCTGAGGTGGAAATTGGGGTGAGTGCTTTTGGGTGGCGAACGGCGAGTGGTCCCGCACTTCGCCCATAGGTCATCCGCTGTTGCAGCCAGGTCGCAAGGGTCGGGCGAGTCGGGTGGAGCGCGACGACGCTTGGGACATAGCGAACTGTCCAGCCCGCTTCAACAAGTGACCAAATGAAGTCGACATCTTCACCAATGCGGAGTGCCTCATCGAATCGCGCTGCGAGCGATTGGCGGACCAACACCATTGCTGTTGGCACATAGGCCAGTCGCGTCATTGGTCGAACACTGCCGCCAACTCCTCCAAGGTCGAGCGGTGAAGAAAATTGCTCGTAACGGCTGAGAAGGCGGTCCTCGCTCTCCACGCCAATACGAGGCGCTACTGCGCCCACGCACGGATCGGCGAAGTGGGGGACCAGGGTCTGTTTCCAGCGCTCTGGCAAGGTGACGTCGGAGTCGACAAAACAGACCACGTCGCCAGTGGCGAGTGCCGCGCCAGAGTTCCTCGCCGCAGCGGGGCCATTTGGCTCCTCATGACGGACATAGCGAGCGCCATGAAGGTGACATGCCGCTTCAAGTTCAAGCGCCGCTGAAAGCTCGGTGCCGTCATCGACCACGATGACCTCTTCGCCGTGCAGCGCGTCAAGCAGGGCGGTCACGTCTCGCACTCGACCGTGCGTCGGGATCACCACGGTGACACTTGCCAAGGCATCGGGTGCCACGATGACCTCGTTGACGTGGAGAAACCCTGACCGCTCAAGGCGCCGAGCAAGGGCGGCTTCGTTGGCGTTTTCCGTCAGTGTGGTTGGCTGTTGCCAGCGCCGAAGAAGCCGGGTGACTGCCTTGTTTACGATCAGCATCGAAAACGGTGAGCCGCCGAGGACCACGCCGCCGTCTTCAGCAAACGTCACTGAGTCAGCGAGTTGGACAACACTGCCGGTGACAAGGTCACGCTCGTTTGGAGCTTGCTCATGGCGAAGTGTTGCAAGTGCTTGATCCATCGTGGTCAGTCTCGCGCCACTAGCGAAGTTCAGCCACCGCAGGGTTCGATGTTGCCATCTGGCCTTCTCGCTTGGGGAAATATTTGCTGAAATTTCTGCAGTGGAGACGCAATAGGATTGAGCAATGGCCAAGCATCGCCTCTTTCTCGCGAGCCTTGCCGTTGTTGGTGGACTGGTCTTTGGCGTGCCAACCCCCGCCCATGGTGCTATCGACCCGCTGGCACAAGTCACCTTTGAGCTGACCGCGGCATCGGTGCAGAACCGCGTTCCTCAAAACGTTGATCCACCAGCGTCAGAATGGGGGACGCCTGCATGGTCGTTTCACGCGTTCTCCTATGCGTTTTCTCCCTGTTTTGCCAATCGCGTCGCCACTTCGGTGCCGGTAAACAAGTGTCAATTTGGCGACACGAGTGCGTCAAAGACCATGGTGCTCCTTGGCGACTCGCAAGCGTTCCAGTGGCTACCCGCCTTTGATTCCTGGGGGTCTGCGCATCATTGGAAAGTGGTGGTGTTATCGAAAGCAGGCTGTCACCCTTGGCCATCGCCGGACTACACCTACGACGAGCACAAATCTGATGGCAACGGTGCAACCGCCTATCCACAGTGCCCTGCATTCAACGCATGGGCAAAGTCAAAGGTCTTAGCCATGAAGCCACAAGCCATTGTCGTGGGTGGTGGAATTGGAACACTGACGTCGCTCGCTGCTGAGCGCGCCATTGGCATTGTGCAAGGCATGCAGCGCCTCGTCACGGCGTTCGCTCCGCTCAAATCGAAGATGGTGATGCTCGGCAACATCCCGTGGTTCATTGAAGATGCCCCGAGCCCAAATTGCTTGGCCCTGAAGGCGACAAAGGCAACGTCGTGCGCAATGTTGCGCTCGTTGATGAACGCTCCTTCGCGGCCGCTTATGGCCGAGATGACCAAGGCGATTGCAATGTTGGTGAAAGGCAAGGTTCTCCCGGTGATTCCCGTCGTGAATTTGGCCTGCGGACCGGTCAAGTGTCCGACCATTTCCAATTCCACCGTGCTCTACTACGACGGCACCCACCTCAGTCGCCAGTGGGTCACCCATGTTGCGCCTGCGCTTGACCAACTCCTTGAGCCGTATTTGGCCGGAAACTGAGCGAGCAGCAACTGAGTGTGGTCGCGGTAACATTTCGCCAGAGAAAGTGAGGCACTCATGGACAACGAGACCGCAGTCGCAGCAGTGAACACCGATGCTGAAGAACTCGAAGTTGACGACCTGCTCGTTGAGGAGGTCTCGATCGACGGGATGTGCGGGGTCTACTAGACCGTGCAGCCTCAAGGATCGCAAACGCTCCCTCATTTTGATGCGAGCCTCAATTGGAAGTTATCGCCCGACGTTGCGATCCGACCTGAACAATTTGGTGCTTTGGCCTACCACTACGGCAATCGTCGCTTGGTGTTTTTGAAATCCAAAGACCTCGTGCAACTGGTGCACGACTTGGCCGATTTTGATTCCGCCGATGCGGCAATCGCAGCGACCATTGCCCCACCGCAACAACAGTCCTATGTCGCGGCACTCGCCCGACTCGCTCAATCCGAGGTGCTCGTTGTCTCCTGAACCATCCTTGCGGGACCGCTTCAAACTAGGTCTTGACGCGCCGATTTGTTTGACCTGGGAACTGACGTACGCCTGCAATTTGGCCTGCGTGCATTGTCTCAGCTCGTCGGGTCGCCGTGATCCTCGTGAACTGTCCACCGATGAGGCAAAGCGCATCATCGATGAGATGGTCGAGATGCAGATCTTCTACGTCAACATTGGCGGCGGCGAGCCCATGGTTCGCACGGACTTCTTTGAACTTCTCGAGTACGCCACGAAGAAAAATGTCGGCGTCAAGTTCTCGACCAATGGCACCCGCATAACGGCCGACAATGCAACGTACTTAGCTGGCCTTGGTTACCTCGACATCCAGATCAGTCTTGATGGTGCTGACGCGGCAACCAATGACCACGTGCGTGGTGAGGGATCGTTTGCCTCGGCAATTGCGGCGATGGAGCACTTGAAGGCGGCGAACTTCGGCGAGTTCAAGATTTCTGTGGTGGTCACGCGTCACAACGCACCA
>CANFJV010000162.1 GCA_947447225.1 Acidimicrobiaceae bacterium
GACCTCGTCATTGAGTCCGTTGTTGAGGACTTGGCCGTCAAGTTGGCCCTGTTCAAAGAACTCGATGGCATTGTCAAGGCTGACGCCATCATCGCCACCAACACCTCGACGTTGCCCGTTGTTGAAATGGCAGTTGCCACGGGCCGTGCCGACAAGGTTTGCGGTGTGCACTTCTTCAACCCAGCTCCAGCCATGGCGCTCGTAGAAATTGTTCGTGCGCTGACCTCATCGGACGAGACCATCTCGGAAGTCACTGCGTTTGCTGCTGCTTGTGGCAAGGACCCGGTTGAAGTCACCGACCGTGCGGGCTTCATTGTGAACGCCCTCCTCTTCCCCTACCTCAACCACGCCGTGACCCTCATGGAAAACGGTGTTGCGACCAAGGAAGGCATCGACTCGGCCATGAAGGGCGGCTGTGGCTTCCCCATGGGACCATTTGCCCTGCTTGACCTTGTTGGCCTTGACACCTCGGTGGCAATTCTCGACGCCCTCTATGCCGAGACGAAGTCCCAGGCAGCCAACGCTGCGCCGACCCTTCGTCGCATGCTTGCTGCCGGTCAACTTGGCCGCAAGTCCGGTGCTGGCTTCTACGACTACGCCAAGAAGTAAGCCACCAAAGTGACTGACGGTGCGGCAAAGCAGGTAAAGCGTTCAGCTCCGTGGGTCATGCGGACCTACTCCGGACACTCGACCGCCACGGCGTCGAATGCCCTCTACCGGACCAATCTGGCCAAGGGCCAGACCGGTCTGTCGATCGCGTTCGATCTTCCGACCCAAACGGGATACGACCCAGACGATCCTCGAGCAGCGGGTGAAGTCGGCAAAGTCGGCGTGCCCGTCGTGCATCTCGGCCACATGCGGCAGTTGTTTGACCAGATCCCGATTGCTGAGATGAACACCTCAATGACGATCAATGCAACTGCTGCGTGGTTGCTTGGTCTCTACTTGGCTCACGCCGAAGAACAAGGTGCTCCGCTCGAAGGACTTCAAGGCACAACTCAAAACGACATTGTGAAGGAATACCTCTCCCGAGGAACCTTCATCTTCCCGCCGAAGGCCTCGCTTCGCCTCATTGTCGACATGGTGGCCTACACCGTGGTGAATGTTCCAAAGTGGAACCCCATCAACGTCTGCAGCTACCACCTTCAAGAAGCCGGAGCCACCCCAACCCAAGAAGTGGCCTTTGCGTTAGCCACCGCTATTGGCGTGTTGGATGCCGTTCGAGACTCGGGCAAAGTCGCACCAGAACTTCTGCCCGAAGTTGTCGGTCGGATTTCCTTCTTCTGCAACGCCGGTATTCGCTTTGTTGAAGAGACGGCCAAGATGCGGGCCTTCACCAAGCTCTGGGACGACATCTGCTTGGAGCGCTACGGCGTTGAGGACCCGAAACTCCGTCGCTTTCGCTATGGCGTCCAAGTCAACTCACTGGGCTTAACGGAACAGCAGCCCGAGAACAACATCACGAGAATTGTGCTGGAGGCGCTTGGCGTCACCTTGTCGGCAGATGCCAGAGCCCGAGCCCTGCAACTTCCAGCGTGGAATGAAGCACTTGGCCTCCCCCGCCCATGGGACCAGCAGTGGAGTCTTCGCATCCAACAAGTCTTGGCGTTTGAATCAGACCTGCTCGAATACGGCGATCTCTTCCAAGGTTCTGTCGTCATGGAGAAGTTGACGACCGAACTCATGGTGAACGCCAAGGCGGAACTCCAAGAGATTTTGGAGTTGGGCGGTGCATTCGAAGCGGTTGAAGAGATGAAGCAGCGCTTGGTGCGCAGCCAAGCCGAGCGAGTTCGTCGCATTGAAACGGGCGAGCAGACCGTCATTGGCGTGAACCGTTTCACTGAGACCGCACCATCACCGCTCCAGTCCGATGAGCTCGAAGCCATCATGAAGGTCGACCCGAAGGTCGATGCCGAACTGAAGGCCGATGTTGAAGCCTGGCGGGGAACCCGTGATGAGGCCGCAATCGTTGCAACCATTGCCGAACTTCGTCGAGTGGCCGAGTCCACTGACCCGAACGACAACATCATGGTGCCGACCTTGGCCTTCGCCAAGGCTGGCGGCACGACCGGTGAGTGGGCAGCAACGCTTCGTGACGTGTTCGGTGAATACCGAGCCCCAACTGGCGTTTCCGGTGGCATTGGTCACCGTGGTCAAGAGTTGGCACCCGTCGTGGCACGTTCCAAGGCCATTACCGAGCGGACGGGTCAACCACCACGGCTGCTTGTGGCGAAGCCTGGACTCGATGGCCACTCAAACGGGGCAGAACAAATTGCCGTTGCTGCTCGCGATGGTGGCTTTGAAGTCATCTACCAAGGCATTCGCCTGACCCCGGCCGAGATCGTGGCCGCCGCTATCGATGAAGACGTCGACGTGGTCGGCATCTCTATTCTTTCGGGTTCACACTTGCAACTCATCCCCGAAATTCTTAGCGGGCTCAAAAGTGCTGGCTCAGGTGCCGCCGTGGTCGTTGGTGGCATCATCCCTGAAGAAGACGCAGCGGCACTTCGAGCCCAAGGCGTCGACGCGGTCTTTACACCAAAGGACTTCCGCTTCGAAGTGATTTTGGAGACGCTGCTTGACCTAGTTGAGGCTCGACGAAACTAGGTCCCGTCGTGGCTGCAACGATTGAGAAGTTCACTCAATCGAGCGAGGCCCTGGCGATTCTGAAGATTTGGCATAGAGGAATTCAGTGATTACCAAAGCCGACCGTGAACGGCTTCGACAACTCGTCGATGGCGGTTCCTACTCTCGTGGAGTTGCCTACGCCCTCGCTGGTCGGGTCGTCAAAAAGATGGCGTCCGCCAATGGCCTCCATGTCGTTGGCGAAGCCACCGGCACCGCTTCGCGTCCCTACGTGGTGTCGGCCACGCTCACTCGTGACCAGAACGGCCGCATTGACACCCTCATCTCAAGCTGCACGTGCCCGATCCGCGTCCATTGCAAGCACGTCATCGCGCTCTTGCTCGCCCCAGATCCCATGACTCCTCATGACGCGTCAGCGACCACTTTTGCTGACCACCAAGAACTGTCTCAGTCGTGGGAAGAATCGGTGGCGCAGCTGACGTCACGTGCGCCAGTGTCGTTGGGCC